>CAZNKU010000046.1:0-11018 GCA_964573775.1 uncultured Clostridiaceae bacterium | reverse complement strand
TCAGTTTGTCCATTCTGAACATTTTTTCCTATTCCCACTAACAAAGGGACTGTAATTTTTTTTACAGTCCCAAAAAATTTTAAATCTTTTTAAGTATTTTGTCTGCCTTTGCAACTTCTTCAGGTGATGGTGAACGTACACCGTCAAGAGGGTATTTAATCTTAAGATTTTCCCATTTTAAAAGTCCTAAAGTATGGTACGGAAGATTTTCTATCTTTTCAACAGTCTTAAGGGTAGAGATAAAATCTGCCATTTTCATAAGTCCTGCTTCATCATCGGTTAAGCCCGGAACAAGAACATGTCTTATCCACATAGCCACACCTTTTTCTGATATATATTCCGCCATCTGCAAGATGTTTTTGTTGGTAAAGCCTGTAAGACTTTTATGCTTTTCATCATCAAATTCCTTTAAATCAAGCATAACCAAATCGGTGTACTTAAGCAATTCATCAAACTTTGCAAGCCATTCTTCTTCCATTGTAAACGGTTGACCGGATGTATCCAATGTTGTGTGAACACCGTTTGCTTTTAAAATTTTAAAGAACTCAATAACAAAATCAATCTGCATTAAAGGTTCGCCACCGCTTACGGTAACGCCGCCTTTTTCCATATTTTTACCCCAATATGTGCGATATTTGAAAACTCGTTCAAACAAGTCTTGCGCAGACCATTCTTCGCCACCGTTACAGCTCCAGGTTTCAGGATTATGGCAGTATTTACAACGCATTTTACAACCCTGTAAAAATACTACAAATCTGATACCGGGACCATCAACGGAACCGAAAGTTTCCAAAGAATGAACTATACCCTTACAGCTGTCCATGGCAAGTACGTGAAATTACGTCCATCTGCTGTTCCTTTGTAAGGTCGATGAACTTAACAGCATAACCTGATACACGGATTGTGAAGTTAGCATATTCTTCTTTTTCAGGATGTTCCATAGCGTCGATAAGTTTTTCAACACCAAATACGTTAACGTTAAGGTGATGAGCGCCCTGATCAAAGTAACCATCCATAACCTGAACAAGGTTCTTTGACTGTTCTTCTTCACTGTGACCAAGAGCACTTGGGTTAATTGTCTGTGTATTTGAAATACCGTCCAAAGCCCAGTGGTATGGCAACTTAGTAAGTGAGTTAAGTGATGCAATAAGACCGTTCTTTTCTGCACCGTAACTTGGGTTAGCACCAGGTGAGAATGGTTCGCCTGCTTTTCTGCCGTTAGGCATTGTGCCTGTAGCCTTACCGTAAACTACGTTTGATGTAATTGTAAGGATAGATGTTGTAGGTTCAGCATCCCTGTATGTGTGGTGTGTCTTCAATTTTTCCAAGAATGTCTGAAGCAACCAAACAGCGATATCGTCTGCACGGTCATCATCGTTACCGTATTTAGGGAAGTCGCCTGTGATTTCAAAATCCATAGCAATTCCTTCTTCATCACGGATAGGTTTAACCTTAGCGTATTTAATAGCACTTAGTGAGTCAACTACGTGTGAGAAACCTGCAATACCTGTAGCAAATGTACGACGTACATCTGTATCGATAAGAGCAAGCTCTGCAGCTTCATAGAAATACTTATCGTGCATGTAGTGAATTACGTTTAGCGTATCAACATAAAGTTCGATCAACCAATCAAGCATAGCATTGTACTTTTCGATTACTTCATCATAATCAAGGTATTCGCTTGTAATAGGTCTGTAAGCAGGGCCAACCTGTTCACGTGTCTTAACGTCAATACCACCGTTAATAGCATATAGCAAAGCTTTTGCAAGGTTTGCTCTTGCACCAAAGAACTGCATTTCCTTACCTGTCTGTGTTGCAGATACGCAGCAGCAGATTGAGTAGTCATCAAACCATACAGCTCTCATCGCATCATCGTTTTCGTACTGTACAGAACTTGTACGGATAGAAATTTCTGCAGCATATTTTTTGAATGCTTCAGGTAAGTTGCTTGAATAAAGAACTGTCATATTAGGTTCAGGTGAAGGACCCATGTTTTCAAGTGTATGCAAGAAACGGTAGTCAGTCTTTGTAACCATTGAACGACCGTCAACACCCATACCACCGATTGCAACAGTAGCCCATACAGGGTCACCTGTGAACAACTGGTTGTATGAAGGAACACGAGCAAACTTAACCATACGGAACTTCATAACCATATGGTCGATGATTTCCTGAGCCTGTTCTTCTGTAAGAATACCCTTATCCATATCACGTTTGATATAAATATCAAGGAATGTAGATACACGACCTACTGACATAGCAGCACCGTTCTGGGTTTTAATAGCTGAAAGGTAACCGAAGTACAACCACTGAGCAGCTTCATAAGCGTTTGAAGCAGGCTGTGAAATATCATAGCCATAGATTTCAGCCATCTTCTTCATGTCTTTAAGAGCATTAATCTGAAGAGTAATTTCTTCACGAAGACGGATTTTATTATCTGTCATAGTACCTTCAAGACCTGACATATCCTTAAGCTTTTCAGCTATAAGATGATCTATACCATAAAGAGCTACACGACGGTAGTCACCAACGATTCTACCACGACCGTAAGCATCAGGAAGACCTGTAATAATTTTATTGTGACGAGCTTTCTTCATTGCAGGAGTGTAAGCATCGAATACACCCTGGTTGTGAGTACGTGCGTATTCAGTGAAGATTTTGCCCAATTCAGGGTTGGCTGTGTAACCGTTTGTTTCACAAGCCTGCATAGCCATTTTAATACCACCGAATGGCATAAATGCTCTTTTAAGAGGCTTATCTGTCTGAAGACCAACAACCTTTTCAAGGTCTTTAAGTTCTTCATCAATGTAACCGGGACCGTAAGCTGTCAATGAAGAAACAACTTCTGTTTCCATATCAAGCACGCCGCCCTGTGCTCTTTCCTGCTTCTGAAGTTCCTGCAATTTGCCCCAAAGCTTGTTTGTAGCATCTGTAGGACCTACAAGGAAAGATGAATCTCCATCAAATGGAGTGTAGTTGTTCTGAATGAAATCTCTTGTGTTGATTTCAGATTTCCAGATGCGGCCTTTAAAGCCGTCCCACTGTTTGAAATTTACCATTTTTCTCACCTATACCTTTCTGCTCGTATGCAAGTTCATTCTGCATGAGCACATAAAATTCCACAACAGGTACACCTTCTTTTTGGCTTGTTAATCTTGTAACAATCCCATATGCACCTTCACAAACAATATATCATATATGGCGATATTTGTCAATACAACAAAAGCCACAGTATTTTAAATTTGCTGTGACTTTTTTTGTTATCTTTCATCAAGATTTTTGTGTCTTCGTCGGGGAATCACGTTAATATATGAAGGACGGATAATTTCCCCGTTATTTTGTATTTTATCTATTCTGTGAGCACACTAACCTGAAATTCATGCATCAGGCAATTCACGGAGTTTTTATTACAAACTCATTATAGAATTCGTGCACAATTTAGATGCTACTGTTTTGGCGATATGCAATCTTCGACTGCTCGATATTTTTACTTCGTAAAATCATGTAAAATTTGTTAATATTGACTTAGGGGACAAAAAATCATATAATATTACTTGAATTTATCATTAAGGTTGTGATGAAATGAAATATACACAAAAGGTTATGGAACATTTTTTTAACCCTCAAAATGCCCACACAATGGATGATTGTGACGGAAAAGGTTATTACGGTTCGGTAGAATGCGGCGACTATATTGAAGTTTTTATAAAAGTAAATGACAATGTTCTTACTGACGTAAGCTATATGGTTTACGGATGTACCGCTTCGGTTGCAACATCAAGTATGATGTCTACACTGGCAAAAGGAAAAACAATTGAGCAGGCACTCAAAATTACAGAGGATGATGTAGAAAAGGCGTTGGACGGTTTACCAGAAGAAAAAAAACACTGTTCAAACCTTGGGGTAGGTGCACTTAAAAACGCTATAAAAAATTACAAAGGTATCGAAATAAGCTACGAAGAAAGTATATTTTGACACAAAAAAGACAGGATAAAATCCTGTCTTTTTTTGTATGTATTAATTCATTCTATTACCGCAAGATGTGCAGAAAGGTGCATTATCAGCTACCTGTGCACCGCAGTTAGAGCAGAATTTTTTAGTCTGAGCAGTACCGCCACCAAAAGGAAGCTTACCTGACATAATGTCCTCAAGCAATGGACCAACAGGCATACCAAGACCACCAAAAAGCAACAGAACAAGACCATAAGCAATATGTTCACCATCAGCAACAACCAATGCAATTATGAATACAAGAATCACAGTAGCCGCTACACCCAAAGATATAAATTTAGAAAGCTTCGACTGTTCAAAAAGGTCAAAAAACACAACTGCTACAGACGCAAGAAGAATAAGAATAGCTAAAAAACCAAGGAAACCACCATCAAATCCTGTGTGATACAGACCTGCTAAATCCCAGGCACCAAAAATCGATATACTTTGGGAACCAATGAAATCTCCGTACCAATCACCAAAAACGCCAAGAAGTAACATAAAGCTTGAAGCCCATGTTATAATTCTTCCAATTGTAATTTTAATCTTTAACATAATTTAATCCCCTTTTCATTTTTTATTATAAATTTATTACCAAATTTGGGACTTTGCGTGCAACAATCCACAATATATATTATATACTTGAGTAATTTTTTTGTCAACATGTATATAACTTTGTCACATAAAGAAAGGAAAGATTGTATTTTCCACAATCTTTCCAAAACAATTAAATATTAATTTCTTTTCCGCCGTCTTTTGCACTTTCATACATTGCAAAAAGCATATTCATTGTATTTTCGGCATCAACGATACTGAAATATTCACCTTTATCATAAAAATTAACAAGAAGTTTTGTGTGGCTTTTGCCCCAATAACCTTTTGCCCCTGTTGCAATTTCGTCACGAGCAACCACTTCACCGTTAACAGTAAGGCAATTGTTTGTATAACGTGCAACACCGTTTTCAAAAACAACTTCTATATCCATAGGAGAATTTACAGGATATGAATTTGTAGCCACAAAAAATGCTTTTGCACCATTTTTATAGCCCATTCGTGCAACAAAAGTATCCTCTACCTCTATTACATCCTCTAATGAATAATTCATCATGTTTGCACGTACAGTATCAAAATCATCAACAAGATAACGAAGCAAATCCAAAGAATGAACAGCTTGATTTATAAGCACGCCGCCACCTTCTGTTGCCCATTTGCCTCTCCATTCATCTTCCAGATAATAGTCAGCAGTTCTGCACCATGTAAGAATGGATTTTGCAGCCTTTATCTTACCAAGTTCACCATTTTCAATTATTTCTTTAAGTTTTACAACACAGTTGTTAAGTCTGTTCTGAAAAACAAGACACACCTTTTTGGCATCCGGATTTTTCTTAAGCTCTTCAAACTGTTCCTTTGTCATTGTAACAGGTTTTTCGGAAACAACAGATTTACCTGCCGCCAATGCCTTTACTATCATTTCGTAATGCAGATAATGCGGAGTACAGATATGCACGGAATGAATATTTTCATCCTTTAACATTTCATCAAAATCGGTATAGCCTATTACATCAAAGCTTTCCTGACATTTTTTTATTTTTTCCTCATTAACATCACAAACCGCATAAAGTTTTGCATTTTCAATTGTTCCAAAAGCATTAGCATGGTTAGGTCCTATCTTACCGTAACCCACAATACATACGTTTTTCAAATTAAATACCTCTTAAATAAAGCCTTTTTTGCTTAGATAGTCATAGCTGATTTTAAGTGAATCAAATGGATCTCCGGGGCAGGTATCCTGTTCCACAACAGCATATAATGTACCTGCCTTTTCTGCTGCTGCAGTAATTAAATCCCATTCCAGGTTACCGTTGCCAACCTCTGTATATGTACCTGTTCTTTTTGTTTCCTCGTCAACCTTGTAATCTTTGTAATGAAGTACCATTGCTCGTTTTCCAAGTCTTTCAATCATTCTTACAGGGTCAACGCCACCTGCGTGACACCAGCATGTATCAAGTGTAAAGTTAAAAATTTCAGGGTCAGTTTCTTCTATAAGATAATCAAATATACATTTTCCGTCACGTTTCAAAAACTCACGTGCATGATTGTGATATGCAAAATACATACCCTCTTTTTTTATAGTTTCACAAACAGGCTTAATTTCTTCAATAAACTTTAAAACAGATTCTTTAGAATCATAATATTCATTCGGCATTGCACCAAGACCGCATATATTTGAACCCAGAATTTTATTAAATTCTATAACCTCGTCAAGGTTTTCTAAAAAATCTGCATACTTTCTGTGTGTAAGTACACATTCAAGCCCGTATTTGTCAAGAATCTCCTTCATAGGCTTTGCAGGCAACTTTATACCTGAAACCTGTACAATTTTATAACCCATATTTTTGAGCTTTTTACATGACTCATCAAATTCATCGATAGTTTTCATAAAATCACATACAGTATATAGCTGTGCACCAATTCTTTTATCCATTATAACATCCCTCTCCTTTAGTGTGTTTTTGACATATCAACTTCAACATTTTCACTTTCACCTTTAACAAATGTTGAATCGGCAATTTTTTTCTGAAGCATATCATAAAATTTGTCATCAGGGAAATCAGCAGTTCTTACTTCTTCACCTATCCATGAGCTTAAGTGTACTGCATTTGAAATTGTAAGACCTTTAATACCTTCTTCACCTGGAGCAAGAAGCTTTGCACCGTTTAAAACTGCGTCTGCAAAGTTTTTCATAATACCCACGTGCTGTTCACCGGGAGCACCTTCAACAGGAATTTCACACTTCCAGCATTCAGGTTTGCCAAAAGGAGCTGTATTTATTTTATTATGTTCACGTTCAGAAATAACATTACGGTCAAAGATAAGTTTTTCTTCACTGCCGCTTCTTTCAATAACAACACGTCCCATATCACAGGCAATTTCAAGTCTGTTTGTTCCGGGAGCTTCACCTGTAGATGTAATGTACTGACCTATTGTTCCGTTGTCGTAATCAAACATGGCAACAACTTCGTCTTCAACTTCTATATCATAGAATTTACCGTAGGAAACTCTTGAATAAACCTTATCAGGCATACCGAACATCCACTGCCACAAATCAAGCTGATGTGGGTTCTGGTTTATAAGAGTACCGCCGCCTTCACCTTTCCAGGTTGAACGCCATGCACTGCTGTTATGATAAAGCTGCGGTCTGTACCAGTTTGTTATAATCCATGTAATACGCTTAATGTGACCAAGTGTTCCATTTTCAATTAATTCTTTAACCTTCTGATAAAGAGGATTTGTTCTCTGGTTGTACATAATGCCGAAAACCTTGTCGGATTTTGCAGCAGCCTCGTTCATTTCCTTAACCTGCTTTGTATGTACACCTGCAGGCTTTTCTGTAAGTACGTTAAGACCGTAATCAAATCCCATAATAGCATATTTTGCGTGGTCATAATGAGGAGTAGCAATCAAAACAGAATCTATAAGACCGCTTTTATACATATCCTCAACATCACTAAAAGTAGGAACATCAGGATAAAGTTCATTTATCAACTTAATCTTCTTATCATCCATATCGCATACCGCAGCAAGCTCCATGTTAGGAATCTTACCATCATAAATATTTTTTACATGCTCCTTACCCATATTACCAAAACCTATAATACCCATTTTTACTTTATTCATAAAAATCCTCCTATAAAATTTTCTTCAAAATATTGTTAAGTGCATCGTATGCAACTGTATATGTACCTTCGCCACCCTTGGGTAGCTTTTCCATTTCATCGTCAAGCTCCAGATCCTCAAGACCTTCAAAGCTGCCAAGATGCGGTTCAAGGCTTACAAATCCTTTATAGCCCTTATCAAACAGATTTTTAAGTATATATTCTATATTTCCCTCACCCATACCTGAAGGAACAACCTTACCGTCTGTACAGGAATCTTTGATGTGCATATATTCGATGTACTTATTCAATTTTTCGTAAGCATATTTTGTATCTTCACCGCTTTGAACAAAGTTTGCAGGGTCAAATACACCTTTGAAGTTATCACAGTACAAGTTTTCCATAAGGTCTGCATATCTGTCTACAATATCTCCGTAAATACCCTTTTCATTTTCATGCAAAAGTACAATGTCGTTTTCCTTTGCATAAGCAATCATCATTTTAAGACGTTTTAAAACCTCTGCACGCTTTTCTTCCGTCCAGTCACCTTCTTTTTTATAGAAGCTGAACATTCTTATATACTTAGAGCCAAGTTCTTTTGCGATATAAACCACGTGCTTGAACATTTCAAAGTGCTCTGCAAAATCATCTTCAATATTCATTTTACCAACAGGTGATCCTATTGAAGAAGCCTTAATTCCGTATTTATCCATCTTCGCCTTAAGCTCCTTAACCTCGTCGGCAGTAAGTGTGGAAATATTTTTTCCATCTATGCCTCTTGGTTCAAAATACTTGATACCAAGTTTGTTAAGTACTTCAAACTGAGTTACAATACAAGAATCAATTTCATCAGAAAAACCGCTTATTTTTGTATATACCATTGCCAAACCTCCTACTTTTGCCAATATAATAACACAAATATTCACAAAAAACTATATATAATATTGATTTAATTATTGCAAATATTGATATTTTATGTTATAATCAAGGCGGTGATTGATATGTTCAATAATTTTTACTGGGTAGGAAAAAAGAAAGTCCCCAATGTTACAAATGAAAAATTCTTTCTTCACAGCCATGATTTTTACGAAATTATGCTGTTTTTACAGGGAGATTCAAGCTATATTATAGAGGGTAACACCTACAAGCTTAATCCTTATGACCTTATAGTTCAACGCAAAAACGAAATGCACCGTGTATATCACAACAGCAGTGCAACTTATGAAAGAGTATTACTTTCTGTAGAACCCGGATTTTTTGAAAAGTATAACTGCAAGGAGCTTGAGGAAGAATTTTTAAAACAAACCCACGGCAGCATGAACAGAATTGATGCAGAGCTTTGCGTATCAAGCGGACTTTACGATGCCTTTTTGCGTCTGCAGAAATATTCTCATAATTTCAAGGACACTTACAGCCCTGTTGTAAGTGCAACAATTATAGAAATACTATACCTTATAAATAATGCAAAGCTGTTTTCAATGGGCGATATCCCTGACAGTCAGTTAAAAGCAATAATCGCTTACATAAACAGCAATTACTCACAGGAAATATCCTTAGACGAGCTTGCGGAGCAGTTTTATATTTCCAAACACCACCTTTGCAGAATTTTTAAAGTAGGTACGGGAATGACCGTTAATAACTATATAACAAACAAAAGATTGATGCGTGTAAAGGAATTAAAAGCCGAAGGCCATAACATGGGTGACGCCGCAATGCTTGCAGGCTTTGGCAACTACTCCTCTTTTTACCGAGCATATCAGAAAAATTACGGATATTCTCCAACACACAAAAAATAAAAGAAACATTACGTTTCTTTTATTTTTTTACTCAAACTTCACAAATACAAAGCCTGAATTTTCAATTATTGACTTTGCTTCATCAGCAGTCATTTCATGTTTCGAGGTAACAACAGCAAACTTTTCCTCAAGATTAACCTTTACTGACACACCCTTAACATCATTAAACGCCGCCTCTACTCTTGCGGAACAATGACTGCAGGACATACCGTCAACGTACACCTTATATTCGTATTTTTTACCAAACAAACCCATAATTACATCTCCATTCAGTTAGGTATATCTAACTGAATTATATCCCAAAACCCAATCTTTGTCAACACTTTAAAAATTTATTGATTTACTGTAAAATGTGTGATATCATAGTCAGTGGGTGATTTAATGAAATATTTATTTCAATTATTTTTTATATTTGCAAAAATCGGACTATTCACCTTTGGTGGAGGATACGCAATGTTCCCGATTTTAAAAAGTGAACTGATAGAAAAACGCGGATGGATTACGGAAGATGAGCTTTTGGACTACTACGCAATAGGACAATGTACACCTGGAATAATTGCAGTTAATGTAGCAACTTTTGTGGGCAAAAAACTCAAAGGCATTATCGGTGCTGCATTTACAACTGCCGGGGTAATATTTCCGTCCATTGTTATTATATTAATAATTGCAACCTTTATTAACAACTTTGCAGATTTGTGGTTTGTACAAAGTGCATTTTCAGGAATACGAGTTGTGGTAATTGTACTTGTTTTAAACACAATAATATCGATGTGGAAAAAAAGCGTACAAAAACCCTTTGACTACATTGTATTTTTACTTGCGCTTGTACTTTCATGCTTTGACATTTTATCATCTGTGTTGGTGGTTGTAATAAGCGCTGTTGCAGGTATAATATATACACTCAATCGCAAAGATATAAAAAAAGGAGGTAAAAATCAATGACTTACCTTCTTATGTGTCTGGAATTTTTTAAAACAGGCCTTTTCGCTGTAGGCGGCGGACTTGCAACCCTGCCTTTTTTACGGGAAATATCTATAAAATACGGATGGTACACACTTTCCGAACTTTCAAATATGATTGCCATAGGAAATGCCACACCGGGGCCAATTGGCGTAAATATGGCTACATATGCCGGCTATTCAACAGGCGGAACAGCAGGCGGAATTATAGCAACATTGGTTATGGTTTTGCCAAGCTTTATTGTTATACTTATAGTATCTGCCATTTTGGAAAAATTCCGCAACAGTATAATTGTTGAAGGAGCATTTAAAGGACTTCGCCCTGCAGTGGTTGCAATGATTACAGTTGCACTTTTACAGCTTGGGAAGGAACTTTTCATTATCCCCAAGGCAGAAACTTTTCTGCAAAGTATAAGCATAAAGCATATAATACTTTTTGTTATTATATTTGCACTTACAAAAATACAAAAGAAAAATCATATTATTTTATATATCGTAATTGGTGCAATAATAGGCATAGTATTTAAAATGTAATAAGGAGGACAATTTGTCCTCCTTTTAGTGTGTCGATAAACTTATCGACACACTGGCAGATTGCGAAAAAGGAAGTTATATTT
>CAZNKU010000045.1:0-11149 GCA_964573775.1 uncultured Clostridiaceae bacterium | reverse complement strand
CCCACGCGGATAGCGTAAAAACTAAAAAGCATAGTTAAAACTATCCTTAAGGGTATTTCTCATACAAAATCGTTTTTTGTTGACAAAAATATATAATTAGGTGTACAATTTATATACAAGCATATAAAGGAGATGATTTGATGCATAACGGTGTTGGCGTAAAATTCGGCAAACCCACAAAGCGCAAAGGGTCCAAGTTCCCGATAATTATGGTAATTATCATCATCATCCTTGCACTTTTGGCAGGCATATATTATGTGCACGGAATATTTTATAATAAAGATAACACAGAGCCCCAGGAGCCTGTAAAGGCAGAACAGGTACAGCCTGCACAGGATACCCCAACTGTTGAACCAACAGTTACAGAACCGGAACCTATTGAAGATGCCGTTGAAGAACCTGACGAAGAGCCTGTTGAAGAACCTATTGAAGAAACAGAAGAGTCCGATGAGGAAGATACTTCAACAGATAATGAAGATGAGGAATCTGCCGAACCCGAATCAAGCGAAACAGGTAACGAGATTGTTTCTCCTGACGATACGGTCAAAAATCCTGACGCTGTACAGTAAACGAGGTTTATTATGAAATGGATAATTGACAGATTTGAAGAAGATTATGCAGTGATAGAATGCGAAAACAATTATTTTAATGTACCAAAAAATACATTGCCCGACAATTTAGCTGAAGGTGACGTTTTAAATATTGAAATAGACACTGCAGAAACGAAAAAAAGAAAAAATCAAGCAAACAACAGATTAAAAAAGCTATTCGGAGAATAACATGAAAACAGTTTTAATTACAGGTGCATCACGGGGTATAGGCCGTGAAACAGCACTGAAATTTCACCGTAACGGTTACAATGTAATAATAAATTATAATAAAAATGAAAAGGCAGCATTGGAGCTAAAGTCCATGCTGCCCAATTCAATTGCCGTTAAAGCCGATGTTTCCGTTGAATCGGAAGTAAAGGCAATGATAGATACTGCCATTGAAAAATTCGGTTTTATAGATGTATTGGTAAACAATGCAGGTATAGCACAGCAAAAACTTTTTACGGATATTACCACAGATGAATGGAACAGTATGATGGGAACCAACTTAAATTCTCTATACTATACTTGCAAATATGCAGTACCTTATATGGTGCGACAGAAGCATGGTAAAATTATAAATGTATCATCTATGTGGGGAATTACCGGTGCGTCCTGTGAAGTTCATTATTCAACAGCAAAGGCTGCTGTAATCGGCTTTACAAAGTCGTTGGCAAAGGAGCTTGGTCCTTCAGGCATACAGGTAAATGCTGTTGCACCAGGCACAATAATGACCAATATGTGCGGAGGCTTTGACGAAGAAACAATTAATCTTATAAAGGATGAAACGCCTCTTGGCAGAGTGGGTACTCCCGAGGATGTAGCAAATTCAATATATTTTCTGGCAAGTGACCAGGCTGATTTTATAACAGGTCAGGTTTTAAGTCCTAACGGGGGCATGGTGATATAAATTGACAAGAGAAGAAAAATTTAAACAAATGACGGAAACCAACGTCAGCAAATTGGTGGCTAAAATGGCTATTCCTACCATAATAAGTATGCTTATAACCACATTTTACAATATGGCAGATACATACTTTGTAGGACATATACCTAAGGATGTAGATGCAGCAGTAAGTGCGGTAGGTATAGTAATGCCTCTTATGGCTATTATTCAGGCTTGTGGTTTCTTTTTCGGACACGGCTCTGGAAACTATATCTCCAAAAAATTAGGTCAGCAACAAACGGAAGATGCTATCAAAATGGCATCTACGGCATTTTTTTCTGCCCTTATTTTCGGTGCTGTGTTTATGGTTTTGGGTACAATTTTCCGTACACAGTTGGTATATTTTTTAGGTGCAACAGATGAAATTGCACCCTATGCTGTTGATTATTTACAATTTATACTTATAGGTGCACCCTTTTATGCGGCTTCACTTGTACTTAACAATCAGTTCCGTTTTCAGGGCAACGCAGTTTATGCAATGGTCGGTATAACAACAGGCGGTATTTTAAATTTTATTTTAGACCCATTGTTTATTTTTGGATTACACCTTGGCGTAAAGGGTGCGGCTATGGCAACTGCACTAAGCCAATTTATAAGCTTTTGCATATTGCTTGCAGGCACAATGAAGCCTGCAAACATAAGTATTAAATTTAAAAATTTCAAACCCTGCAAGGAGTATTATACACAGATATTAAAGGGCGGTGCTCCCTCGCTTTTAAGACAAAGTCTTGGAAGTGTAACTACAATTTCCATGAACTATTCTGCAAAAATATTCTGTGTTGCGGCAGGCTTTGACAAAGAGGCGGCAATTGCCGCAATGACTATTGTAAGCAAGATTACAATGTTTGCATATTCAGTAGTTATCGGCTTTGGTCAGGGCTTCCAGCCCGTTTGCGGCTTTAACTACGGTGCAAAAAAATACGACAGAGTTAAAAAGGCCTTTTGGTTTTCAGTTATGGTAACAACTTGCTTTTTGATTGTGGCAGGTACATTGGTGCATGTTTTAGCACCTCAGATTATAGGTCTGTTTTTAAACAGTAACGTATCGGCAACAAGAGAACAGGTTGTAAATATTGGTGCTGCAACACTTCGTTTTACAACCCTTACATTCCCTCTTGTGGGATTTATGGTGCTTTCAAATATGATGATGCAAAATTTAACACTTGCTTTTCGTGCATCATTCCTTGCCATGGCAAGACAGGGGCTTTTCTACATACCATCTGTACTTATTCTTCCGCAATTTTTAGGCTTTATCGGTATACAGATGTCCCAAATGGTTTCCGACGGAATTTCATTTATAGTAACCATTTTCCTTACTGTCGGAGTATTAAAAGACTTAACAAAAAAGCATAAGGAAGAACAATAATTAAAAGCGACTCAGTGTGCTGAGTCGCCTTTATTTTGGTATCTGCATTCCCGTATGGTCTATGTAGTAATTATCCTTATAAATCAAATCCGAAACCGTTACAAATTCGTATCCCACATTTTTAAGTTCACAAAGCAGTTGTGGTAAAGCTTCCGCTGTATTTTCTGCACCGTTATGCAAAAGCACAATAGAACCGTTTTTTATCTTTTCAGTTACCCTTTTTACAATCATATCCGCAGTAATCCCCTTCCAGTCAAGACTGTCAACATCCCACTGTATGCAAAAACGCCCTGTATCCTCACAGGTCTTAACAAGAAGGTTGTTATACTCGCCGTAGGGTGCACGGAATAAAACCTCCTTTTGCCCCGTAATGTCTTTTATCTTTTTATCACAGTTGTCCATTTCATTAATCATCTCATCCCTTGAAAGTGAGTTTGGGTGAGGATGTGTATCGGAATGATTTGCAATTTCGTGTCCCTTTTCATACATTTCTTTAACCCTTTCGGGATATTTTTCCAAAAAATCCCCAACCACAAAAAAAGTTGCCTTACATTCATAGTCATCAAGTGCCTGCAAAACCTCTGTAAGATCAGCATCATCCCATGCGGAATCAAAGGTTATTGCAATCTCCTTTTCATCGGTTTTAACACAATATATGGGAATATTGCCCTTTTCCGAAATAGTATTTACGGAATGTGCTCCGTTTACAAAAACAGACAATGCAACAAATACCAAAATCCCCAAAAAATAAATTATTTTTCTTTTTATTACAAAAAAATGCATAAGCTTCCTCCATTCACTAATAAATATGCGAAAAATTAAAAATTATTAACAAAACTATTGCCTTTTTTTAAATATAAAGGTATAATATAGGCATAAATATTTTATAAATTACATTTAGGAGGAAATAAATATGAAAAAGATTATTTCATTACTGTTGGTATGTGTAATGGCTCTTTGCCTTTTCACAGGCTGTAACTCAGGGGACAAGAAGCTTGTTATTCTTGACACAGAATATGCAGTAGAAGATTATGCAATTTGCGTTGCAAAAGAAAATACTGAATTACTTGACAAAATAAACGTAGCTTTGGCAGAGCTTGAATCAGACGGAACAAAGCAGGCTATTATTGACAAGTACATTTCAGGCACACCTCACAGTCTTGTATTACAGGCTGATGCTGAAGGAAAGTCTGAACTTCATATGGCTACAAACGCTCAGTTCCCACCATACGAATACTACGAAAACGGAAAAATTGTAGGTATTGATGCTGAAATGGCTGCTGCTATTGCTGATAAGCTTGATATGAAGCTTGTAATTGATGATATGGAATTTGATGCAATCATCACTGCTGTACAGACAGGTAAATCCGATATGGGTATGGCAGGTATGACAGTTACAGAAGACCGTCTAAAGAACATCAACTTCTCAAATACATATGCAACAGGTATTCAGTCAATTATTGTTCCTGAAGGCAGTGACATTAAATCTGTAGATGATTTGTTTGCTGACGGTGCAGCATATCTTGTTGGTACTCAGAAGGGTACAACAGGTGATATCTACGCTGAAGGTGACTTTGGTGCAGACCGTGTTATGAAATATTCATCAGGTAACGAAGCTGTACAGGCTCTTGTTACAGGTAAAGTTGACTGCGTTATTATAGATAACGAGCCTGCAAAGGCTTATGTTAAAGCAAATAACGACAAGTTGGCAAAATAAATAATTATTTCAGATGGGGGCGGAAATTCTCCGTCCCTGTTTTTTGTTTTACAGAGGTGACACAATGGATAATATAATGGCTTGGTTTTCAGATTTGAAGGCTGACTTTATACTGAATTTTGTTGAAGAAAACCGTTGGCAATTTCTTACCACCGGTCTTAAAAACACTTTAATTATAACATTCTTTTCTCTTATACTTGGTGTTATTCTTGGTGTATTTGTTGCTATTGTGCGTTCAAGCTACGACAAAACCCACGCCGATATGAGAAAAGGGTTTAAAAAATTTTTGTTTTCTTTAGTAAATGCAATATGTAAGTTGTATCTTACAGTTATTCGCGGTACGCCGGTTGTTGTACAGCTTATGATAATGTACTACATAATATTTTCATCATCAAGAAACAGCGTTTTGGTAGCGATAATTGCATTCGGCATTAACTCCGGTGCTTATGTTGCCGAAATAGTACGTTCAGGTATTATGTCAATTGATGAAGGTCAGTTTGAAGCAGGCAGAAGCCTTGGCTTTGACTACAAAAGCACTATGTGGCACATTATAATACCACAGGCTTTCAAAAACATTCTGCCCGCATTGGCAAATGAATTTATTGTACTTTTAAAGGAAACCTCCGTTGCAGGTTATGTAACTATAAGAGACTTGACCATGGGCGGTAACATTATACGTGCCGCAACATATTCTCCGTTTATGCCACTTATTGCAGTAGCTCTTATATACCTTGTACTGGTTATTTTCTTTACCTGGCTTGTTGGCAAGCTTGAAAGGAGGTTAAGAAGAAGTGAGCGCTAATTACAACATTATAGAAACAAAAGACCTTTGTAAATTTTACAGAGGCGGTGCAATTAAAGCGTTAAACGGCGTAAATGCAAAAATTAAAAAAGGTGAGGTTGTAGTTGTTATCGGCCCTTCCGGCTCGGGTAAATCTACATTTTTGCGTTCTCTTAATTTACTTGAAACACCTACATCGGGGCAAATTATTTTTGAGGGCACAGACATTACAAATCCTAATGTAAACATTAACCTTCACCGACAGAAAATGGGTATGGTTTTTCAGCACTTTAACCTGTTTCCGCATATGACAATACTTAAAAATATGACCATTGCACCTATGAAGCTCTTGAAAATTTCAAAGACTGAAGCGGAGGCAAAGGCATTGGCTCTTTTAAAGCGTGTTGGCTTAGAGGACAGAGCAAACACATACCCTTCACAGCTTTCCGGCGGTCAGAAACAGCGTGTTGCCATTGTGCGTGCACTTTGCATGAACCCTGAAGTTATGCTGTTTGACGAACCTACATCAGCTTTAGATCCCGAAATGGTAGGCGAAGTTTTAGATGTTATGAAGCAGCTTGCATCCGAAGGTATGACAATGGTTGTTGTAACACACGAAATGGGCTTTGCAAAAGAAGTTGCAGACAGAGTTATATTTATGGACGAGGGACAGATTATGGAAGTCGGCACACCCGATGAAATATTCAACAATCCTAAAAACCAGAGAACACAGTCTTTCCTGAGCAAAGTTCTTTAATTTAATATGTAACACACACATCACCTCATTGCATATTTTGTAATGAGGTGATATAATTATGTCAGAGATTATCTTGTGGTCACTGCTTGCTTTTTTCGGTGCATTCGGAATTGTGGAGTTTGTCAGGTTTTTGTATA
The DNA here is from genome assembly GCA_964573775.1 of uncultured Clostridiaceae bacterium. Lineage (GTDB taxonomy): Bacteria > Bacillota > Clostridia > Monoglobales > Firm-18 > CAZNKU01. Next base: position 4,855 of record CAZNKU010000045.1, on the reverse strand, counting down.
CAGACTTGAACTGTTCACAAAAAGATTTCCACGTTGTGGTATGTGCAGACAAATTTAAAGACAATATTGAAATTGCAGTACGAAATGCTCTGCTTGCTACCGATACATGCTCACTTATAGTGATTATTGACTCCCCCTCTGCCGAAGATAGTGAAATATACGAGAAACTTTTAAAAAAATATAGTTTTATCAGATTAATGAATACAGAAGAATATATAGAATACATAAGGAACAGGGAATGTTAAAATGGCTGAATTCATACAAAATGAAGAAAAGAAAATAATTGGTACCGTTACGGAAATTGTATATTACAATTCCGTAAACGGTTATGCCGTTTGTGATATAGAAACAGATGATGATACCATTACCGCCGTGGGATATATGCCATATATTGCCGGTGGTGAAAAGGTTACACTTACAGGAGAATGGACCTTTCATCAGGATTACGGCCCTCAATTTAAAGTGCTTTTTTTTGAAAAAAATATGCCATCGGAAATAAACGATATTTTAAAATATCTCTCAAGCGGCTCCATTAAGGGTGTACGCATGGCAACCGCACAAAAAATTGTAGATATGTTTGGGGAGGATACCTTAACCATATTGGAAAAAGAACCCGAAAGGCTTGCCAAAATACACGGAATTTCCAGAAAAAAAGCTCTTGAAATAGGCGAAGAATACTTAAAACAGCAGGGTGTACGGAACATTGTAATGTACCTTCAAAAATTCGGTATTACTCCACAAAGTGCCGTAAAAGTATACAAGCGTTATGGCAGCAGTTCCGTTGAAGTTATTAAAGAAAACCCCTATATCTTGTCTGAAACAGTTTATAACATAGGCTTTAAAACAGCGGATAAAATTGCATTGGAAATGGGCGTTTTGCCTAATGCTCCCATACGCATTGAAGGTGCCGCAAAACATATGCTTACTACTGCATCAATGAACGGACATACATACGTACCAAAAAGTATATTGCTTGATGAACTTTGTAATTTTTTGTCTGTTACATTGGAAGAAGCTGAAAATGTAATTGTAAAAATGATTTTCGAATCTAAACTAAAAAATGAAAACAACGCTGACGGTGACCAACGTATATACCTGCCCAAGCTATACGAGGCAGAGATTTATGTTGCAGATAAAATAAACAAAATTTCAAAAAATAATATTAAGGAAGAAAATATTGATATTGAAAAGATAATTACAGATATCGAAAAGTCCAACAAAATAAAGCTTGCCGAGCATCAGAAAAGTGCAATATACTGTGCTATGGAAAAGGGCGCAACGATTATAACCGGCGGACCAGGTACGGGAAAAACAACCATAATAAATTCTATTATCCAGATAATGGACAAGCTTGATAAAAAGGTTATGCTTGCCGCACCTACCGGTCGTGCCGCAAAGCGTATGACAGAAGTGTGCGGAATTGAAGCAAAGACAATACACCGTCTTTTAGAGTCATCATTTTCCGAAAGTGATGACAATATGCAATTTTGTAAAAATGAAGATAATCCCTTAGACTGCGACATTTTAATAATTGATGAAATGAGCATGGTGGATATACTTTTGATGCAGTCACTTTTAAAAGCGCTGAAATCTTATACAAAACTTATAATGGTTGGCGACAGCGACCAGTTGCCCTCCGTAGGTGCAGGCAATGTACTGCGTGACATTATAAATTCCGGCAGAGTTGCCACAGTGTCCCTGACAGAAATTTTCCGTCAGGCAAAGGAAAGTGCAATAGTTGTAAATGCTCACAAAATAAACCACGGAGAATATCCTGAATTTAACAAGGACGGCACAGACTTTTTTATTGTAAAAAGAGATACTGCTGTGGATATTTCAAAATCTATTACAGATTTGTTTATAAATCGTCTGCCAAAGGCATACAAATACAATCCACTTTATCAGATACAGATACTTTCTCCAACCCGAAAGGGCATAACAGGTGTTAACGAGCTTAACATTGCTTTGCAAAAAGTCATAAATCCACCGGATAAAAAGAAAAAGGAAAAAAGCTTTAAAAACATAACATTCCGCGAGGGCGACAAGGTAATGCAGACCAGAAACAATTACGATATGGAATGGACAAAGCTTGAAAACCCCGAGGAAACAGGCTGCGGAATTTTTAATGGTGATATAGGCTACATACACCGTATTGACAAGGATATGGAATCCGTAACCATTGTTTTTGACGATAAGTTGTGCATTTATGAATTTGCAAAGCTTGAGGATTTGGACCTGGCCTACGCAGTAACCGTACACAAAAGTCAGGGCAGTGAATTTGACGCTGTAATTATGCCTATGTACCCTTGTGCGCCAATGCTTCAAAACAGAAACCTTTTCTACACCGCCGTAACACGTGCAAAAAAGCTTGTAGTGCTTGTAGGAAGAGAAAGCTGTGTACAAAAAATGGTAGAAAACAAATCCGAGCAAATACGTTATACGGGATTGGAGCAAAAGCTTAGGAATGAATAGTTTAAAACCCATCGATTATTTTTTAAATATAATATCTCCTCCAAGGTGCCTTTGTTGTAATGTAAGAATGCCCCTTAAAAGTAAGGCGATGTTTTGCTACGATTGCAGCAGGACATACTCTAAAAATGACGGGATAGTTTGCGAAACCTGCGGGAAACCCATATACGAAAACCGTGACAGATTTTGTGCAAATTGTAAGCAGTGCAGAATATATTACATCAAAAATGTTTCAAGATATAAATATAGAGGATGCATTAAAACATCCATACAAAATATGAAGTTTAAAGGAAGAGAATGGATAGCTTATGAATTTGGAAATGCACTTTCCAAAACAGTGAAAAAGTTTTACGACGGCATACAATTCGATATGATACTTTATGTACCTATGTCTCCGCTTAATGAATTTAAAAGGGGATTTAACCAGTCATTCGAAATTGCCGATATTATTTCAAAAGCAATAGATGTACCTATAAACAAAAAGATACTTTTCAAAAGACCCGGCATAAAAACACAAAGCGGTCTTAACCGTTTGGAAAGAATTGAAAATGTCAAAAAAGCATTTTATGTTAAAAACAGTCACCTTCTTACAGACAAAACAGTTTTGCTTATAGACGATGTTATAACAACAGGAAGTACATTAAATGCCTGTGCAAAAGTCCTTAAGAAAAATGGTGCTCTTGCCGTATATGCGGCAACCGTTGCAACAGTTACTGCAGACGAATAAAGTGTTGAAATAACAACTTTTTTGTGATATAATTGACACATAAGGGATTTTATTTTATAAAATCCCTAAATGCTTTTGGCATTTTGCGGTCTTTTGACCGCTGTGTCAATTGACGGCGTCGCAAAAATGCCCTTGCAAGCAAGCATTTTTACTCCTGGTAAAATTATTTTGCGACATCTAAATGTCCACGAATTCAATAATTATTAAATAACAGCTATAAAGGGATGATAAATATGCAAATGAAATTTGAAAGAAAGCTCCCTACCGCAGATGAAATTAAAATGCAGTATCCGCTTTCAAAGGAACACACAGAAGCAAAAAAAATACGCGACAAAAGTATTGCCGACGTTTTTACAGGAGATTCTGATAAGTTCATTCTTATAATAGGTCCTTGCTCTGCAGACAGTCCGGATTCCGTAATGGACTATATGCACAGACTTTCAAAAGTTCAGGAGCAGGTAAAGGATAAAATTATTATAATTCCCCGAGTTTATACAAACAAGCCACGTACAACAGGTGATGGCTACAAGGGTATGGTACATCAGCCAAACCCCAACGAAAAGCCCGATATGTTAAAGGGTATAATGGCTATACGTAATTTACATATTCAGGTTATTTCCGAAACAGGATTTTTCTGTGCCGATGAAATGCTTTATCCTGAAAACTACAGCTATCTTTCCGACCTGCTTTCTTACGTGGCAGTTGGTGCAAGGTCTGTAGAAAATCAACAGCACCGCTTAGTTTCAAGCGGTATGGATATCCCTGTAGGCATGAAAAACCCTACCAGCGGTGACTATTCTGTTATGTTAAATTCAATTGTTGCGGCAACACATTCTCACACATTTATATATAACGGATGGGAAATTGCTACACAGGGTAATCCTCTTGCACATGCTATTTTAAGAGGCTATGTAGACAAGCACGGTCAGTCATTCCCTAACTATCACTACGAGGATTTAATAAGACTTTACAATGCATATGCTGAAAAACATGTCGCAAATATGGGACTTATTGTTGATGCAAACCATGCAAATTCAAACAAACAGTATCTTGAGCAGATAAGAATATGCAAAGAAATTTTGCACAGTTGCCGTCACAGCGAAGATATTAAAAAGCTTGTTAAAGGCTTTATGATTGAAAGCTACATTGAAGACGGTGCACAGAAAATCGGTGAAGGTATTTATGGAAAATCTATTACAGACCCATGCCTTGGCTGGGAAAAATCAGAAAAGTTAATGCTTGATATTGCAGATTTGTTGTAATATAAAAGACAGTAATTATAGAGTGTACTCTAAAGGACAGTAACTAATCAAAGCTACTGTCTTTATATTTTTGTCCGCTGTCCGCGGGGGAGGCACTTTTGTGTGGGCAAAAGTGCCCAAAAACCCACCGCCGGGACGTTCGGTCAGCAACTCGTAATTCGTCAGTTTCTTAAAATTGTCGCACGGGGCTATACGCAAACCCATTGCGCGAGCCCCTAAAATTGCACATCAGCAGAGGGAAATGATATGTGCAATTTTACGCCAATTTTTTCAAAACTTCGAAACGATTTGCAATCCCTCTCTCTACGGCGTGTTGACTTATGGGAAAGTATGTGCCACAGAACAAACAGAAAATCCAAAAACAAAGGAAAAATCATTGTTATCAATTTCCGCTGCA
>CAZNKU010000044.1:0-11284 GCA_964573775.1 uncultured Clostridiaceae bacterium | reverse complement strand
CACAACCAGAAAATCCAAAAACAAAGGAAAAATCATTGTTATCAATTTCCGCTGCCGAACAATGATTTTAGGAGCTAATGCGATAAGTTCGCATATAGCGACGACCTGCAGTTTTTGGATTTGATAGATAGCACATACTTTAATACACAAACATCAGTAACCCACGGAACGGGTTAAGGGCAGAGCCCTTATCGTTTAGGGGTACGGGGGAATCGAAACCCCCGTGTTTTGGGTACTTTTGCGACAAAAGTACCCCGTCGGAGACAATTTTATTTTTTACAACAAAATGCATGCTTATATCGATGCGACTCGAACAAAAAAAGAAACCCACAAATTACCTTGTGGGTTTCTTTGAATTATATGTCGTTTTTTATAAGGTCATCTAAAGTTTCTCTTTTAACTGCTAAATAATCCTGTCTGTTTCTAAGCATAACAACAGGTGGTTTAGGTAGTCTGTTATAGTTGGAAGCCATAGAAAAGTTATAGGCACCTGTTGTGCACACAGCTACAATGTCACCGCGTACAGGTTTTGGAAGCATTACATTTTCCTGAATTATATCGCCGCTTTCACAGCATCTGCCAACAACGGAGCATTCAAAGCTTGCTTCTTCACGCACTTTGTTTGCAAGGAGTACTGTGTATTCCGAGCCGTACAGTGCAAAGCGAGGGTTATCGGTCATACCGCCGTCTATGGAAACATAGTTTTTATAACCCGGTATTACTTTTACAGTACCTACCGTATAAAGAGTCATACCTGCATCTGCCACAATGCTTCTGCCGGGCTCCATGAGGATTTTAGGAATATCAAGATGTAATTCTGCACATTTTTCTTTTACAACCTCAGATACTATGCGGATGTTGTCATAAATGTTTATTACAGGATCTTTTTCAGTATAACGAACACCATAGCCGCCACCAAGACTTAGTTCACGGGCAACGTAGCCAAGTTCAACCTTCATATCTGCTATAAAATTAAGCATAATTTCCGCACCTCTGATAAATGTATCAGAGTCAAAAACCTGTGAACCTATGTGACAATGGAAGCCTGCAAGGTCTATGTTTTTAAACATAAGTGCATGTTTTGTTATAATTTCTGCCTGACCTGTTTCAATAGCTGTGCCGAATTTGGAATCTACCTTACCTGTGTTTACAGCCTCGTAGGTATGAGTATCAATACCAGGTGTAAGTCTTAAAAGTATCTTTTGCTTTGTGTTGTAGATTTTTGCATATTTATCAATTACGGCAAGCTCTTCCGCATTGTCAACAACAAAGTAGCCTATGCCGTTTTTGATGGCAAAGTCAACGTCTTCATCAGTTTTGTTGTTGCTGTGGAAGTATGCGTTTTCAAGGCTCATACCAGCCTTCATGGCAGTGTATATTTCACCTGTTGAAACTACATCTATACCCATACCCTCTTCGGCTACAATTTCATAAATACGTTTGAAGGATGCCGCCTTACTTGCGTAAAGAGGCTTTGCATTACCGTCAAAATATTTGTTCATTGCACCAACGTAAGTCTGGCAATTTTCTCGTATTTTTTCTTCATCCATAAGATAAAGTGGTGTGCCGTATTTTTTAGCAAGGCTTTCTACATTTACACCTGCAAAGCACAAGGCATTATCCCTTACGGAAATGTTGTTACATATCATATTTTTAACCTACTTTATATAAGATTTTGTTCTTTCATAAGTTCTAAAAGCTTAGCTTCATTCTTTTCTTCCATACATGTAAGAGGAAGTCTTACATAGTTTTCGCACCAGCCCATAGCTGCCATAGCGGCTTTAACAGGGATAGGGTTAACTTCGCTGAACAAAGCATTGATAAGAGGAAGAAGTTCAAGCTGAATTTCACGGCTCTTCTTAACGTCACCTGCAAAGAAGCTGTCGCAGATTTCAACAGTTTTCTTGGGCATTACATTTGAAAGTACGGAAATAACACCCTTACCGCCCAAAGACATAAGAGGAACAATCTGGTCGTCATTACCTGAGTAAAGATCCATTTTATTGCCAACCAAAGCAGCAATTTCGGCAATCTGAGAAATGTTGCCGCTTGCTTCTTTAATACCGCAGATATTTGGATGTTCAGCCAACACCTTGCAGGTAGCAGGAGCAATGTTTACACCTGTACGTGAAGGTACGTTGTATAGAATAATAGGCTTTGTACTTGCATCAGCAATAGCTGTAAAAAGCTTTATAAGACCATTTTGTGTAGCCTTGTTATAATAAGGTGTAACAACAAGCATAGCGTCTGCACCAACTTCACAAGCATACTTTGTAAGGTCAATTGCATAAGCTGCATCGTTACTGCCTGTACCTGCAATAACAGGAACTCTGCCTGCAATATGGTCTACTGCAAACTTGATTGCCGCTCTGTGTTCTTCATCTGTTAAAGTTGAGCTTTCACCTGTTGTACCGCACACAACAATGGCGTTGATGCCTTCGGCAATCTGCCAATCTAAAAGTTTACCGAATTTTTCAAAGTCTATACCGTTTTCGTTAAGCGGTGTAATAATAGCTGTAGCTACTCCTGTAAATACTGTGTTTTTCATAATAAATCCTCCTTAGCCGAAAGAGAATAATCCAAACCTCGATTTTCAAAGGTGAATTTTCGCTTTCGCTTTGTTAAAATACTCGGCAATCCGTCAGGATTACCTGCGTTTTTGCCTTCCACAACCAAAAATTCTCTCTTTGAAAATTCCCTGACCTTAAACAGATGGAATTTTGAGCAGATTTTGGTGCGGAAGATGAAGCAAGGTTGACGCCTTGCAAAGATGACAAGCCTGAAGATGCCGAAATTACGCTGTTTAAGGCGGGTTCGGGTTACTATCTTTCGGCTACAACAAAGAAAAGATAGCCATAAAACAGGCTATCTTTTTAATTGATTAACATAAATGTAACTCAAATAAAATTAAAGATAGCACTCCGCAAATGCGACAACAAAACAGATGTTATTCCGGTTTGCCAGATCAACCTTACGCCTCGGCTGTCTTCGGCACCCACCCCTTTTGCAACCGTCGTAACCCTGCGAAGGTCATAGGCGATTGTTACTGATGATGTAGTGCGCCTCTATCGTTTATTTCGATTTATTCTACCATATTACGCATTAGTTGTCAATGGTTTTTTGCAAATTACATCAATTTTGGTTGCACGGCGTGAATCTGTTTCAAAAACAGTGATGTCAAGCTCTTCAAACTCAAACTTATCACCCTTTTCGGGAACCTTGTCAAGCTGTTCCATAACCCAGCCACCAAGTGATATACTTTCTGTTTCAGTCTCAATTTCAAAAAATTCAAAGAAGTCGTCTGCATTAATGGAACAATCTACTCTGTATTTGTTTTCGTTAAGCTTTTTAAAGTCTTCTACAACTTCGTCGTGTTCGTCCCATATTTCGCCAACAAGCTCTTCTAAAATGTCTTCCATTGTAACAATACCAAGTGTACCGCCGTATTCGTCAAGTACAACTGCGATGTGTGTTTTGCTTGTCTGAAGCTTTTTAAGAAGGTCGTTTACAAGCTCAGACTTTTGTGTAAATATAACCGGCTTTACAATTTTATCAATTTGCTTTTTAGTAATACCGTCAACTGTGTAGAAGTCTTTTTGAAGAATAAAGCCTATAATATTATCAATGCTTTCTTCATATACAAGCAAGCGAGAAAACTGTGTTTCCTGAAATTTCTTTGAAACTTCCTCTTTGTCTGCATCTGTAGGCACCGCCTCAAGGTCTACACGGTGTGTAAGAATGTCTTCTGCCTTTGTTTCGGTAAATTCAATTACGTTACGGATAAGGTCGCCCTCATCTTCATCAATTGTACCTTCCTGTTCAACCTCGTCTACAAACATCAAAAGCTCTTCCTGAGACATCTTTTCGCTTTCTTCAACCTTTATTATTTTAGAAACAAGCTTTTTCCACATAGAAAAAATAAAGTTTAAAGGTGTAAGAATAATTATAAGTATGTTTATAATAGGTGCAGAAAACATTGCAAATTTTTCAGGTGCATCTTTTGCAATGCTTTTTGGTGTAATTTCACCGAAAATAAGCACAACCAGTGTGATAACAACCGTAGAAACTGATGAACCCAAAGTCTGGTCCTGAAGCATGTTAACAAAGAAAATTGTACCCAATGATGCAACACCGATGTTTACAATGTTGTTACCTATAAGTATAGTAGAAATCAACTTATCGTAATTTTCTGAAAGCTTAAGTGCAAGTTCAGCTTTTTTGTTACCGTCTTCTGCCATAGTTTTAAGTCTTGTTTTGTTAAGTGATGAAAATGCAGTTTCTGTAGCAGAAAAATATGCAGACATCATAACAAGTATTGCCATTATTATAATTTGTATAGTACTACTCCCGTCCATTTGTAAAAAAATCTCTCCTTTTAAATTCAATTTTATCTATTATTGTAACGGTTTTGTTATCAGCTCAAGAGTCTTTTTGAACGCAAAAAGGCACGCCTGTGGAAAACAATAAACTTCCGCAGGTATGCCCTGTATAATATTAAATTACATAAATCGGCGTTACAATTATTACAATCGCCCACGTCTGATTCCATGTTTTTTAGTCCTCTCTTTCTGAAACTACGGGTATTATAGCATAGTTTCAGTATAAAGTCAAGTTTTGTAACATATTGTTAAAATAAACCGCTTATAACTCCGTTTTCATCAACGTCAATTTTTTCTGCGGCAGGAACTTTAGGAAGTCCAGGCATAGTCATAATATCACCTGTAAGTGCCACTATAAAGCCTGCACCTGCAGAAACCTTAATGTTTCTTACAGTTACGGTAAAGCCTGTTGGTGCACCTATAAGCTTCATATCATCTGAAAAGCTGTACTGTGTTTTTGCCATACATATTGGCAATTTGTCGCAGTTCATTTCCTTAAGTGTTGCAATCTGCTTTTTAGCAGTAGGTGTAAATGTAACGCCGTCACCGCCGTAAATCTTTTTAACAATAGCTTCTATTTTGTTTTCAATAGTATCTTCAACATCATAGCAGAATGTAAAGTCGTTGTCTTTTTCGCAAAGTGACACAACTTCTTTTGCAAGGTCAATACCGCCTTCACCACCCTTTGCCCATACGTCGGAAAGTACTACGTTTATTCCGATTTCCTTACATTTATTAATAACCAGCTGAACTTCTGCATCTGTATCTGTAGGGAATTTGTTTACCGCAACAACGCAAGGCAGTTTGTATACATCTGTAATATTTGAAAGATGCTTTAAAAGGTTAGGCATACCCTTTTCCAAAGCCTCAAGATTTTCGGTACCAAGGTCGGTCTTTGCCACACCGCCGTGCATTTTAAGAGCACGTATGGTTGCAACCAACACAACTGCAGAAGGTTTAAGACCTGCATATCTGCACTTTATGTCCAAAAACTTTTCGGCACCCAAATCTGCACCGAAGCCTGCCTCTGTAATAGCATAGTCACCAAGCTTTAAAGCAAGCTTTGTAGCAATTACTGAATTACAGCCGTGTGCAATGTTTGCAAATGGACCACCGTGTACAAGTGCAGGAGTACCCTCTAAGGTCTGTACAAGGTTAGGCTTTATGGCATCCTTTAAAAGTGCTGTCATAGCACCTGCCGCCTTAAGGTCACCTGCTGTAACAGGATTGCCGTCATATGTATATGCAACAATAATTTTTGAAAGTCTTTCCTTTAAATCCGAAACAGAGCTTGCAAGACAAAGAACAGCCATAACTTCTGATGCAACGGTAATGTCGTAGCCGTCTTCACGGGGTACACCGTTTATCTTGCCCCCAAGACCGTCTGTTATGTAGCGCAGCTGTCTGTCGTTCATATCTACGCATCTTTTCCATGTAATACGTCTTGTGTCTATACCAAGGGCATTACCCTGATGTATATGATTATCAAGCATTGCGGCAAGCAAGTTGTTTGCTGCACCTATTGCGTGGAAGTCACCTGTAAAATGAAGATTAATATCCTCCATAGGTACAACCTGTGCATATCCACCGCCTGCGGCACCGCCCTTTACACCGAATACAGGACCAAGTGATGGTTCACGAAGTGCAACCATAACATTTTTGCCTATTTTCTTCATACCGTCTGCAAGACCTATTGTTGTGGTAGTTTTGCCTTCCCCTGCAGGAGTAGGAGTAATTGCTGTTACAAGAACGAGCTTTCCACTTTCCTTTTTGCAGTCCTTCATAATTGAAAGGTCAATTTTTGCCTTGTAGTTTCCGTATTGCTCAAGGTATTTGCTGTCTATACCCGCTGTGTTTGCAATTTCATTGATGTTTTTCATCTGCACGCTCTGTGCAATTTCAATGTCTGTCATTGGCATTTTTCAAAAACCCCTTTTCAGAGAATAGTTATCTATATTATATCTTAAAATGTTGTTTTTTGCAATAGCATTGTTTCATATTATTTACTTTTGGTGAAATAATAAAAAACAAATGCCAAAATTCATATGTATTGTGTCATTTTTTATCTATATTTCTGTTGACAGTAATACCTAAATTATGGTAATATATTATGAGGGATATGCAGGTTTTTTATAATTTGTGCATATTTATACTTAAGCAGTTACGATAGTATACAAACTCGCCAAAATCAAGTAAAATAGCTGTTTTTTGTTGTTGTCGGTCTTGAAATACGACAGTATTACTGCGACCTTCCGCCTAAAAAAACAACAATTTTATTTTGATTTTGGTTCGAAGAATTTTAGGTGCTGGATTTTTGCGTCGATGCGAGGCAAAAACACAGCTAATGCTTGAGCATTTGCGAGTATTTTAACAATGCAGTGGCGTAAAAATACGCACCCAAAACGGGTTTGGATACTAACGAAACTGCTTGAAATATGCAGAGGTGAGAAAATATGATTACAAAAGAAGATGTAAAGATTGTTTTAGAAGACGGTTCCGAATACTGTGGCTTCAGTTTCGGTGCAAAATGTCAGTCCGTGTGTGAGCTTGTTGTTAACACATCTATGGTAGGCTATCAGGAAATTATTTCCGACCCATCCTACACATATCAGATGGTTGTTATGACATATCCGCTGATTGGTAACTACGGTATTAATGATGAAGACCACGAAACAAAGCTTCCTACTATAGGTGGCCTTATTGTCCGTGACTACAATGATATGCCAAGTAACTTCAGGTACACAAAGACTTTGTCTGAACTTATGGAGGATAATGGCATACCGGGCATTTACGGGCTTGATACAAGAAAGCTTACGAGAATTCTACGTGACAAAGGTACTATGAAGGTACTTATCTGTGATATCGACACTCCTCACGATGAGGCTATGAAGATACTTGCAGAAGCAGAAATCAAAAAGGATGCTGTTTCGAAAGTAAGCTGTAAGAAAAAATGGTACTCCAGAACATCCAACCATCAGTATGATGTTGTTGCTGTTGACTGCGGTATCAAAAACAGTATGGTTAAGGCTTTAAATGCCAAGGGTTGTAATGTTACAATTGTTCCTTACAACACTACTGCTGAAGAAATTGAATTTATGAAGCCTGACGGTGTTCTTATTTCCAACGGTCCCGGTAACCCCGACGACCTTGAATGCGTTGTTGAGCTTATTAAAAACCTTAAGGGTAAATTACCTGTTGTTGGTATAAACATAGGTGCAGAGCTTATTGCAAAGGCATATGGTGCAAAGACATATAAAATGAAATTTGGTCACAGAGGTCCTAACCACCCTGTTAAGGTACTTGCTGATGACAGTGTTGAAATTATTGTACAAAATCACGGTTATGCAATTGATGCAGAAAGCGTTAAGGGTACAGAGCTTGAAATTACACATATCAACCTGCTTGATAATACAGTAGAAGGTATCGCCTGCGAAAAGGATAAGGTTTACGGTGTTCAGTTTGAACCTACATTGGAACCTGGTCCTAACGGCAGACCGTGCTTCTACGATAAATTCATCAGTATTCTTAAGGAGGGAAAGTAATATGCCAAAGAGAACAGACATTAAAAAGGTACTTGTTATAGGCTCCGGTCCTATCGTTATCGGTCAGGCTGCGGAATTTGACTATGCAGGTACACAGGCTTGCTTAGCCCTTAAGGAAGAGGGTTACGAGGTTATTCTTGCTAACTCTAACCCTGCTACAATTATGACAGATACAACTATTGCAGACAAGGTTTATATGGAGCCTCTTACACTGGAATATGTTGCTAAAATTATACGTTACGAAAGACCGGACGCTATTGTTCCGGGTATTGGCGGTCAGACTGGTCTTAACCTTGCAATGCAGCTTGCTAAAAAAGGTATTTTGCATGAATGCCAGGTAGAACTTTTGGGTACTAATGTTGAAAGTATCGAACGTGCTGAAGACCGTGAGCTTTTCAAGGAGCTTTGTGAAGAACTTGGTGAACCTGTTTTGCCTTCAATCATCACTCATTCTATGGAAGAAGGCGTAAAGGCTGCTGAGGAAATCGGCTACCCTGTTGTACTTCGTCCTGCATTTACACTTGGCGGTACAGGCGGTGGCTTTGCGGATAACGAAATGGAACTCCGTGAAATTATGAAAAATGCTCTTAAGCTTTCTCCTGTTCATCAGGTATTGGTTGAAAAGAGTATTAAGGGTTATAAAGAAGTTGAATTTGAAGTTATGCGTGACAGCAAGGATACTGCTATCACAATATGTAGTATGGAAAATGTTGACCCTGTAGGTATTCACACAGGTGACTCTATTGTTGTTGCTCCTGCACAGACACTTACAAGCAAAGAATACCATATGCTTTCCGACGCTGCTCTACGCATTATCAGAGCACTTAAAATTGAAGGTGGCTGTAACGTACAGTTTGCCTTGGACCCACAGTCATTCTCATACTTTGTTATTGAGGTTAACCCTCGTGTATCACGTTCATCTGCTCTTGCTTCAAAGGCAAGTGCATACCCTATTGCACGTGTTACAGCAAAGGTTGCTTTAGGTATGACTCTTGACGAGATTAAAATTGCAAATACACCTGCGTCATTTGAACCTTCACTTGACTATGTGGTTGCAAAGATGCCGCGTTTCCCATTTGACAAATTTGTTGATGCAAACAACAAGCTTGGCACACAGATGAAGGCAACAGGCGAAGTTATGAGCATTGGCCGTACACTTGAGGAATGCTTCTTAAAAGCTATCCGTTCACTTGAAATCGGCACATCTCATATCCATATGCCAAAGTTTGATAACGAAAACACAACTATTGATGAGTTGATGAATTATATTAAAGAAGGTACAGATGACCGTATCTACGCTATTGCAGAACTTATGTGGCTTGGCGTTGACCACAGCAGAATTTGTGACGCTACGCAGATAGATATGCTGTTTCTTGACAAGATTAAGAATATCGTTGATTTTGAAAAGGTGTTGGCTGCTAATCCTAAGGACTTTGATGTTTTGAAGAGAGCTAAGAAAATGGGCTTCTCCGACAAATACATTGCACGTCTTTGGAAGATTACAGAAGATGACGTTTATGAAATCCGTAAGGAAAATAAACTGTTCCCTGTTTACAAAACTATCGATACTTGTGCAGGTGAATTTAACGGATATACTCCGTACTTCTATTCAACTTATGAAGATGAAAACGAATCTATCGTAAGTGACAAGAAAAAGATTATAGTTTTAGGTTCAGGTCCTATCCGTATCGGTCAGGGTGTAGAGTTTGACTATTCAACAGTACATGCTATCAAGACTATTAAGGATGCAGGCTATGAATCAATCATTATAAACAACAACCCTGAAACAGTTTCTACTGACTATACAACAAGTGACAAGCTATATTTTGAACCTCTTACAGTTGAAGATGTTATGAACATTGTAGAGCTTGAAAAGCCTATCGGTGTTATTGCTTCACTTGGCGGTCAGACAGCTATTAACCTTGCTGAACCTTTGATGAAACGCGGTGTTAAAATTATCGGTACAGATTGCGATGCTATCGACAAGGCTGAAAACCGTGACTCGTTTGAAAAGATTATGGAACAGCTTAAAATTCCACAGCCAAAGGGCAGAGCTGTTACAAAAATTGAAGATGGTGTTGAGGCTGCAAAAGAAATAGGCTACCCTGTACTTGTTCGTCCAAGTTATGTATTGGGCGGTCGTGCAATGCAGATTGTTGCAGATGAAAAGGCACTTCGTCAGTACCTTAAAACTGCTGTTGAAATTGATGAAGACAGACCTGTGTTGGTTGACAAATATATCGTAGGTAAGGAAGTTGAAGTTGACGCTGTTTGCGATGGTACAGATATTTTCGTGCCCGGTATTATGGAACATGTTGAAAGAACAGGCGTTCATTCAGGTGACTCCATAAGCGTTTATCCGACATTCTCAATCAGTCAGAAGGTTAAGGATACAATCCTTGATTATACTAAAAAGCTTGGTCTTGGTATTGGTATTGTTGGTCTTTACAACATCCAGTTTATCGTTGACAACGACGACAACGTATATGTTATAGAGGTTAACCCACGTTCTTCAAGAACAGTTCCGTTCCTTTCAAAGGCAACAGGCTACAGCCTTGCAGATATTGCAACACTTACCATTCTTGGTAAAAGCCTTAAGGAACAGGGTATTACAGAAGAATATCCAAAGGAAAAAGACAGATGGTATGTTAAGGTTCCTGCTTTCTCATTTAACAAGCTAAGAGGTCTTGATGCTTACCTTTCACCTGAAATGAAATCCACAGGTGAAGCTATCGGTTACGATAAAAAGCTTACAAGAGCACTTTATAAGGCTTTGCAGGCTGCAAGTATGAATGTTACAAACTACGGTACAGTATTTGTTACAATAGCCGATAAGGATAAGGAAGAAGCACTTCCGCTTATGAAGAGATTTTATGACCTAGGCTTTAACATTGAAGCTACTGAGGGTACAGCTGAATTCCTTAAAAAGCATAATATCAAAACAAGAATTCTTCCTAAGCTTAGTGCAGATAATGAAGTTATACTTGAGTCAATGCGTAAAGGTTACATCAACTACGTTATTAACACAAGAGATGTAAGCTCATTTAGTGATGAAGGAGATGGCGCTAAGATTAGACAGTGTGCTGTTGAAAACAATATTACAATGTTTACAGCTTTGGACACAGTAAGAGTTCTTCTTGATGTACTGGAAGAAATTACAATTACAGTATCTACAATAGATAACGAATAATTAAATGATGAAAACCACAAGGTAAAATTATCCTTGTGGTTTTCTTGTCTGAGTCGCATCAGTAAAAGCATGCGTTTTTTAATTTTGATGTAAATTAAAAAAGTGTGCAGCTGCAAGAGTGATATGGTAAACTAAAAGTAGACATAAAAAAGTGTCTACTTTTTCTTTTTGTG
>CAZNKU010000043.1:0-11508 GCA_964573775.1 uncultured Clostridiaceae bacterium | reverse complement strand
GGAATCTGTTTTCACAATAGGATGGATGCTAAGCTATTTTCTTACCTCCTCTACCTATCTTTATATAACAGCCATGCTTACAGGAAGGCTGTTTAAAGCCAAAAACTACAGACCGTTTATGTATGTTATTGCCACCGTAGTTTCAGTAATTTCATTTGTGCCCGATGATATAAACGCACTTGTACGGTATTCAAACTACTTTTCCATACCTCGGCTTATTTTATGTATGATTATTCCTGTTGTTATATTGAGTGTATCAAAATGCAGGGAGGCAAAAAGAAAATGAAAAAAATCATTGCCTTAATTCTATCACTTATAGTATGTATCTCTTTAAATGGTTGTTACGATTCAAAGGAAATTTCACGAATAGCATTTGTAATAGCGGTGGGATTTGACGAAAATTCTTACAGCTTCCAGATTATAAAGCCCTCTGCCTTTGAAGGTGACGGTTCTGACAGTTCTCCACTTTTAACCGAAACGGTGTATGCATCAAACGTATATGATGCCATGAATAAATTAAATTCCAAGGTATCCGAAACATGTGACTATTCACATATGAAAATGGTTATTTTTTCACGGAATGTACTTGAAAAAGGAATTGAAAAAGAAATTGATGCAATGTTAAAATCCAACGAATTTCATCCTAATACAAACATTGCAATGTGTGAGGGAAAAGCATCTGATTATATGAAAAATATGAAAATTCCATTGGATGCAAACCCCGCAGAGTATTATGAAAATATATCAGGATACGAATTTACCCAGTATTCGCCGGATACACAACTTAAGGATATTCAAAAAAAATATCCCTCTCACATTGTAGGTTGTGTAATACCAATTATAAACAACAGCGGTATGGTAATAACAAGCAACTTTAAACTAAGCGGCACAGCTGATGAAAACCAGACACTAATTTATAACTTACTAAAAAAAACAGGATTCGATGGTAATTTTACAGTTGCAAACGGAATTGTTGTCAATTTTAAAAAAACATATTGTGATTTTAAAATCAATATATCAGAAAATCCTCCAAACATAACCGTTGAACTTTCCCTTGAGGGAAACATAGTATGGTCGGAAACAAATGCAGATTCAAAAAATACAGAAAAATATGCAAAAGCTAAAATAGAAAAGGATATCAAAAATTTCCTGAACAAATGTTCAGACAGTTACAAGGCTGACATACTTGAATTCCATAAGCTTGCAAAGGTAAATTACCTTACAATGCAAAGTTGGGAAAAAGAAAACTGGCAAAAACTGTTTGAAAATGCCACATACACAGTTCGTACCGACATAAAAATAAAGCGCAATGCCCAAACATTAGACAAGGAGTGATATTTTGAATACAAAACGAATACTGATTGTTGTGTCTGTAATCGCAATAATTACAACAACTGCAAGCGTTTATCAGTACAGAAAAAGTGAAATGTATCGGCAGAACATACAAGCCACATACCAAAGAGCCTTTGTGGAGCTGGTAGATTATGCAGGAAATATAGACGTAATTTTAAACAAAGCTCTGGTATCCAACGACTATCTTCAGCTTGCAGAGCTATCTGAACAACTGTGGTCGGAAACGGCACTTGCAAAATCTGCACTTGGCCAACTCCCCGTCGCAACTGCAGAGCTTGAAAAAACCTCGGCATTTATAACTCAGGTAAGCGACTATGTGCATACTCTTACAAAAAAATTATTAAACGGTGAAGCAATAACAGATGACGAGCGGTCACAAATATCTACTTTGGTAAAATATTCAAATTCACTGAACAACGACCTTAAGGAAATGGAAAACGAATTTATGGACGGGAATCTTCGGCTTTCCGAAAAACTTGTAAAGTCCGCATTTTCCGACGACAGTCAGTTAAAATTAAATGAAGGTCTGGGAACAATAGAAAAAAGCTTTGAAGACTACCCTACAATTATATATGACGGCCCATTTGCAGAACATATTTTAAACAGAAAGTCAGAAATACTTTCACATCCCGAAATATCACAAAAATACGCACAGGAAAAAGCCGAAAAATTCACAGGTACAACCCTTGAATATACAGGAGATTCCAAAGGTGATATTCCAAGCTATATGTTTTCATCAAAGGACGATAAAATATTTATAGAAATATCCAAAAACGGTGGTAAGGTTGTTATGATGACAAACAGCATAACCGTTAAAAATCCGCAAATTGAAATTAACGATGCAGCAAAAATCGCCTCAGATTTTTTGGCAGAAAATTTATACAAGGATATGAAACAAACAGGATATGTTTTAGAGGGCAACATTGTAAACTTTGCCTATGGCTATACAGTTAATGACTACACAGTATATTCCGACCTTATTAAAATAAAGGTTTCTCTTCACGACGGTACAATATGTGGCTTTGAATCAAACGGATATCTGTTCAACCACAAAAAACGCAATGTGCCAGACCCTGTAGTTACGGAAGAAAATGCACTTGCAAATTTAAATTCCGACCTTGAGGTTGAAAAGGTAAATATGGCATGCATTCCAAGGGATAACGGTACAGAATGCTGGTGCTACGAAATAAAAGCAAAGCATAGCGACAAAACCTTTCTTATATATGTAAACACCCAAACGGGACACGAGGAGGAAATACTGCTGTATATAGAAGACGCAAACGGAAATCTTACTGTATAAGAAAAAAGGAGCGATTACGCTCCTTTTCTGTATTCCTTAGGTGGTATTCCCGTAATTTTTTTAAAGCAGGTTGTAAAATATGCCTGCGATGAATAACCAAGGGCATCGCTTACTTCTCCTACGGTCATTCCGTTTTCCAGAAGTTTTTTTGCCTCGTTTATCTTCATATTGTAAAAATGCGTCATAATTGCCTCTCCTGTAAACTGAGAAAACACATTTTTAATTTTTGTGGGTCCCACATGGCAAAGCTTTGCAATATCACTAATACATATGTTTTCTGTTATATTTTCCTTCATATAATTTATTGCCGTTCTGTATATCTTTTCATCGGAGCTTATTTCAAAATCTACGGTATTTTCATTTTCCGTAAGTCTTATAAGTAAAAGCTCCAGCAAGGTGTGTGCCTGATAGTTTAAATTGGCGGAGTACAGACCGTCGGGCTTTGTTTTTTCTGCATTCTTTTCTGCCTCCTCCGCAATAAGCTTTGTTAAAAAGAGATTTTTTTCATCCAGCTCATAAACCCTGGGTTTTTCACTGTGAGGAATGTGGTCTGTATAAAACTGATATACAAAAATTTCTGCACCGTGCTCTGACCACACACAATTACGGTGAAAGATATCGTTTTCACATATTACCAGCATATTTTTACGCAACGTTACAACACGGTCATCATATGTAAATCTTAAGGCACCTTTTACTATAATGTTAATTTCCCAGGACTTGTGACAATGCCCATCAAAGAAATATTCCTTTCCCAGGTGATAATGATGGTATGAACAAAACTTATTAACTTCCAAAGGACTTTCCATAAACAAACCTCCCGACCGGCATTACAAATAATATGTCTGATGTTATAAAAAAGTGTTTTGAAAAACACCTCAACCCTCAACCATATTCAGAAACCATTTTTTATAATTTTTAATTAAAATTAACCGTGTCCATTTTATCAAAAATCTTACTTAGTCCTGCTTTTATCATTTTTCTGTCAGCAGGGGACATATCTTTGCTGTTTTTCATAACATATTCCGCCGCCTGACCTGATGAAACAAGGATGTCTGTATCCTCATAAATATTAGCAATTTTAAATTCCGGCAAGCCGTGCTGACGTGTTCCGAAAAATTCGCCAGGTCCGCGAATTTGCAGGTCTTTTTCCGAAATTACAAAACCGTCGTTTGTTTCCGTCATAATCTTCATACGCTCACGGACAACCTCACCGCCCCAGTCGCAGAACATTATGCAGTAGGACTGATATTCACCTCTCCCTACTCTTCCTCGTAGCTGATGAAGCTGTGAAAGACCGAAACGCTCCGCATTTTCAATAACCATTGTATTTGCATTAGGCACGTTTACGCCTACCTCTATAACCGTTGTACTTACAAGGACATGGATATTACCTTTGTAAAATTCTGTCATTATTCTGTCCTTTTCCTTTGCAGGCATTTTGCCGTGAACTACGCCTACAACGTAGTTCCCAAAAACGTTTTTCTGCAGTTTTTCCGCAAAGTCAGTAACAGCCTTTAAGTCCTCCATTGTTTCGGATTCCTCGACCATAGGACACACTATGTAAACCTGTCTGCCCTCGCCGATTTGCTTTAACATAAAATTATTTATTCGGGTACGCATTTTTTCGTCCACCGCAAAGGTATCCACAGGCTTTCTGCCCGGTGGCAACTGCTTAATTGACGAAACGTCCAAATCACCGTATAAAATCAGCGCCAAAGTTCTCGGTATTGGTGTTGCGGTCATAACCAGCATATGTGGGTGTTCACCCTTTTCCGCCAATGCGGAACGTTGCTTTACACCAAAGCGATGCTGTTCGTCGGTTATAACCAAAGCAAGGTTTTTAAACTCCACTTCCTTTTGTATAACTGCGTGAGTACCAACTATTACATCCACTTTTCCGCTTTTTATAAGTTCATAAGCCTCACGTTTTTGCTTTGCTGTCATACTGCCTGTTAAAAGTACGGTTTTAATGCCGTATTTTCCAAACATATTCTGCAGGGATTCAAAATGCTGTGTTGCAAGTATTTCCGTAGGTGCCATCATAGCCGCCTGATACCCATTTTTAACCGCAACATACATTGAAGTGGCGGCAACAACAGTCTTGCCGCAACCTACGTCACCCTGTACAAGTCTGTTCATAGGCTTTTGACCTGCCATATCCTCCGATATTTCACCAATTACCTTTAACTGGTCATCTGTAAGCGTAAATGACAAACCTGATACAAAGTCATAGCTGTAGTTTTTATCCTCAATTTTTATACCCTCGTGAGTTTTACGTCTTGTACGCAAATAACGCATAGCAAGCTGAAGGTAAAAAAGTTCTTCAAAGGCAAGGCGTCTTCTTGCATAACCGTGCTTTTCCTCCGACTTTGGAAAATGTATATTTTCCACAGCGTAGTCAATACCGCAAAGGGTATATTTTCCCCGTATAAAATCAGGGATAGTTTCTTCAATCTCGGGAATCGCCTTAACACATTCCGCAACGGTGGTCTGCACAATTTTTTGTGTAAGATTAGCCGTAAGGGGATAGATAGGTACAATTTTATTGGTAAGCTGTGCGTTTTCACATTTTTCATACACAGGGTTTGTCATTTCAATCCTGTGATTTTTAACCTTTACCTCACCAAAAAAATAATAATCTGCCTGAATATCAAAACTTTTGGCAATCCAGTCCTGATTAAACCAGGTTATTTCCACCACTCCCGTATGGTCGGTAACTTTAAGTTTTTGCAAAGAAAGCCCACGACGAATACGGTTGTTCTTCACAACCGTAACCGCGCAGGCTTTAATAAGTACGTTTTCACCGTCTTCAACATCACAAATATCTTTGATTTTTGAACGGTCTTCGTATGCTCTTGGATAATATTTAAGCATATCTTCGACAGTATAAACCCCTACTTTATTGAAAAGCTTTTCCCTTGCAGGGCCGATAGATTTAATTGTACTTATACTGTCGTTAATCATATTATCCCCTTATTCTATTGAAATAATATAGTAGTATAGTGGCTGACCGCCATTGTGAACCATACAGTCAAGCTTAGGATACTTTTCACTAATTTCTGCCTCAAGCTCTGCTGCCTGTTCTTCAGTAACATCACTGCCATAGAATACAGAAATCATAGCGGATTCATCGTCAACCATATCTGCAAGAAGCTCCATAACAACATCTGCAGGTTCATCACCAAGATGTGTAATTTTGCCTTCTTCCATACCCATAATATCATTTTCCTTAATTGTCATACCGTCAATTTCGGAATCTCTTGCCGCAAAGGTTACAGAACCTGTTTTAACCAAAGAAACTGCTTCCATCATTGTATCCTTAATTTCTTCAGGTTCAGCAGTTTCATCAAAAGCAAGAACCGCACTTACACCCTGTGGAACAGTCTTTGTAGGTATAACAATAACATTCTTTTCTGTAAGGTATTCAACCTGTTCAGCCGCAAGAATGATGTTTTTATTATTAGGAAATACAAAAACATTTTCAGCATTAACAGCTTCAACAGCCTTTAAGATATCCTCTGTACTTGGGTTCATACTCTGGCCGCCTTCGACCATTTTATCAACACCTATTTCAAGGAAAATCTGTTCCATCCCTTCACCTGCCGCAACGGCAACCATACCGTACTTTTTAGCAGGCTCTTTTGCCTCTTCAACTACAGGAGCAGGAGCAGCTTCTATACCCTCGTTGTGCTGAATCTTCATATTGTCAATTTTGATGCTTTCCATTTCACCGATTTTAACGGCCTGTTCCAAAACAAATCCCGGATTGTTGGTATGAATATGCACCTTTACAACATCGTCATCATCAATTACAAGCATACAGTCACCCTTAGGTGAAATATCACTACGGAATTTGTCTATGCTGTAATCTGTAGTTTTAGCAATAATAAATTCTGTGCAGTACATAAATTCAATGTCTGCAGTATCAATTTCAGTTCTGTTAACAACTGTAGGAGCAACCTTAACAGCCGCACCGTCAGAAAGTTCAACCGGCTCACCCTGTGCCGCCTTAACACAGCCGTCAAGTATAGTAACCAAGCCCATACCGCCGGCATCCACAACGCCTGCCTGTTTAAGAACAGGAAGCATATCGGGAGTTTTGTTAAGCACCGTTCTTGCATGCTGTGCAACAAGTGCTATAAATTCTGCAATATCAGGTGTTTTTGAAGCAATTCTTACAGCAAATTCTGCTGTTTCTCTGGACACTGTAAGGATAGTACCCTCTGTAGGCTTCATAACTGCTTTGTATGCAGTTTCATTAGCCTTTTTAAAAGCTGCCGCAAGCTGTACGGAGTTTACTTCATCAAGTTTGTTAAGGCCTTTATAGAAGCCTCGGAAAAGCTGAGATGAAATAACACCGCTGTTACCTCTTGCACCGCGAAGTGATGCGGAAGCAATAATTTCAGCAATCTTTGAAATGCTGTTATCTTCAAGTGCAGCAATCTGTCGTGCTGCAGCCATAACAGTCATAGACATATTTGTACCTGTATCACCGTCGGGTACAGGGAAAACATTAAGGTCGTCAACCATTTTCTTGTTATTTTCAAGGTTGTTTGCACCGCTTAAAAAAGCCTTTTTAAGCATACTGCCATCTAAAACTTTTATCATTACTCCACCCCTTAATCGTCTACTCTGACACTTTCAACGTGAACATTTACTTCTTTAACAGAAAAATCTGTTACCTTTTCAACGTTGTACTTTACGCCTTCAATAATACTTTCAGATGTACTCTTGATATTGATGCCATAGCCTACGATTACGTGAACATCAATGATAAGCTCATTATTTTCAGCAGTAACTTTAATTCCCTTTGACATAACATCTCTTTTAAGAAGTGATGCAATACCGTCTACTCTGCTACGTACTGCCATACCAACTACACCATAGCAACGGCTTGCAGCCTCACCTGCAATGTTAGCTATAACCTCATTGGAAATTGATATTATACCGTTTTCATTTTCAATTTTAGTACTCATAATAATTCCCATAGCCTTTCTGCCCACATTTTATAATTAAAAATAACAAAGTCTTACCGTGGGCGGATAAAACCTAAACTAATATTTTATACTGTATAAGTACAACTCGATTAAAGAACATACAACCCCCATCTTGCTATACTTAATTATATTGTAATACAAAAATAAAAAAATATCAATTGTTTTTTAAAAAAACAACTGATATTTTCAAAAAATTTACATATAATAAACCTAAAAAAGTGAGGTTTTATATGAAAAAATACGCATTTTATATTATTGGAATTTTTTCGGGATTTATTAACGGAATTTTGGGTACTGGCGGCGGTACGGTTGTTGTGCCCTGTATAGAATGGCTTGGAACAGATACAAAAAAGTCACATTCTACCGCCATTGCAATAATTTTACCCATAACCGCTGTATCTGCTTATTTTTACTTCCGTCAGGGTAATGTAGATATAAAGTCTACGGTTATTCTTGCAATATCAGGCTGTATCGGTGCGGTTTTCGGTGCTAAATTCCTAAAAAAAATCCCCGCTTCATATCTTAAAATAATATTTGGCATATCAATGATAGCAGGAGGTATCAAAACTTTTCTATGATTTATCTTATAATTGCAGGTGTTATATCAGGCATAATAAGCGGTATGGGTATAGGTGGCGGAATAATATTAATTCCCGTGCTGACTATATTTTTAGGCTTTGACCAAAAAATCGCGCAGGGCATTACCCTTCTTTACTTTATACCTACTGCAGTATTTGCACTTATTGTACACATAAAAAACAAAAATGTAGATTTTAAAATTGCCGCAAAAGTTGCGTCAACCGGTATTATCAGTGCGGGTGCAGGTGCTTACTGCATCAAATACATTTCCACACCCTTACTTGGTAAAGTTTTTGCTGTATTTTTGTTGACAGTAGGCGTATGCCAGGTTATTTCAGGCATAAAATCAATTAAGCATAAATGAATTTGCCACACTGTCAAAAATTTTTGATACCTCTTCTGATATATAGCTGCTCTTTGTTACCGTAATATTATAAGCATAGTTTTCGGTTATTATAATAAATTGTTTTGTAATGTTACCCATGTAAGAATATTCAACAGCAACAGTTTCTGTACCACTAAGCATAAATTCTTCGTAGCTTAACAATGTAAATTCATCTGATGTATGTGAAAGAGAATGTTCAAATTCCTCACGGGACATTTTCTTAACAGAACCGTCATTTTTTGCTGTTACTATATTAAGACTTGAACCGCTTTGGTCATCTTCCAATATAAAATCCACGGATTTTGCCATACTTTTTGCTGTCATATCGGCAGGATACTTTACAGAATACCCATTTTCCGAGGTATGAATTTTCATACCATCTTCACCAACAGGATCATCTATGGGCACAGACTCTAAAACCGTTGTTTCCTCCACCGTAGCAGGCTGAGTATCACTTTTATCCGAAACACTTGCCAAATTACATATTATAAGTATCAGTATAATCATTATTAAAATCAATGTAATTATAGTAAGATTAGAAATTTTCTTATTCATATCTTCTCCTTAAAAATTGTCCAGGAAGGAATATTCCTTACCTTTCATTTTGTAACCCGGCATTGTGTCCACATTTACAGAGTGAATACTGTTGAAGATGTTACTGTCTACCAAAGGATTGACTTTTTTTAAATCCCTAATTAAAAATTTGATTTCCTGTCTTTTGGATTCCCCTATACCGTCTTCGGAAGAGTCACGGTTTTCCACAAAACGACAAGCACACTGTATAAATTCAAGGCTATTATAATTTTTCCACGCTATTATTGCGTCCTCGTGCACACAGTAAAGAGGGCGTATAAGCTCCATACCCTCAAAATTTGTGCTGTGAAGTTTTGGAAGCATTCCCTGTATCTGTGCACCGTACATCATACCCATAAGTGTTGTTTCAATTACGTCGTCAAAATGATGCCCAAGTGCAATTTTATTGCATCCCAATTCCTTTGCCTTCGCATAAAGGTGGCCTCTGCGCATTCTTGCACACATATAACATGGTGAGCCGTCCATTGTATTTACCGCATCAAAAATATCGGACTCAAATATTTCAAGGTGAATATTCATCAATTTTGCATTGTCCTCTATTTTTTTACGGTTTACTTCCTTGTAGCCCGGGTCCATACAAAGATATATAAGTTCAAATTTTGTGTCACTTATTTTTTGCAGATGCCGAAGTAAATTTGCCATAATCCAGGAATCCTTACCTCCTGATATGCACACGGCAATTTTGTCACCGTCATTTATCATTTCATACCTTTTTACTCCTGCAATAAAGGGATTCCATATTTCTTTTCTGTATTTTTTAATCAGGCTTCGTTCAATAAGCTGATACTGTTCTAACTGTCTTGGCATAAGTCTTTCACAACCTCCGAAGCAATAATAAGTCCTGCAACCGACGGCACAAAGGCAATACTTCCAACATTCTTTCCTCCGTCTATTTCTACATTACCTATATCTATAGGTTTTTCCCTGGAATATACAACCTTTAACTTTTTAATTCCGCGCTTTTTAAGTTCGTAACGCATAACCCTTGCAAGAGGGCATACAGAGGTTTTGTAAATATCCGAAACCTCAAGCATGGCAGGGCTAAGCTTGTTGCCTGTACCCATTGAGGAAATTATAGGCGTATTGCAGGAATTTGCCTGCATTACAAGTTCAATTTTACCCGTAACGGTGTCTATGGCATCAACTACATAATCGTACTTTGTAAAATCAAATTCTCCGCTTGTTTCAGGAAGGTAAAAGCAGTTTTTAACCTCTACCACAGCATTTGGGTTAATATCCTTAATACGTTTTTCCATAACCTCGGTTTTTGGCATACCAATGGTAGAATGTAGCGCTATAACCTGACGGTTTAAATTTGTAAGGCTTACAACGTCATTGTCAACAAGTACAATGTGCCCCACGCCTGAACGTGCAAGTGCCTCTGCAACGTAGCCTCCTACACCGCCAACACCGAAAATTGCAACTGTGGAATTTTTAAGTTTATTAAGTTTTTCCTCACCCAGCAACAAGGCTGTTCTTGA
Source organism: uncultured Clostridiaceae bacterium (assembly GCA_964573775.1). GTDB lineage: Bacteria > Bacillota > Clostridia > Monoglobales > Firm-18 > CAZNKU01. The sequence continues at coordinate 816 of CAZNKU010000043.1, read as the reverse complement.
AAATTCGTTTATCATAGAGAAATTACCTTTCTTAATATTGTATTTATTTTATCATAAAAACAATATGTTTTCAACCATATTAATTCCCAAAAAAAAAGACGGAATACAATCCGTCTTCTTTTATTTAACATCGTAATCTAATTTAAACTTCTCTCCGCAACCGTAGTTTTCATATACATAGTCAATATCTTTGTCACCACGACCTGAAAGGCAAGCAAGGATAGAGCCTGATTTATGCTCTTTAGCATACTTAATTGCATAAGCAACTGCGTGTGAGCTTTCAATAGCAGGGATAATACCTTCATATCTGCTAAGCAGGAAGAAAGCTTCCATAGCTTCTTCGTCAGAAATTGTTTCGTAATGTATTCTGCCCATATCACGAAGCAGTGCGTGCTCAGGACCAACGCCAGGGTAGTCAAGACCGCTGGCAATAGAGTATACAGGAAGCGGTTCACCGTTTTCATCCTGCAATACATAGCTTTCAAAGCCGTGAATTATACCCTTTGTACCAAACTTCATTGTAGCCGCATGGTCACCTACGCCCTCACCTCTGCCTAAAGGTTCAACGCCGCATATTTCAACAGGGTCTGCAAGGAAAGGTGTGAACATGCCAAGAGAGTTAGAGCCGCCGCCAACACAAGCTGTAACAGCATCAGGCATAATACCTGTCATTTCAAGGAACTGTTCACGTGCTTCTATACCGATAACAGACTGGAAGTCACGTACCATTTTAGGGAACGGATGAGGACCTGCCGCTGTACCTATGCAGTATATAGCAGTTTCGTATTCCTTAAGATAAGCTTCAAAAGCCGCATC
>CAZNKU010000042.1:0-11807 GCA_964573775.1 uncultured Clostridiaceae bacterium | reverse complement strand
ATGTGATATCCTGTTCTTTAAGATTAAATCCTTCGGCTCCGGTATCTCCGCCGCCGCTACTGTGACCGGCATCAAGAAATATTTTCATTCTGTTTCCTCACTTTCTTAAATGGTTAACATCTAAAATTCAATCTATTTCCGTTTGCTATAATGTATTAGTGTTAAATTGATATTATTCATTACATTGTATATCTACAATAAAAATGATATAACGAATAGATATTTGTTTAAGATAAATTGAATCCTATCACTTTTGCGGTGTGATAGGATTCTGTATTGCAATTTCACGCAGTATGTGTTATAATCTTATTAAACAAGTCGTATTGCCGATAATTATTTTGACCACATGTTATCCCACAGTTAGCTCTGGACTATATGGAAACAGTGGAGATAAGATGCCCAAAGAGTATGTTGAATGTAGCGAAAAGGGCTAAAAAATGCAAAAACCGCTATATATCAGGCTTTAGAGCGTGTTCGGGACGTAGGGGCCGCAGGTTCAAATCCTGTCACCTCGACCAAAAAAATGCAGATATACGCCAGTATACCTGCATTTTTTATAACTTCTCTGAGTCGAAAAATTGCTTTGCACCACGAAAATCCCGATTTTGAGTGCAGTACAAGGCAAAAATCCGTATTTAAGGTCTAAGTCCCATACCGCCTTCAAGAGTTAAGGTTTCTCCATTCATAAATTTAAAGTCAGGCGAAACCAGCTGTACACACACTCTGCCGATTTCAAGTTCAGGATCACCAAAATGACCGGCAGGCGGAATTTTAACATTTGCCTTAAAAGCATCCGGATATGCTTTTTCAAAGCCCTCAAGCTGTGCAGTCCACGCAAGAGGACAAATCACGTTTGTATTTATTCCATCCTTCGCCCATTCAGTTGCAGCAACACGGCTAAGTCCGCGAATAGCCTCTTTTGCAGCCGCATATGAACATTGACCATAATTACCGAAAAGTCCTGCACCTGATGCAAAGTTTATAATACTACCCTGTGTTTCTTTAAGGTATGGATAGCATGCCTTCATATAATGAAAAGCCGCATACAAACCGGAATACATAGCAAGGTTAAATTGTTCTGTTGTATGTTCCTGAATAGGAACTCCTGACGCAGATGCCTGTGCATTGTTAATAAGAACATCTATTCTGCCAAAAGCTTCAATTGTTTTTTTTACAACATCATTCACGGTCGCCTCATTGTCACCGCCCTCTGAAATATCTGCAGAAAGCGCTAATACCTTTATACCATACAGTTTTTCAAGTTCTTCCTTTGCCTTTTCAAGCTTTCCAACATTTCTACCTGTAATAACAAGATTTGCACCTTCCTTTGCATAAGCAGTTGCAATGCCGTAACCTATTGAACCGCATCTTCCATCTGCAAGAGTTGCATATCCTGCACCTGTAATAATTGCTGTCTTTCCTTTTAAAAAGCCCATACTTATATCTCCTTCCATGAATTATATTTTAAACATGATTAAATCTTACATAACGATAAACCAGGTCCATACCTGTTATTTATATTAATTTTACCATAAAATTAATGTTATGTAAATAGCATAATTTGAAAATCCAATATCTTCTATAAAATAATATGGCGCACACTTCTATCATATCCAAAATAATGTTTATATTAACCCCCATAAACGTTTTAAGTAAAAAAACAATAATTATTATTTTTATAACAACGATTGATTTTTGTATCATTATTTACAAAAATAATATCATTTATTATCTTTATATTAATTATATATAATGTTAAAATTATACAAAAGAATATTCAGGAGATGATTTTATGAATTTTACTGGAAAAACAGCAATTTCAACAGGTGCTGCTTCAGGTATCGGTCTTTTGTTTGCACAAAATATTGCTGAACTTGGCGGTAATGTAGTTTTGTGTGACGTAAATGAAGGAGTTTTAAAAGAAAAAGTAGCAGAAATCAACTCAAAAGGAAAGGGTAAAGCCATAGGTGTTACATGCGATGTGCGTGATTACAATCAGGTAAGTGATGTAGTAAACAAAGCCGTCGAAAATTTTGGCAGTGTTGATATTATGGCAAACTTTGCCGGCGGTTTTGCATGCAGAATGAAAAACGTAGACAAAAAAGAGTATCCTGAATTTCCGGATGTTCCAATTGACATTTTTGATTGGGGAATTGATCTCAATTTAAAAGGTCCGTTCTACTTTGCACACGCTGTATTAAAACAAATGAGAGAGCAAAAAAGCGGTGTTATTATCAATATCGGCTCCATAAGCGGTGCAGAGGGCACTGCATACGGAATGGATTATTCAACATCTAAGGCAGGTGTTATGTATGGTCTTACAAAGTCTGTTGCCCAATATGGTTCCAAACATAACATAAGATGCGTATGTGTTTCTCCTGGCCCCGTGCTTACAAGAGCAAATATGGCAAGTATGAAAACACTTTTAGGCAGAGCCGCAGAACCACAGGAAATTGTTGATTTATGCCTGTTTATCGCTTCTGAAAAAGGACAGTTTATAAACGGTGAAAATATTATGATTGACGGCGGCAGAAATGCAATGAGGAGGGGAAATTAGTGAAACCAACATTTTTAAAATATGATAAACCTTTACTTACATCTATGGTAATAGGTGAAAATCCCGACCGTGTAAAATACCTTATGGATAAATCCTTTGAAGAAGGTGTAGAAGCATTTGGCATACAGCTCGAAAGAATGAGCCAAAAATATATGAATGCTGATACATACAAAGATTTATTCTCATACGCAAAAGGGTTACCTTTTTATGTAACATATTACCGACGTGCAACAAATGAAGGAAAACCTGATGAGCTGTTAGCCGAAGAATTGCTTAAAATGGCAGATTGCGGAGCAACACTATGCGACGTAATGGGAGATTTTTATGATCCACAGCCTGATGAGCTTGCAGTTAATGAGGATGCAATTAAAAAACAGATAGAGTTTATAGATAAATTGCACGAAAAAGGTGCGGAAGTTTTGATGTCTTCTCATGTTTTCAAGTTTACTCCTGCAGAAAGAGTACTTGAAATTGCTTTGGAACACCAAAGACGCGGTGCGGATATTTCTAAAATCGTTACTGGTGCAGAAACGATGGAACAGCAAATTGAAAATCTAAGAATTGTAAATATGCTTAAAGAAAATTTAGATATTCCGTTTTTATTCCTTGCAGGTGGTAAATCTAATATCCTAAGAAGAATTGGTGGAGAATTGGGTTGTTGCATGTATCTCTGTGTTCATGAACATGATGAGTTATCAATAAAGAATCAGCCACTTCTTAAAAATATGAAGGCAATTAGAGATAATATATAACACATTAGTGAGGTTGAATTTATGAATTTCAATGGAAAAACTTCACTTGTTACAGGTGCGGCAGTAGGTATAGGTCGTGCAACAGCTATTAAATTTGCACAAAACGGGGCAAATTTAGTACTTTTGGATATAAACTATACAAAGCTTGAAGATGTAAAAAAAGAAATTGAAGAATATACTGATAATGTTCTTATTTTTAATTGTGATATAAGTGATGCTAAAAGAGTAAATGAGGTTGTATCCGAAGCTGAAAAAACATTTGGCAAAATAGATATTTTAGTAAATAATGCTGCATTGTGGAGAGATAAGGGCAAATTTATAGACACACCAGCAGAATTATGGCAAAAGTATTTTGACATAAACATTATGGGCGTGGTACATTGTACAAAAGCAGTACTGCCAAAAATGATAGAAAACAACTATGGAAGAATTATAAATGTTGCTTCTGTTGCAGGAGTATACGGAAATGCAAACAGGTCACTCTACTCAGCAACCAAAGGTGCTTTGATTTCTATGACAAAAAGCTTGGCTAAGGAAGTATTACATAATGGTGTTCTTGTAAACTGTGTATCTCCAGGAAGTGTAAGTCCTGCTGATAATTCCGATATGAACTATTACAAGGAAACCAACCTATCACATATCGGTCGTACGGGAACAGATATGGAAAATGCAAATCTCATCTGTTTTTTGGCAAGCGACGACGCAACTTATATTATTGGGCAAAATATCCAGATAGATGGATGTAGAAAATTATTATAATAGGAGGAAAAAATTATGAAAGCAATACTTGTAAATGACGACAGAAGTTTAAGATGGGACGATGTTCCAAATCCTGTCATAAAATCCGAAGAGGTTTTAGTTGAAATCCATGCAGCAGCCCTTAACCGTGCTGACTTAATGCAAAGAGAAGGTGACTATCCACCCCCTCCGGGTTGTCCTGATTGGATGGGCCTTGAAATTGCCGGCGTAATTGTTGAAATGGGCGAAGAAGCAAAGGCAAAATCAAATTGGAAAATCGGTGATAAAGTTTGTGCATTACTTGGCGGTGGCGGTTATGCAGAATATGTTTCTGTTAAATATGATATGCTTATGCCTGTTCCTAAAAACTGCTCTATGGTAGAAGCTGCGGCAATTCCTGAAGCTTTTGCAACAGCATATCTTAACTTGTTTATGGAAGGTAATATTAAGCCTGGTAATACTCTTTTGATGAATGCAGGTGCATCAGGTCTTGCAAGTGTAATTATCCCTATGGCAAAGGCTTTTGGTGTAAGGGTAATCACAACAGTTTTGACCGACGAGATTGCAAGCTCAATTAAGCATTTAAATGCGGACAGAGTTGTAGTTACAACAAAAGAAGATATTTCAGAAGTTTTAAAAGAAGAACTTGACAAAGGTACATCTGTTGATGTTGCTATTGACTGCCTTGGCGGTGAAATAATGGGTAAATGTATCCATTACTTAACACACGGTGCAAGATGGATTATGATTGCGGCACTTGCAGGACAGAAAACAGAAATCGACCTTAAAAATATCTATGTGAGAAATGTAAGAATTGTTGGTAGCACATTACGTTCCAGAACACCTGAAACAAAGGCACAAATTTTGGCAGAACTTGTTGAAAAAGTATTTCCAAAAATTGAAGCCGGAGAAGTTAAGCCTACAATCCACGCAGTATTGCCTATAACAGAAGCAGAAGCTGCTCACGATATTCTTTACAAAGGAAAGAATGTTGGTAAGGTTGTTTTAACAGTAAAATAACAGCATAAATAAAACGCTATGGATTTTCATCCATAGCGTTTTTAATTGTTTTTAATTATCTCATATCTCTTTTTTCAACATGGTCCATATCAGTAAATTCCTGATTTTCACCACACATTGCCCAAATAAATGAATAGTTTTTAGTTCCTACACCGCTGTGTATTGACCAGCTTGGTGATATAACAGCTTCTTCATTGTGCATAATAATGTGGCGTGTTTCAGTAGGCTCACCCATCATATGGAATACTACGTCGTCCTCACCCATATCTATATAAAGATATACTTCCATTCTTCTTTCATGTGTGTGGCAAGGCATTGTGTTCCAGTTTGAACCCGGTTCAAGCTCTGTAAGTCCCATTGTAAGCTGACAGCTTTCCATTACATCAGGATGTATGTACTGATTGATTACACGCTTGTTGCAATCCTCAAAACTACCGCATGGTACTTTTGCTGCCTTTGTAATATCAATTTTCACAATTGGGTATGCCTTGTGCGCAGGACAGGATGATACATAGAATTTTGCAGGGTTTTCTTCATCAACGCTCTTGAATGTAATTTCTTTATTTCCCATACCTATGTATATACCGTCGCGTGGGTTCATTTCATATTCAACACCGTCAATAGTGATAATACCCTTACCACCGATATTGATACATCCCATTTCACGTCTTTGCAAGAAATAATCTGCACGTAATTCTTCGCCTGCTTCAAGCTTTAACACTTGCTTAACAGGCATAAAGCCTGCAGTTATAATTCTGTCAATATGGCTGTAAACCATTCTTGAATTATCTTTTGTAAACAAATTCTGAATTAAAAAGTCTTCTCTTAATCTTTCAGTTGTATAATGCTTTGCGTCAATTGGGTTTACTCCGTGTCTTACTTCCATTTTACTATAATCCTCCTTAATATAATTTCCATAAACTTCAATCTGGCTAAGTGCAGCCCAGGAAAGTGGATACACTGCCTGTTTAAAGTTTGTTAAATGAATGTATGTTGTTGTTCTTTTTTCAAAGGTTATTTCCTGACCTTCACCTGTTCCCTCAAAGTCACAATGCACAATTGAATTATCAGAAAATTCAATGTCAAAAGCCTTCCAGTATGTATCGTGAGGAAAATCAGCCCTTAAGTACACTACAACCTTGTCTGTTTCAATTTCACGGCCAAAATGTATGTAGTAGTCAAGGTCTTCTCTGGCTCCGCCCGCCCAGGAATGATATGGATAATTGCCATGATTATCATTTTCGTAAATACCATCTATAGCATTACGTGCATAGAAGCATGGATCATTCCTTGTAACAAAGCTGGCCTCCGCATATGGAAAAAACTTATTTTCATTATGTCGCGCATGGGAATTTAGGGAAAGTAATCTGTACGAATACACCTCTTCATCCTCAGGTTCGCTTATTTTGATTCTATGAGCATTGCCTTTAAAAGCCATACTATCATAACATTTTAACTGTTCAAGTTCACTTGGTATTGAAAAATCAAATACCTTGTTGGGTAAATAAACAATGCTTTCCTTTAATGTTTCATCAAACTGAATTTTCAAAAATTTACTCCAGTCCGATGAGGCAGTAAGTGTATCACCAACCTCAAATTCACCATCATAACAAATATCGATAGTGCTTGCTGTATATTCAAACTTTACATTTTTATTCTTGTCTTTAACTTTAAAAGTAATCATAAGCCAATCCCCTATACAACATTCAGTAGGGCACATTGTACCCTACTGAATATTTATGTATATTATTTTCTGTAAATTTATTAACCTAGCTTATCACAATTGTTTTCTCTAGTTCATCATTCTGTCATAAGCTATCTGGCTAATTTCAAGGTATCTGTCATTATTCATGGCTTTTAGTTCTTTGAGGTAATCATTCCATTTAGCATCAATATCAGCTTTACCTGTGATGAAATCATATTGCATTTGATCTACGTAATTTTTTATAGCAAGCTGCATAGTTGCTCTTTCTTCAAGTTCTTCAGAAGAGTAAATGATTTTTTCTACAATTGTTCCTGTTTCAGGATAATGTTCATACATAAGTTCTATAGCGTTTGCCTTAGATCTTTGAGAATCATCATTTCCTGCAGTTCCAACCAAGACAACTTCTGTTGTTCTGAAGCCAGGTGTCTTGTTCTGCCAATGTGAATTTTGTGGAGAACCCCAAAGCAATACAGTTTCCATTTCAGCATCATAGCCTAGGAAGTCGTAAAGCGCTTCTGAACCCTCAGGAGCCTTAACCCAGTCAACACCAGGTTCACCGAATCTTGACCATACAGTCATGTCTTTAGAACACATATAGTCACCAATTCTGAATGCAACCTCAGGATGTTCGCAATCCTTTGTTATGAAGAACTGGTTTGAAGGCATTGTTTTTTTGAAAAGTACGGAAACATTGTTGTACACAACATTAACGGGTACGTAATCAAGTCTTCTTTCTTTAGCTGATGAAAGGAAAGATGTACTTGTATGTGAAAATACACCAACACGCACTTCTGCACTGTTAACAAGAGTCTTCAAAGTAGCATTATCCTGTGAAAAACTTGTCATATCGTACAAACCTTTTTCTGTAAGTCTGTTCATATATTTCAAGAATTCTTTATATTCATCTGTTGTATATACATACTCAAGCTTACCATCCTTGATAGTAAGATCATCTACACCTGTCTGAATGAAGGATTGAAGAATATCAATCATACCTTTGCTTTGTGTACAGTCCACCATAGGAATTTCATCATTCTTGTCACCGTTACCATTCATATCGTTATCCTTGAAAGCCTGCAAAGCAGCTTCAAATTCTTCTAAAGTTGTTGGAACCTCCATGCCCAATTTATCAAGCCATGGCTTATAAATCCACAAAACAGTAGAAAATTCATTAATCAAGGATTCATTATACTGTGGGATAGTATATATATTACCGTCTGACATAGTTATATATTTAATTAAATCAATTCCGCCGTCCTCAACCAACTGTTTAGCTTGTGGAACAAGATATTCACTTGAATTTTCGTAATATTTGTTAAGCGGAATTATAACACCTGCTTCACCGTATGTAGCCACATTTACATCTGTAAGATTATAAATCAATATGTCAGGAAGATCAGAACCTGAGCTTAAAGTAAGGTTAACTTTAGTCTGGGCATCACCTGCAGGTAACAAAGTAAATTTCAAGTCAACGTTACCTTTTCTTTCCAATTCCTTAGTATACTTATTTGTTTCATAATCCAAAACATTACCATTGGCAGCAATCATTACTTCCAATTCAACAGGTTCTTTACAGATTATATCAGAACCTAATGGATTCAAAACAGGGTCAATGGTATACTCCCCGTCATACAAACTGTTTTTCTTTTTAGATCCGCAGCCGGAAAGTACAGTGAGTATCATAACTACTGCTAAAATAATTGACAACAGTTTTTTCATTTTCATAGAAACTCCTCCTATAGCATTTTTCTTCATTCTAACATAATACAAATAAAATAAGAATAACACAAATGATACAATTTTTACACATTTTGATACAGCAAAAAATCTTAATATTTTTTATAACAGAAATTCTTTTCTGTAATTGTTTGGAGAAAATCCCGTTATCCTTTTAAAAGCGCGGGAGAAATGATAAACATCCTTAAAACCAGATGTTGCGGCAATTTCCGTTACAGAAAGTTCTTCAGAATTTAAAAGCTCCTTTGCTTTTTCAATCTTGCGTATTTCAAGATAATGTATAGGAGAAACCCCATAGAGCTTTGTAAATATTTTCCGAAAATATACTGTACTGATATTTGATATTCTTGCAAGGTCATCATTTTTTATATCAAGGTCATAGCAATGTTCCTCCATAAAATCAATAGAAGGTTTTATTATTTCATAATACTTCCTCTGTTGCTTATTCATTGCAAGTGTATCATTAAGGTCTGCCAATATTCCATACATAAGAGACATCAGCATAAGGTTGTATGAATTCGAACGCATACTCCATATTTTACACATTTTATCAACTTTATCAATAATGTTTTTTTTATGTGTAATTTTTATTGCCTGTATTTTATTACCTATCAATTCCGTTTCTTCGTCAAAATTAATAAGGTAACAGCTTGCATCCTCGTGACAATAAAGAGAATATGTAATTCCCTTTGGCAATATTATTGCTGTATCTGCGGTCTGTACCACCTCTTTTTCATTTTGATAATAGGATATCTTCCCATTTTTTATCACTACAATACCCGAATTATTACGAATTGATGTTTTTTTCACATCTTCCTTTATACGTTGAATTTCAAAAATGCTGTTAACTTTAGCAATTTTGATATTAGAAAAATTCATTATATCACCTACTTCACTATCAAAATTATATATTATTTTTCGATAATTTGCAAGGTTTTTTTACAACTGCATAGGTGATTTTCAAAGAGTATGAATAAATTCATTTTCGGGCATAGCCTACCCTTTATGGCTTATTTAACTGTAAGGCTTCTCCTTGAGTAGAAGCTGTCACGGAGTGATTGGTGAGGTGTTGTAGGGTACGATGCCCACATCGTACCGCCTTGAAATAACGGGCGGATGTAGGCATCCACCCCTACAATACCACCTCATCCGAGTTTTGCTATGCAAAACCCACTTTCCCGTAATACACATTGGAATAAAACGGCATAGCCGATGAAGTTTCGACTATGCCGTTTAAAATTTTCTTTTCATATACCCGCCTCTTTATTTTGCTGTATTAACGATGGTTTAACCATACAGCAAACCCAAGAAAAGTCAGGCGGTTTATCTCATTGGTTCCCAGGGTTTAATATTTATTGTTTCACCCGGTTTAATTACATAGGTTTCCATATTAGTTACAAACCAAATGGTATGCAAGGTCGGATTATACACTTTACTTGCATCAGCACTGTGCACCAATGAGTAGTATGCATTAACATATTCATAAATTTCCATATTGGTTGCATACCAGATATCGTCATGTCCACCAAGCTTTTCACAAATTTTGTCAAGCAAATCCCAATTATCATGGCGATCAAATTCATAAGAGTGTCCCCACATATAGAAAAGTCTGGGGCCGTGCTTTCCTTTAGTAAATTGAATATTCAAAAATTCATCTATACATTTAAAAACATCGGGACTACTATGATGCACTGAAGGCATCCATTTATGCCAATCTTCAGGCAAATAGAAATCGTAATTGGTTGGTCCAATTGTGCGGGCATACACAATTCCCAAATCCTTAAGATAATTTTTTATAATTTCATAATTTGTGCCATTTTCGAAAAATTGCACAGCTCTGTCAGGATAAGCCATACCACGAATCATACGGTCAAAACGTTCCTCAAGCTCCAGACGGCAATTTAACACCTCTTTTATACCCTCAATAGGACGCTGATAACTTGGTGCAGTATGTGAATAACCATGCACTGCCACCTCGTGACCTCTGTCAAGGAACTTTTCCTGTATCTGTTGGTCGGTTATACCATCTTTCCTTACAAACTTGCTGTTAAGGTTAAAAGTACACTTAAGACCTGCATTTGTAATAACATCGGAAAATCTAAGGTCTGCAGGAATACCGTCATCATAGCTTAGTGTAACTGCCTTTTTTTTATCTCCCGGAAATCTTAAAAATTGATACTTTATCATAAACCCATATCCTTTCAACAAGAATTTTTCGCTTTAGCGGAAAGCGAAAATTATTATCTGACTATAAATTGTGTCAACTTAATTATACGCCTGTTATATTTTTTGTCAAGCATTTGAAAATAAATTATATTTAAAATTGTATTGCAATTTTATACTTTATAAGTTATAATATTTATGTAAAATTTATCATTAAAAGTAAGGAGCAGTAAAAATGAAGTGTATAAAAGATATTAAGTATAGTTCCATTGGTCACGAAAGACAAGTTTTAGATATGTATTTGCCTGACAGTGATGAATTTTCCGTATTTATATATTTTCACGGCGGTGGATTATATAAAGGTGATAAATACTTCCCTGACGTTGAAGAATATGCTGAAAAATTCACATCAAAAGGAATAGCTTATGTAAGGGCAAATTACAGAATGTATCCCGATGCATCATATCCTGATTTTATAAAGGATGGTGCTGCGGCAGTTGCATGGGTTTTCAACCATATAAATGAATACGGAAATTGCAAAAAGATTTATGTTGGCGGAACATCAGCAGGAGCATATATTACTATGATGCTTAATTTTGACAAAAAATGGCTTGCTGTTCACAGACTTACCCCAATGGATATTGCAGGCTTCTTGCACGACGCAGGACAGCCTACAGCACATTTTAATGTTTTGAAGGAAAAAGGATATGACTATAAACGTGTTGTAGTTGATGAAACAGCACCACTTTTTTATATTGGTGTAGAAAAAGAATATCCCCCTATGCTTCACCTTGTTTCTACAAATGATATACCTGGAAGACATGCACAGCTTAACCTTTTGCTTGAAACAATGAAGCACTTTGAATATGATATGTCTAAAGTAGAGCTTCGTGTACTTGAGGGAAGGCATTCAAGATACAGTGAAGTAAAATTGTATGATGTGGCAATAGATTTTATTACAAACAACTAAATTTCAAAAAATAAAGCTATGGTTTACCATATCTCCAAAATTTTGGTGATATACATAAGCCATAGCTTTTTTTGTTGTATGCGGTGTGCAGGAAAGAAATCAGATACAATATATAAATTAATGTGATGATGTGAAAACCCTGCCATGCGACCAAATGTAAATGTA
>CAZNKU010000041.1:0-11944 GCA_964573775.1 uncultured Clostridiaceae bacterium | reverse complement strand
GGTAGAGGAGGTAAGAAAATAGCTTAGCATCCATCCTATTGTGAAAACAGATTCCATTCTTGCCATAAAACTTTGGAAGTTTATATACTGTGCAACCCTGTAAACAGGTATAAAAAACTTATCCGATGCACTGTTTGGAATTACAAGAGTGTATATTCCTATTACTGCTATAAGTACAACGGAGGATATTATATATGACGGGTACACTATTTTTTTTGCATTCGATTTGTCAGATGCGAAGGGCAAAATAAAAAGTAAAATTATAAAATCTGCAAAATATGCAAGCAACAGTGGCAGGTATAAAAACATGCCATAACCGTTACCCATTATGGGAAACAGATTGTAAAAATCAAAATTCCCCACTGAAGATATAACTAAAAATATTACAAGTACAATTGTAAAGGGTGTCACAAATGAATGTGCCCTTACTATGGCTTTAAGTCCTGTATGAGCACATATAACCACCCCTGCAATGTATATGAATGTTATAAAAAACAACGGTGATTTGGGTAGTATGCTTATTTTAAGACTTTCGGACACACTGCGTACAAAGTATCCCTGATTGCATATGAAAAGGGATATTAAAAGTATGGAAAATATTATACGTAAACTTTTGTTTTTTAAAATTGCTGAAATATCAGGCTTGTTTTTTAACAATCTGCCAAATAAAATCATAAATACAAATCCCACAACCGATGTGGCTACAGCAAGTAACAGACTTGCAGAAGCACCAAGTGCGGCAAAGGCAGAGGGATAAACCAAAAAAAGTTTTGATATTACCAGGTTTGAAATTACAAATACAATTTCGGTATTACTGAATTTTGTCGAAGTTTCCAATGTATCGCCTGCCTATTCAATCTGTGTTTTTTTAATAGGTGTTTTAGTGCTGTTTGTTCCTCTTGCCCATTTTCGCGGTCTTTTAAAAGAATACCTTTGCCATATTGGTTTTACAAAAAGTCTGCCGTATGTGTTTTGGGTACTGTCTGAAAAAGGTGCAAGAAACGGAACACCTATGGATTGCAAATTACAAAGTATAACAAGGTGTATTATCATTCCAAGGGTTATACCTAAAAATCCGCAGGTTGCCCCCAGCAGAATGTAAATGTACTTAATTATTCTGTATGCAAAGGTAAGTGAATAGTTGGGTATTGTAAATGAACATACACCCGTAAGTGCAACTATAATTATAACTATAGGGCTTACGATGTTTGCCTCTATTGCTGCTTGTCCTATTATAAGACCGCCTATAATACCCATTGCATTTCCCGCAGATGACGGTATGCGTATACTTGCTTCTCGTATTATTTCAAATGCTATTTCAAAAAGTATAAGCTCTGTCATAAGTGTAAATGGCACACTACGCCTTGATGCCGAAATTGCAAAAAGCAGATGCACGGGTATGGATTCCTGATGAAAATTGCACATTGCCACAAATACTGCAGGCAGTAAAAGTGATATAAACAGCGAAATTATACGCATAACACGTACCAGATTTGCATAGGGAAAACGTAATGCCTTATCCTCAGGAGTGTGTATAAGCTCAAATGCGTTTATTGGCAGTATAAGAATAAAGGGTGTTCCGTCTAAAGCTATCGCAACCTTACCCTCCATAAGTGCCGTTGCTGTACGGTCAGGTCTTTCCGTGGCTATAATCTGCGGTGACGGAAAAAAAGAAAAGTCCTCAAGCAATTGTTCGAGTTCGCCTGAATCTGTAATCACATCTGTATCTATAGAGTTTATTCTTCGGCGTATTTCTGAAACTGTTTTGTTGTCTGCAAGTCCCTTTATATACATAAGGTTACATGGTGTTTTGCTTTTTTTGCCAAGCTGAAAGCCTTCGCATATAAGCTTTTCCTGCCTTACAAGACGACGTACCATACCTGTGTTTATTCTTATTGTTCCTGTAAAACCTTCCTGTGCTCCCCTGATTACATTCTCGCTTACTGGGTCGGATACTCCACGGCGTTCCCACCCCTTTACATCAAGTAAAAATGCACAGTTTACGGTATCTACAAACACAGCACATCCGCCGTAGTTTACCATATTGAAAACATCTTCAAAGCTTTCAAACATTTTAAGCTGATTTGATGAAAGCAACTGTTCGGCTATTGTGGTTTTAATATCATCGTTACCTTTTGGGGGAATAAGGTGCATAGACTGCATTATAAAGTCATCTATACGGGTACTTACCACCATACCCTCGTAATATATGAGGAATGCCTTATACTTTTTGTCGTTTATAATTATTGCAAATTCCCTTAAAATTGCATCAGCACTAAGGGGTATGGACATTACTGATTTTATATGCTCAAGGTTAGTTTCAATGTGAGATGAAATTTTCATAATATTCCTCCCTGTTGTATTTGTATTTTTTCCGTTAGTTGCTAAAATATGTATTGAATAATTTGAAAAAATGATATACAATTAAAATGAGGTGGTTTTTATGAACACAAGGGTTGAAAAGACAATGAAAAATCTTGAAAAGAATAACATGAATGCATTTTATGTTGAAACTAAGGAAGAGGTTATTCCTTTAATAGAAACAATGGTAAAAGAAGGTGCTACCGTTGCGGTAGGCGGTTCTGTTACCTTAGGTGAGCTTGGTGTTTTAGACTATCTCAGAGGTGGAAAATATACTTTTTATGACAGATTTACTCCCGGATATACTCAGGAACAAATTGATGAAGTTTTTATAAAGTCTATGGGCGTTGATGCATATTTTTGCAGTACAAATGCTGTAACAGAAGAAGGTGAGCTTTATAACGTAGACGGACACGCAAACCGTGTGGCAGCAATAGCTTACGGTCCTAAAAAGGTTATAATGCTTGTGGGTGTCAATAAAATTGTACCTACACTAGATGATGCTGTAAAGCGTGTTAAAACAGTTGCCGCACCTAAAAATGCAGTAAGACTAAGCTGCAAAACCTTCTGTGCAGTTAAGGGACATTGCGTGGATATGGAGGGCGGTATCGGAAAGGGTTGTGATTCTCCCGATAGACTTTGCAGAAGTTATCTTGTAAGCTCAAAACAGAAGCACGTTGGAAGAATAAATGTTATTTTAATAAATGAGCCACTGGGTTATTAAACTTGCAAAACACTACATATTATGATATAATAATACAGTTAAGCACACGAGAGTCGAACTCCGTATGCCTTAAATTTATAAATTTGCACACTTTCAATTTGTCGTCCTTGCAAGGCGTCAGCCTTCCTTCGTCCTCCGCATAGAAATTGCACAAAATTTCTTTGCATTTAAGGTCGAAGAGTTTTAAAATAGCCAATTTGAGTTTAGAAAAGTAAAATTTCGCAGGGAATACTTGACGTATTTTCAAGGGATTTTACGCATTATTAACACAAATTGTCATTTTAAAACCATGCGTGGTTCAACTCTCGTGTGCTTAATGACAGGAGTGTTTTTAATGGTAAATATACTTGGTGTAAAAGTGAATAAGCTTACTATGGCGCAGGCGGTAGAAAGGGCGGAAACTTTTTTTGATGGGAAACCACATATGGTGGTTACTCCTAACCCTGAAATTATTTTAGAATGCAAAAAAGATGAGGCGCTAAAGCATATAATCAATTCCTCTGACCTTGTTTTACCTGACGGTATCGGTGTGGTTATAGCGTCTAAAATACGAAGAAATCCCGTTCAGGAACGTGTACCCGGTTTTGACTTTGTATGTGAACTTTTAAAGACAAACCACAGCTTTTATTTCTTTGGCGGTAAGCCCGGAGTGGCGGAAAAGGCTATGGAAAATATGAAGGCACAGGGCGTTGACGTTGTAGGCTGTCATCACGGTTATTTTAAAGACGGTGAGGACGAAGAAATTATAAACGATATTTTAGATAAAAAGCCTGACGTGCTGGTTGTGTGCCTCGGTGCACCAAAGCAGGAAAAGTGGATATACAAAAATCTTGAAAAGCTTAATGTACCCATAAGTATAGGTGCAGGCGGTTCTCTTGACGTTCTGGCAGGTGTAGTCGAACGTGCACCGAAAATATACCAGAAGCTTTGCCTTGAATGGCTGTACAGAACACTTAAAGAGCCTAAAAAGAGAATACCAAGGGTTATTAAATTACCTGTTTTTATATTTGACGTTTTGTTTAACGGAAGAAAGTACAAGGATTGAGAGGTTAAAAAGTCATGGAAGCAAATTTGAAAGTTAAATTACTTGCGCATACTGAAAACCCCGAAAGAATAATAGCTACAGCTGCCAAGCTTTGCTATTCTTCATCGGATATTGAGCATATACATGAAGGGCTTGATGCCGAAAAGACAGAAAGCTTTATTAAGAGACTTATGGATTTAGGACACGAAAGCCCCACAGAACACGTAACCTTTACATTCGGTATAGAGGGTGTAAGTCGTGCACTTTTGGCACAGATTACACGTCACCGTATTGCAAGCTATTCAGTAAAATCTCAAAGATATGTTACTGAAGGTCAGTTTCAGTACATTGTACCTCCTGCAATAAAGGATGACGAGGTTGCATCAAAAAAATATATCGAAACTATGGAATATTTGCAAAAGCAGTATGACGATATTGCTGAAATTTTGAAGAAAAAATATGTGGACGGCGGTATGGCTGAAAAGGCGGCTGAAAAGCTTGCTATTGAAGATGCCCGCTTTGTACTTCCGAATGCCTGTGAAACCAAGATTGTCATGACCTTTAACGTACGTTCTTTAATGAATATGTTTCACCACCGTTGCTGTGAACGTGCACAGTGGGAAATACGCGCTATGGCTGACGAAATGTTAAAGCTTGTAAAAGAGGTTGCACCTACACTGTTTAAATATGCAGGTCCGCCTTGCGTATCAGGTCCTTGTCCAGAGGGCAAAATGTCCTGCGGTAAGATGAAAGAAAAAAGGGAGAAATACCTATGTTAGTTGTAATAG
The DNA here is from genome assembly GCA_964573775.1 of uncultured Clostridiaceae bacterium. Lineage (GTDB taxonomy): Bacteria > Bacillota > Clostridia > Monoglobales > Firm-18 > CAZNKU01. The sequence goes on along the minus strand of CAZNKU010000041.1, from coordinate 7,047 downwards.
AGGGCGTTGACGGCAGCGGTAAGCAAACCCAGAGCCAGATGCTTTATGACAGATTAAGTGAAAAATTTGAAGTTAAAAGACTTGCTTTCCCTAACTATGAAAGTGATACCTCTACATTGGTTAAAATGTATCTTGGGGGACAGTTTGGCACAAAGCCTGAGGATGTCAATGCCTACGCATCTTCTACATTCTATGCGGCAGACCGTATAGGTAGCTTTTTAAAAGAGTGGAAAGAGGATTACGAGGACGGTAAATTTATCCTTTGTGACCGCTACACAACCTCTAATGCGGTACATCAGGCAGGTAAGCTTGAAGGTGAGGAAAGGGATAAATATTTAGAATGGCTTTTTGACTATGAGTATAATCTTTTAGGACTTCCAAAGCCCGATTTTGTATTCTTTTTGGATGTGCCTGTTGAAGTCAGCAGAAAGCTTATGGAAAACCGTAACAACAAAATTACAGGTCAGCAGGAAAAGGATATTCACGAAAAAAACAGCGAATATCTTGAAAAATCCTACAACAATGCACTTTACGTCGCAAAAAAATGTGGCTGGAATGTAATAGAATGTGTAAAAGACGGTAAATTAAGAAGTATAGAAGATATTAATGACGAAATTTATAATTTGGTGATGAATGTATGATAAATTTTAAACCCATTGAGCTTGAGGATAAAGAGGTTATAGACAAATACCTTGCAACCGAGCAAAATATGGGATGTGAAATGTGCTTCAGCAGTCTTTATATATGGCGTAAGGCTTATGATATGCGCTATGCTGTAATTGAGGACTGCCTTGTGCTGTGGTCAAAAGACGGCACTAATCCTGCGGGACTTCGTTTTCCCGTAGGTAATGGGGATAAACTTTTGGCGGCACGTAAGGCCTGTGACTATATGGTATCAGCAGGAGAAAAGCCACAATTTTACGGAGTTACAAGTGAGGCGTTGGAATTTATAAAAAATAATACGGATGAATATGAATTCGGTAACATGAGTATCTGTTCCGACTACGTTTATGAAACGGAAAAGATGATAAATCTGTCAGGTAAAAAACTTCATTCCAAGAAAAATCATCTTAATAAGTTTAAAAAGACTTATAAATATGAATATGCCAATATCAAAGCAGATGATAAGGATGATATTTTAAAGGCTTACGATAGCTGGGCGGATTTGGGTAACGACAAATACCTGCTTGCAGAACGAGAATCTATCGGTGAAATAACTGAAAATATTGAGGCTTTGGGCATTAAGGGTGCTATGCTTAAGGTAGACGGAGAAATTGTGGCATTTACCTTTGGTGATAAATTGACAGATGATATGGCGGTTATCCATATTGAAAAGGCAAATACTGATTATTACGGTGCATATGCTGCAATAAACCAGATGTTTGCGGAAAATCAGTGGAGTGAATATAAATATTTAAACCGTGAGGATGACTGCGGTCTTGAAGGACTTAAAAAGGCAAAAAAATCCTATCAGCCTGTGTTTATGGTTGAAAAATACAAAGTTATAAGGAGATGACAACAATGGTGGCATTATTGTTGGCAGACGGTTTTGAAGAAATTGAGGCACTTACTCCCGTTGATATCCTGCGTCGTGCGGGTATTGAGGTAAAGACATATTCTGTTAACGGTGATTTGTGCGTGTGTGGGGCACATAATATTATGGTGGACGCAGATGATATTATTGAAAATGCAGACTATGACAGTATAGAGGCTGTAATTTTGCCCGGCGGTATGCCAGGTGCAGACAACCTGGAAAACTGTAAGGATGTGCAGGAACTTTTAAGCTATGCACACGAAAATGATAAATTAATGTGTGCTATATGTGCTGCACCTAAAGTTTTGGGCAGATTTGGATATCTTGAAGGTAAAAAGGCTACTTGCTTCCCCGGTTTTGAGGAAAACCTTACAGGTGCAGCTGCAACAGGGGAAAAAGTGGTTACAGACGGCAATGTAATTACTTCTAAAGGTATGGGTACTGCTATGGATTTTTCATTGGCAATACTTGAATATATGAAGGGTAAGGAAGTTGCGGATAAAATGGCGGTTTCCACAATGTATAAGTAAGGTGATTTTATGAGCAGAAACAACAAAATAGTGCCACAGTCAATGTGCAACTGGCTTTTGCTTTTGGTATTTGTGATGCAATTTGTTGTTTCTCTTTGTGCTAAAAGTGTATGGGGAATATTTAGCAGTAAACCCCTTGACCAGTATAATTACATATTGATTGTGGAAGTTTTTGCAGTTGGTGTGCCAACGGTTTTGTTGTGTTTTTTTAATGAATCCGGCTTTGCAAAAACATTTGCTGTTAAGTCTATGAGTTTTTTAAATGTATGGAAATGTGTCGGACTTGGTCTGTGCCTGCAACCGATAGCTGTTGTTGGTAATCTGATTTGGCAAAAAGTTGTTGGTGTTACACCTTCTTTGTACTACGGAACAATTCCATATGATATTGAAAGCTTTATAATTATTTTTATTTTTACATGTGTTGTTCCGGCAATAAGTGAGGAATTCTTGTTAAGAGGTATGTACCTTACGGCAGTTAAAAGAAAGGGTTATGTGTTCTCGATTGTGACAAGTACAGTAATGTTTGTGCTTTTGCATTCGGACCCATCAACGATAGTTGCTCATTCTATACTTGGAGCATTGACGGCCATTGTTGTAATTAATACAAATTCCGTTTTTTCGGGAGTTATGGTACACTTGTCCTTTAATCTGGGTGGAATACTTTTGGACGTTGCGGCAGATAAAATTTCCTATGTAGGTAGTTTTGCAGGTGGGTTTGGATTTTACCTTGTGCTGGCAGGAGTTTGTTTTGTTTTATCCTGGCTCTTGTTAAGAGGTATTTGTTCTAAAAAGACAAAAAAGACGGCTTCCAAAGAAATTGTACCTGAATTGTTTAAGGCTTTTTTTAATTTTCCTGTATTGATTATTATATTGATTTATATTTATAGAATTGTAGGGTGATGTGTAGTGGGTTTTTCGGAAAACAATGAGAGGTTTGAAAATTTTGATGAAAATACCAATGATGAAAATATAAATATTGAAAATTCAGATAAAGACATATTTGAGAGAAAGAGCAGAAGAAAAAATCGCAAAAAAACAAAGTTAAAGATGTTAATTGTTCCGATACTGTCTGTACTTTTTGTAATTGCAGTTATTGTTGGCTTTTTTTGTCTTGCTGATATAAGTGGATGTGGAGGAAATGATACTGATATTTACATTGATATTTCCGAAGGCTCAACCTTAAAAGAAATTGCCGCCACATTAAAAGAAGAAAAAATTATAAGCTATGAAAAATTCTTTTATTTTTATGCAAGAAACCGTGCGGTAGATTTCAAAGCAGGGGTACATGTTTTTAATACTGCTATGTCTTATGACGAAATATGTGACTCTTTATGTGAAATACCAAAAAAAGATACCGTGATGGTTCTTATTCCTGAGGGGTATGAACTGCGGCTTATGGCCAAGGCTTTTGAGGATTCAGGTCTTTGTACTGCCGGAGAATTTATGGATGCGGCAGAAAACGGACATTATGACTATGACTTTATTGCGGAAAAAAGTGGAGTAAGATATAAGCTTGAAGGTTTTTTATTCCCTGCCACATACGAGTTTGAGTACGGAGCATCGGCGCACGATATAATAGATAAAATGCTTTATACCTTTGATAGCTTTTATAAGGATGAATATTCAGTAAGAGCAAAGGAACTTGGTATGACGGTACACGATGTTGTAACACTTGCATCTGTTGTAGAAAGAGAAGCTGCAAATGTATCGGAACACAAAAAGGTAGCAGGTGTATTCTATAACCGCATAAAAACAGGTATGAATCTTGAATCATGTGCTACTGTTCAGTATGTTTTGAAGGAACGCAAACCTGTACTTTCCATAGCGGATACAAAAATTGATTCTCCTTACAATACCTATAAATATTCCGGCTTGCCTGTTGGACCGATAGCGTCGCCAAGCCTTAGCGCAATAGAGGCTGTATTGTATCCTGAAGAACATGATTATTACTTTTTTGTGGCAAAGTCCGACGGTACAGGTCATGTGTTTTCACGTACATTGGATGAACACAACAGAGCAGTAATGCAAAATCAGTAAAGGAATTTGGAATATGCAAAATAATGAAGAACATAACATTAATTATGAATATATAACCCGTTACATAAGGCGTACTATGAAGAAAAGTGAAGGACTGCTTGCTGAAATGGAAGAGTATGCAAAGATTAACGAGGTTCCCATTGCACAGCCTGAAACTGCAAAGTTAATTGAAAATCTTATCCTTATGTCGCCTTCCAAAAAAGTGTTGGAAATAGGCTCTGCCATAGGCTATTCGTCAATTATAATGGCAAACGCAGGTGCGGAGGTTACCACAATAGAGCGTGATAAAAATATGTTTGAACCGTTGTTTTCCAATATAGAAAAAGCGGGGCATAAGGATAATATTCACGTTCATCAGGGTGATGCCCTTGAAATACTGGATACTTTGAAAGGTCAGTATGACTTTGTATTCGTTGACGCTGCAAAGGGACAGTATCTTGAGTTTTTGCCTCATTGTATGCGTATGCTTAAGGTTGGAGGAATAATGTTCAGTGACAACATACTTTACAAAGGCATGGTTGCTACTGATGAGCTTTATAAAAGAAGAAAAGTCACCATTATACGGAGACTTCGCAATTATCTTGATACAATATGTAATATGGACGAGCTTAATACGGTTATTGTACCCATAGGTGACGGTGCCGCAATAAGCTATAGACTTAAATGAATCAGATGGGAGAATTTACATTGATTAAAAAACCCGAAATATTAGCTCCTGCAGGAGATTATGACAAATTAGTTGCCGCAGTACAGTACGGTGCAGATGCAGTATATCTTGGTGGCGAAGAATTTTCCATGCGTGTTGCCTGCAACAATTTTACTGATGATGACCTTAAAAGAGGTATAGACTTTGCTAAGGAAAACGGTAAAAAGATTTATGTTGCAACAAATGTTATTATGAAAAATAATGACCTTGAAAATGTGGGAAGATTTGCAGAAAAAATATATTCCTACGGTGCAGATGCGGTTATACTTTCCGACATTGGTGCATTTGATATTGTTAAAAACACTGTACCGAAACTTGATATACACATAAGTACACAGGCAAATACCAATAACTATGCCAGTGCAAATATGTGGCACAAGCTTGGGGCTGCACGAGTGGTGCTTTCCCGCGAAATGTCATATCCTGAGGTTAAAGAACTACGAAAAAAAACAGACAAAGACCTGGAATTGGAACTTTTTGTACACGGTGCTATGTGTGTTTCCTATTCCGGCAGATGTCTTTTAAGCAGCTTTATGACAGGCAGAGAAGCAAACAGAGGTGCCTGCGCACAGCCATGCAGATGGAAATATTATCTGATGGAGGAAAAACGTCCGGGTGAATATATACAGGTTTTTGAAGAGGATAACGGAAGTTATTTCTTTAACTCTAAGGATTTGTGTCTTATTGAATTTATCCCTGAACTTGTTGACGCAGGTGTAACAAGCTTTAAAATAGAGGGCAGAGTAAAAAGTGAATATTATGTTGCAAACACTGTAAAAGCATACAGACATGAAATCGACAGATATTACGAAAATCCCGACAAATATGTGTTTGACCCAAGACAGCTTGAAGAACTTAAAAAGGTAAGTCACAGAGTATATTCTCATGGTTTCTGGCATGGCGCACCCACATCTGACGGACAGGTATATGACAGCAGTGCGTATATCCGCGATTACGAGGTTGTTGGTGTTGTAAAAGAGTGTGATGACGACGGAAATGTTGTAGTCTTGCAGAAAAACAAGTTTTCTGTTGGTGAAACTCTTGAGGTTATGCAACCTGTAAATGATACCATAGAATTTACAGTTGACGCAATGCAGGATGAAAAAGGTAATGATATTGATACTGCTCCCCACGGAAAAATGCTTGTTAAGATGAAGCTTCCTCAAAAAGTGGATGTAAACAGTATGTTAAGAAAGAAAAAATAATATTGACTAATTTTTGTAATAGTTGTATAATTTAAAAAGATTTTATTTGTTAGGAGAAATGAAAATGAAAAGATTTTTATCATTAATGTTGGCTCTTTTGCTTGTGTTTGTGATAGGCACAAATGCAGTATTTGCTGATGAAACTACAACAACTGAAACAACGGAAACAACTACAACTGAAAATTCAAACGGTTTGCCTGCTGGTGTTGATGAAACAAGTATTGCTCAGTATATTGTTTTTGATTTTACTGAAAAAGAAGGCGAAGACAAGGGTAAAATCGGCGTAGAAGCTCTTATTACAGCAAACGATGATACATTGACATACTACTCTCAAATGTATACTATGTACGGTCAGGCTGTAGAAGAAACTACTTTTGAAGAACAGAAGGCGTTGTCTCTTTCTAAAATGATGATTACTCAGGAAGAACTTGTTCAAACAGGTATTGGACATTTTTATGAAGAAGGTTTCTTCTTTGATAAGGAATATTATTTTTATATTGCAGGTGACTTGACAGATTCAGGACTTGAAAAAGGCGATGTAGTATATACTTTTGTATTTAAATTTGATGATAAAACCAAAAAAATTGATGCTGTAGTTGGTCAGCAGAATTCATTTGTTTTCGTAAATCGTCACATTAATCTGATAAATGTACTTATTGTGGTTATGATCTTGGCTGTGATAGTATTGGCAGTATGGATTATAGGTCTTTCCCTTAAAAACAAGAAAACTGTTAACGAACAAAAATCACTTAAGGATGAAAAATTTGTAAGTGAAGATGAGGTTTTTGAAGAGTTGGTTGATGAAGCGGGAATCGATTATGATGAAGAGGAAGAACTTGACGAAGAATCTGACGATGAAGATGATGTAGAAGACGAAGTTGAAGAAGATGAAGAATCTGATTCCGAAGAAGAAAAATAATTGAATAGTTAAACTTTTAAATAAAGCTGTCCGAAAAATCGGACAGCTTTATTTTTTTGTCTTTCCTTAATTGTAAAACTAAACGCAACTTTTTCTTGACTTTTACCCTTACAAAC
>CAZNKU010000040.1:0-12015 GCA_964573775.1 uncultured Clostridiaceae bacterium | reverse complement strand
AGTCAGAACCACCCTTACCGCCGCCGATAGGAAGACCTGTAAGTGAGTTTTTGAAAATCTGTTCAAAACCAAGGAACTTAATAATGCCTGAGTATACTGACGGATGGAATCTGATACCGCCCTTGTATGGACCAATTGCACTGTTGAACTGTACACGGAAACCGCGGTTAATCTGTGGCTTGCCGTTGTCGTCTATCCAGGGAACTCTGAAATAAATAACTCTTTCAGGTTCTACAAGGCTTTCTATAACACCTTTTTCAATATATTCCGGATGAGCATCGATAACCGGTTCCAAAGATTCAAGTACTTCACGTACTGCCTGATGGAATTCAGGTTCAGCAGGATTACGCTTTATAACTGTTTCCATCAAATTTTCCAAATATGCATTTTTGAACATTTTTAACTCCTCCAATTCTAATATATGAATATTTTACACCTATTTTTTTCATATTTCAATAGTAAATTAAGTATTTATATATTTTTTTACCACTTGAATAGAAATTTTATTAAAATATTATTCATTTTAGTTATTTTTTATACATAAACAAAAAATGCTGTCCCAAAGGGATAGGAAAAATTGTTCTGAATTGACAAACCAAGCCAAAGGTGTATATAGATACTCCGCAGGTGAGTGTTTGGCAATAACAAAAGGTGTTAAAAAAGAGAAATACCGCAAAAGCGGTATTTCGACCTTACTTATTCCTATAAATCCTTATTTTACCTTTTGTGTTCAGGACCATTTTTACATCCCTGAATTACTCATCGGTTGGGTTTTCCCAGTTATGCCATACATTCTGTACGTCATCGCTATCTTCAAGATGTTCAATAAGCTTATTCATCATCAAAATATCGTGCTCGTCTGAAAGTGCAGTTTCTGTCTGCGGTACATACTGTGCCTCAGCCTGAGCAATGGCATAGCCCATACCTTCCAATGCTTCACTTACAGTAGAAACATTGGAAGGGTCTGTTGTGATTTCAAAACCGTCTTCGTTTGATTCCACATCATCTGCACCTGCTTCTAAGGCATCCATCATAACCTGTTCTTCATCCAAAGAACCATCGTTTTCAATAAGGATAATACCCTTTTTATCAAACATAAACATTACGCATCCGCTTGTACCAAGGTTTCCGCCGAATTTATCGAAATAATGACGCATATCTGCGGCAGTTCTGTTTTTGTTATCTGTAAGAGTTTCTACGATAACGGCAACACCGTTAGGACCGTAGCCTTCGTATATGTTTTCTTCATAAGTATTTGCGTTACCTTCGCCTGAAGCCTTTTTGATACTTCTCATAATTGTATCGTTAGGCATATTGTTAGACTTACATTTTGCAATAACGTCCTTAAGTCTTGAGTTTATTGAAGGGTCAGGGCTTCCGCCTGTTTTAACAGCTACTGCAAGCTCTCTTCCCAATTTTGTAAATATTTTACCTCTTTGTGCATCGTTTGCACCCTTTTTTCTTTTAATGGTTGCCCATTTACTATGTCCTGACATATTTTTTACTTCCTTTACATTTAATCTGCCTTAGTATTTTATCACATTTTATAAGATAATGCAATATCCAATAATTTTTCTTTTAAATTAAGTTCAGGGTTTTGCATTACTTTATCTAAAAGTGCATTCATAACCCTGCCTACTTCCGTTCCTCTTATTTCCAAATTCATAATGTCATTTCCTGTTACGGCAAGGTCTTTAAGTCTGTAAGGCTCGGTTTTTACCCTTTCAAAAATTTCTTTTTGTGGCAGTACATCATTTCCGTAACATTCCATAACAACAAGTGTTTTATTAAATAATTCATCACCGTATTTGTTAAGCATTTTTTTAATTTTATAATCTGTAATTTCCGCACTTTCTCGCGAGCATTCGATAATTTTCAAAACATTGTGCTTTGTGTTGTTATCAAATTTAAGGCGGTTAAAAATATCCCGTGAATCATCAACATTGTATAGCAGTGCGGCAAGCTTTAATTCTCTGTCGCAGGGTACATTTAATTTAATATCACCAAAATTCACTTCCGGCAGTATAACCTTGGAAACACCGCTTTTAAAAAGCAAGCTTAAATCATCACTTGTTTCAAGCATTTTTACAAGTTCTGTCTGTATTCTTTCAACACTTATATTTTTAAGCAATTCCCTGTTTTTCTTAATTGATTCAAAGGTTTTTTCCTCAATTTCAAAGCCAAGCCTTGCGGCAAAACGAATTGCACGCATAATTCTAAGTGCATCTTCGTTAAAACGGGTATCAGCATCACCCACACAGCGGATAACTTTGTTTTTTAAATCCTCTGCTCCACCATACAAATCCACAAGACCAACATCATCATTATATGCCATTGCATTTATTGTAAAATCTCGTCTTTTCAAATCCTCTTTAATATCTGTTGTAAAAGTAACCGCTTCAGGTCTGCGGTTGTCCTTATATTCTCCGTCAATGCGGTAGGTAGTAACTTCTACAGGCTTTTTGTCCATAAGCACGGTTATTGTACCGTGCTTTATGCCTGTATCAAAGTGATGGTCGAAACATTCTTTGGTCTGCTCTGCCACAGCATTTGTGGTAACATCCCAGTCGTCAGGGCTTTGCCCAAGCATTGCATCTCGGACAGCGCCGCCTACCACAAAGGCTTCAAAGCCGTTTTTATTCAAAGCATCCATAACTTTTTTAACATAATTGGGCATATTCAGTTTCAACTCATCACCTCCCTTAAACTATAATACTATATTTTTTGAAAAATCTCAACAGTAACACAAAAAAATAGCTCAACATAATATGTACTGTAATAAAATTTAAGGAGGATTCATTTATGAATTTGTTTGGTAATAACTGCGGTTGCAACAACGGTTGCAGTCTTTTTAACGGTAACGATACTATTCTTTGGTTCATCATCCTTTTCTTGTTGATTTTCTGCAATAACGGATGCGGCAACACAGGCATTTCAAACGGATGCGGTTGCGATAACGACTGTTGCTGATAAACTGATTTGCTGAAAAAAACCTGTTTTGCATAAGCAAAACAGGTTTTTAATATTAAGAAACATCAATCATTTCAAGATACTTGCCCCCGTTTTTGGCGATATGTTCTTTTCTGCCTGCAAGGTCGTCACCCAAAAGGAGTTCAAATTTTGCCTGGGCAAGTGCTGCCTCATCGGGCATTACGCGGATAAGGCGTCTTGTTTCGGGGCACATGGTTGTAAGCCACATCATATCCGGCTGGTTTTCACCAAGACCTTTGCTTCGCTGAATAGAATATTTCGCATCACCTATACGATCCAAAATTTCATTCTTTTCCGTTTCGGAATATGCAAATTCAGTTTTTTCCTCTTTTTTATCCTTATAGTTAATTTCAAAAAGCGGAGATTCTGCTATATAGACATAACCCTTTTCAATTAAAGTAGGTACAAGTCTGTATAGCATTGTAAGGATAAGTGTACGAATCTGGAAACCGTCAACATCGGCATCGGTACAGATTATAACCTTGCTCCAACGCAAGTTTTCAAGCTCAAATGTATTAAAATCCTTGTTGTGCTTTGAATTAGCCTCTACACCGCAACCCAAAACTTTTAAAAGGTCTGTTATAATTTCACTCTTAAAAATCTTGTCATAATCTGCCTTTAAGCAGTTAAGGATTTTACCTCTTACAGGAATAATAGCCTGAAATTCACTGTCACGGCCAAGCTTACAGCTTGTAAGAGCAGAGTCACCCTCCACTATATAAACCTCTCGTTTTGTAATATCTTTGGAACGGCAGTCTACAAACTTTGGTACTTTTGTAAGCACGTCTGTGTTGCCTGTAAGCATCTTTTTGACATTTATTCTTGTCTTTTCGGCATTTTCACGGCTACGCTTGTTTATAAGCACCTGATCAACAATCTTTTCTGCATCTACCTTATTTTCAATAAAATAAATGTTAAGATTTTCTCTTAAAAAGTCTGTCATTGCCTCCTGAATAAATTTGTTTGTGATAGACTTTTTAGTCTGATTTTCGTAGCTTGTAACTGTTGAGAATGAGTTACTTACAAGACACAGACAGTCCGCAACATCTTCAAACTTTATTTTTGTTTCGTTCTTTTTATACTTATCCGTCTGCTTTATATACTGATCTATTACGGCAACAAAGGCACTCTTTACAGCTCTGTCGGGAGAACCGCCATGTTCCAAAAAGCTTGAATTATGATAATATTCCAACGCGTTATATTCATTACTGAAACAGAATGAAACGGAAAGCTTAACCTTATATTCAGGCTTGTCCTCACGGTCACGGCCTTTGCGCTCTGTTTCAAAAAACATAGGACTTGAAAGTGATTTTTCACCTGCAAGCTCGTTTACATAGTCTATAATACCATTTTCATAAACAAATTCGTGGTCGGTAAATGTGCCGTCTTCATTCTGATTATGGAATACAAATTTAAGTCCCGAATTTACAACCGCCTGCTTTTTAAGAACATTTATAAAATAGTCAGCAGGAATTGCAATATCTGTAAAGACGTCAAGGTCAGGACGCCACTTAATCTTTGTCCCCGTAGCCTTAAAACGTGTAGGCTCTGACTGTAAGCCTCCTATATTTTCACCCTTTTCAAAGTGAAGCTTGTGCACTTGTCCGTCACGGCGTACTTCTACATCCATATATTCCGAGGAATACTGTGTAGCACAGGCACCAAGACCATTAAGACCAAGTGAATATTCATAGTTATCACCGGAATTGTTATTGTATTTACCACCAGCATACAGTTCGCAGAATACAAGTTCCCAGTTAAACTTTTCTTCCTTTTCGTTATAACCAACGGGAATACCACGACCGTGGTCTTCTACCTGAATGCTGTTGTCGTTAAAGCGGGTAATGTCTATTAAATTACCGTAGCCTTCACGTGCTTCGTCAATGGAGTTTGAAAGAATTTCAAACATAGAATGGCAACAGCCGTCCAGGCCGTCAGAGCCGAATATAACACCGGGACGAAGTCGTACTCTGTCCGCGCCTTTTAATGATGATATGGAACTATCGTCATACTGTTTCTTCATATATTTAAAAAACTACCTTTCGTTTAATTATTCAACATTATTATTTTACACCAAAATAAAATACTTGTAAAGAGTATTTTTTTCTGCTATACTTAAAATGGTACAAGATATTGGGAGGTGAACAGCTTGAAAACAGTATATCTGTACACAGACGGTGCATGCAGCGGCAACCCCGGTCCCGGCGGATACGGTGCAATTTTGAAATACGGTAAGTATGAAAAGGAAATATGCGGCGGTGACGAAAACACCACCAACAACCGTATGGAGCTTTTGGGCGTTATAAAGGGACTTGAAGCATTAAATGAACCATGTCACGTTGTGTTAACAAGCGACTCCAAATATGTAATAGATGCACTCCAGCAGGGTTGGGCAGAAAAGTGGAAGCAAAACGGCTGGATGCGTAACAAAAAGGATGCGGCACTAAACCCCGACCTTTGGGAAAGACTTTTACAGCTTACCCAAACCCACGAAATGGAATATAACTGGGTAAAAGGCCATGCAGGGCATCCTGAAAATGAACGTTGCGACAAAATGGCTGTTGAATACTATCAGAAATTTATTAAGTAATTTTGAAAGGACTTGATTTTATGAAAAAAACATACACAATGGAAATTGCAGGTTTAAAACGCGACCTTCCCCTTTTCCCTGTTAACGAAAATTTGTACATAGCCGCATTTATACTTTTTGGTGATGTGGAAATAACAAAGGCGTGTGCAACAGAGCTTTTGAAAAAAGCGCCCGAGTATGACATTATGATTACCGCAGAATGCAAAAGTATTCCTCTTATATATGAAATGGCACGTCAGTCCGGTCAGAATGAATATGTAATTGCAAGAAAGGGCCCGAAAATTTATATGGAAGACATTATTACAACAAATGTAGACTCCATAACCACTGCACACACACAGTCATTGTGTATAGGTAAAGCAGAAGTTGAGCTTATGAAAGGCAAACGTGTACTTATTGTAGACGATGTTATAAGCACAGGGGAATCATTGGCAGCTATTGAAGAGCTTGTTAACAAGGCAGGCGGAAATATTGTGGGCAAAATGGCAATACTTGCAGAAGGTGATGCAATAGAAAGAGATGACATTACTGTTTTGGCTCCTCTTCCTTTATTCAATGCAGAAGGAGAAGCTATATAAATGTCCAACAAATGCTGTGAATACTGTGCAAATTACTTTTACGATGAAGAATATGAATGTTATGTTTGCGATGTAAGTCTTGACGAAGACGAAATGTCAAGATTTATGACAAACACTTTAAAAGACTGTCCGTATTTTCGTGACGGTGATGAATATAAAATCGTAAGAAAACAAAACTGATAAAGGGATGCAAAATTAAGAATGAAGAATGCAGAGTTATTGTCGAAATGCCCTGCATTTCTTTTTTTAACTATAAATCCAAAAGAAACACAAAGTGTTTCAACAACAATTCTGCACTCTACGTTCTGCATTCTGCATTAAAAAGGAACGCTTTTGGCGTTCCTCCTAAAACTATCTGTTTAACTTTTTGACAATTTTCGGAATTTCCGCAACTGTATCTACCTGAAGTTCACATTTTTCTATATCCTTATATCCCCATATTCCCGAAGTGCGCACCCACACAGGTGTATAACCTGCACGCCGAGATGCATCCACATCATTTTTCGGATGGTCACCCACATACATTAGCTCATTTGGTGAAATCTTCAATTTTTGAGCCATAGTTTCAAATGGCAACAAATTAGGCTTTCTCATTTCAGGAGTTGAACAAATTATGATTTCGTCAAATTTTCTTTCAAAACCAAGCATTTTTAATTTGGCTTGCTGAACTTCTTCACTCCCATTGGTTATAAGTCCGATTTTCAGGTCCATATTCCATAATTTTTCAAAAAGGTCGTCTGTAAAAGTAAAAGGCACGGCAAATTTTGAAAAACCCTCATATATATATTCCTCATATTCATCAAGCTCCATTGGTTCACGAAAGAATCCACTTTCATTAAGATACTGCAACACAGTACCCCAACCGAAATGGTTGTAATTTTTATCGGCATAAGTCATAGTTACTGTAACATCTTCAATACCCAAGCCATGTGCCATATATTTTTGAAATCTTTCATACCACAAAGGTGCACATTCTTCAAAGGTTGCATATCTGTCAAACAATGTATGGTCAAGGTCAAAAACTACCCCTTTAATCATAAAAATACCCCCAAATTCAATTCATTTTAACACATTTTGACAAACAAGTAAATAGCTGATAAAATGAAAATATGAAAACACTTGAAATCAAAATAACAGAACAACTTAATAACAAAACCGTAAAACATATTTTGTTTAACGTTCTTGAACTTTCCGACAAATTGGTTGCAGACCTTAAAAAAGGAGAATTTATAAAGGTAAATGATACATGCTGCACAGTAAGAAAAGAACTTAAAACAGGTGATGATTTAAAAATACTTATTCCCGAAACGGAAATAAACGACATTATTTCCATAAAAGGTGAGCTTGATATTCTGTTTGAAGATGAGGATATTATTGCAGTAAACAAGCCTGCAAATATGCCTACACACCCTACAAGGCATCACTTAAATGATACATTGGCAAATCTTGTTTGCGGTTATTTGGGTAATGGCTTTGTTTTCCGTGCAGTAAACAGACTTGACAAGGATACAACAGGCATAGTGTTGATTGCAAAAAACAGATATTCCGCAGAAATGTTAAACCGTCAGATACGAAACAAGGAAATTGAAAAAACATATATGGCAATTTGCTGTGGTATTTTGGAAAATGACAGCACAATTGAAGCAAATATAAAAAAAGAAACGGTCAGAGGCATAAAAAGAATTATATCCCCTGACGGTCAGTATGCAAAAACAATATATTCTCCCATAAAATCCGAAAAAGATTGCACCCTTGTAAAGTTGTGCCCACAAACGGGCAGAACACATCAGCTAAGGGTACATATGGCACACATCGGACATCCTCTTTACGGTGATTATTTATATGGCAAGGAAGAAAATACAAGAACACTACTGCACTGTAGTGAAATGGTATTTACCCATCCTTCAACAAAAGAAAAGATGTGCATTAAAGCACATCTTCCTATAGATTTCTTTATTCAGCCATTTTAGTAAGCGTATCGCCTGTTAAGCGGTAAACCGTCCATTCATCCATCGGTACGGCACCAAGCGACAGGTAAAAGTCAATACTCGGCTTGTTCCAGTCAAGACATGACCATTCAAGGCGACCGCAACCACGTTCAACCGTTATTTTGGCAAGCTGTTTTAAAATCCCCTTGCCGTAGCCTTTACCACGGTATTCCGGCAGCACAAATAAATCTTCAAGATATATACCGGCACGTCCTAAAAAAGTTGAGAAGTTGTGGAAAAACAAAGCAAACCCAACTTCTTTTCCATTTTCAAGTACAAATATAACCTCTGCTTTTTTCTTTTCAAAAATCCATTCCTCAAGCAACTGCTCTGTTGCCACAACATCATCGGACATTTTTTCATATTCCGCAAGTTCTTTTATAAAATACAAAATTTTTCCGCAATCATTTTTATCTGCAAATCTGAAATCCATCAGTCAAGTCTCCAATCAATTTCCTTACTTCCTATACTTTTTAAAATCTCGTTTGTTTTTGAAAAATGCTTGCAACCGAAAAAGCCGTTATATGCACTTAAAGGACTTGGATGAACAGTTTCAAGAATAAAGTGTTTAGGATTTGTGATAAGCTTTTTCTTTGCTCTTGCAGGACTTCCCCAAAGCAAAAAGACAATAGGTTTTTCACGTACATTTAAAAATTCTATAATTTTGTCGGTAAAAATTTCCCAACCCATACCTCTGTGGCTGTTTGCCATACCTTTTCGCACTGTAAGCACAGTGTTGAGCATAAGTACACCCTGCTTTGCCCAGGCAGTAAGCTCTCCGTGATTTGGTGTAGCAATACCAAGGTCGGAATTTAATTCCTTAAATATATTTTTCAAAGATGGTGGTGGCTCAATTCCCTTTTGTACAGAAAAGCACATCCCATGTGCCTGTCCATCTCCGTGATATGGGTCCTGACCCAAAATAACCGCCTTTACATCCTCATAAGCCGTATATTTAAGTGCATTGAAAATATTATCCATGTGTGGAAATATGGTTTGTGTGCTGTATTCCTGTTTTAAAAACTGTCTTAATTTCAGATAATAATCTTTTTCAAATTCGTCTTTTAAAAGGGCATCCCAGCTGTTTCCCAAATTAACCACAAAACCACTCCATTCTGCAAATGTTGTCTTTATTATACCAAACAATATTTTATTTTTCAACAAAATAAAAATTTTACTTGATTTTATTAAAAACTTTTGATATAATGTAAAAGTCGTGGAGAGATGGCTGAGCTGGTCGAAGGCGCACGACTGGAACTCGTGTAAACGTTGATAGCGTTTCGAGGGTTCGAATCCCTCTCTCTCCGCCAAGAATAGAGGTCCCCATACTTGGGTGCCTCTATTTTTAATTTGGAGGGATTCGAACCCCGAGGGGGCTGCGAGCGTTAATAAAACGATTGATAATCGTTTTTAGCGAAGCAGGTACGCAGGCGGGTACCGAAATGTGTAAACATTTGGGTCGCCAAGTAAATAGGGCGCGAAGCGGCTGTATCCCTCTCTCTCCGCCAAGAATAGAGGTCCCCATACTTGGGTGCCTCTATTTTTAATTTGGAGGGATTCGAACCCCGAGGGGGCTGCGAGCGTTAATAAAACGATTGATAATCGTTTTTAGCGAAGCAGGTACGCAGGCGGGTACCGAAATGTGTAAACATTTGGGTCGCCAAGTAAATAAGACGCGAAGCGGCTGTATCCCTCTCTCTCCGCCATAAAAAAGGACACCTGTAAGCAGTGTACTCTAAAGGACAGTAATTTTAAAGGCAGAAACGAAATCAATCGTTTCTGCCTTTTATCGTAGGGAACGACCTGCGTGTCGTTCCGCTATATAAGGTCTTAGGATATCCTAAATATTTGGGAAGATGATATACATCTTCCCTGCTTGTTACAGTGCCGGACAATATAAAGCTTACTTAATTCGTTTCATAATATTTTTTATAAATCCCATTCTTTTTTATCAGTTCATTATGATTTCCGTTTTCTGCAACTTTTCCATTCTCCATAACAAATATTTTATCACAGTTTCTTATAGTGCTTAATCTGTGTGCTATAATTATGCACGTAATACTACCACTTAAATTATCAATGGTTTCTTTAATACTTTTTTCTGTTACAGTATCAAGATTACTTGTAGCTTCGTCCATAATAAGTATTTTAGGATTCTTTAATAAGGCTCTTGCTATTGCGAGTCGTTGTTTTTGCCCGCCGGATAAATCGTATCCATTTTCGCCAATCAGAGTGTTGTAACCCATAGGCATCTTCTTAATAAATTCATCTGCCATACTTAATTTACAAGCATTTTCAATTTCTTCCATAGGAATATCCTTGTTTCCAAGTGTAAGATTGTTTTTTATGGAATCAGAGAAAAGAAATACATCTTGCGAAATATATGCGATATTTTCTCTGACACTTCGAGGATTTAATTTAGCTATATTTTTCCCACCAATTAAAATCTGTCCTTCTTCCGGCTCATAAAATGCCATCAACAGTTTTGCAAGAGTTGTTTTTCCCGAGCCACTTTCACCGACTAATGCAACTGTTTCTCCTTGTGCTATATTCATAGAAATACTTTGCAATACAAGTTCTCTGTTTCCATAGCGAAAACTAACATTTTTTATTTCAATGTTATTGTCAAGTTCTATTTTTTCTGTTGTGTCTTTTTCGGTTTCCAAATCAAGAATATCATTTAATCTGTCTGCAGCCACTATAGCAGTTTGAAGCACTGGCTGCAAATCTATCAAGCGCTGAATAGGGCCTAAAAAATAACCGAGCAACGAATAAAATGTTATCAAAGTTCCAAGCGAAATAACATTGTTCATAAAAAGATGTGTGCCACTCCATAAAAGAACAATAACTCCAACAGAAGCTACTAATCCCGATAGGCTATCCTGTACGGTGTAAATAATAGAGCCTTTCATAGATTTTTTGACAAACTTTGTAAATTTGCTTGCCGTCTTTTCTTTTATTATGTTTTCAGCTCCAAAAGCCTTTACAGTTTCAATTCCGTCAACCGATTCTTTCAAGTACGAAGTTACCTCTGCATTTTCTTCCATAAGTTTTTCGTTGATATCCTTTATGGGATTGAGAAAGCAAATAACAACTATTACATACGCTATAACGATAAATAATGTAATAAAAAATAAAACAGGGTTAAGTGCATATAATATAAATACACATAGAACAACCATAAGTGTATCAAGCATAAGGGATAGTGTCGCACTCGAAATAGCATCTTTAATGCTTGATGCGTCATTAAATCGGGACATCAGTTCTCCTGTTTTTCTTCCGCTTAAATGTTTTATTGGTAAATCGGCGATGTGATTATAATAGTTTAACATAAGCGGTAAATCCACATTTTTTGATAGAACAGACAGAAAATATCCTCTTAGAATATTTATAATCATTTGGAATAAATACAATACTATTATTCCAATACAAATCTGACCTAAAGTTAAACCTAAAAATCCGTCTGTTTGCCCGGTTTCAATGCCATCAATTATTATCTGAAAAATAAAAGCACCCAACACACCAATTAAGGAAATAATGAGCGAAATAAAGAAAACTGCAAAAAGTAATTTCTTTTGATTGGTTACTAATTTAACAAATCGTGTGAGTGTTCCTTTACATTCATTTGCTTCTTTGAAATTCGCTGTTTTTTCAAATGCTACAATGTGTCCTGTCCAAATATTAAAAAATTCATCGTATATATATTTTTTCTTTCCGCTGCCGGGGTCAGCAACATATATGTACTTGTTTGTGATTTTATATACAACTACATAATGCTCCAACACTTCATCAATTATAACCCTTGCAATGACAGGAAAAGAAAATTCCTTTTTTTGAATACTATCTATAAATTCATCAGCATTACCTT
>CAZNKU010000039.1:0-12027 GCA_964573775.1 uncultured Clostridiaceae bacterium | reverse complement strand
TGCTATTCAGGAAAATGTGGATACCTCTCAAAATGGTGGTACAGAAATGATGCCGTTCAACAATATATTTAACGAATGGTATGCTGCACAGACAAGCAAAAAAATTCGTGCAGTATGTCAGATGAAAGCTGCAAGCGGAAAGCGTATAAGTTCAACAGTTCCTTATGGCTATATGAAATCTCTCGAAGATAAAGAAAAATGGGTAATTGATGAAGAAGCCGCAGAGGTTGTAAGAAAGATATTTTCATTATCTCTTGCAGGTCGTGGAATTGCACAGATTGCCCGTCAGTTAGAGCAAGAAAAAATCCTTATTCCTACCGCATACAAGATAGACAAAGGATTATCAACGACTCATAAATATCCTGAGAAACCATATTATTGGGATCCTGCAACGGTTGCAGGAATTATTGACAACAGGCAATACACGGGATGTACTGTGAACTTTAAGACAACAACTGTAAGCTACAAGGTACATAAGGTTATTCATAAATCCGAAGATGAGCAACAAATTATCCCTAACACACAAGATGCGATAATAACTGAGGATTTATGGCTCAGAGTTCAGGAACTTCGTCAGCATAAAAGAAGACCAACATCTACGGGCAGAACAAGTCTGTTTTCAGGATTGGTTTATTGTCCCGATTGCGGAGCAAAACTGCATTTTGCCGCCGCTAAAAGTATGACACGACAGCAGGAGCATTTCAGATGTTCAAATTACAAGAGTGGTCGAGGTGAGTGTCAAATACACTTCATAAGAGATATTGTTCTTGAAAGAATTGTTTTTGAAGCAATAAGCAACTTGGCTGATTTTGTAAGATGTTATGAGCCTGTGTTTTTATACCTTATGGCAACCAAAAATCAAACAGTGAGAAAAAATGAACTTCAAAAACTTAAAGCCAAAGTTGAAAGCGGCAAAAGAAGAATAGCTGAACTTGATGTGATAATATCCCGAATTTACGAGGACAATATCTTGGGAAAATTAAGTGATGACAGATATTCCCGTATGGCTTCTATGTATGAGAATGAACAAAGGGAGCTTATCGAAACAATATCCAATAGCGAAAAGGAATTAGAAAAGGCAGAACAACAGAATATTGATATGCGACTTTTGCTAAAAACTTTGAGAGAGCTAACTGATTTCCGGGAGCTTACGCCAACAATAGTTAATTCTCTGATACAACGGATAGAGGTTCACAACAACGACAAATATGACGGCCATTGTCATGTGAAGGTTGATATTTATTTTACCGCCGTTGGAATGATTGATATTCCTGATGAAAAAGAAATATTGGATATAATAAACAAAATCCAAGAAAATCCGCAGATGTACAAGGTCGGATAACAAGGAAAATGGAGTAGTTCCTTGTTCTTGGAACTACTCCATAAAAAACTTCCTTATGTGGCTGACGCTAAATTGCGACACCTCTTTTAATTAATCTTTTAATGTTCTCATTGCATTTAAAATAGCTATTACAGAAACACCAACATCTGCAAAAACTGCTATCCACATATTTGCAAGTCCAAATGCGCCTAAAAGCATTACTGCAAATTTAATGCCAAGTGCAAAAACAATGTTTTGAAAAACTATTCTTCGGGTTTTGGTTGCAACCATTATCGCCTTTAAAATTTTAGAGGGTTTGTCATCCATAATAATTACGTCTGCTGCCTCTATTACCATTTTCTGTGCCATAAAGTTTACGGAAACAGAGCTTACACCATCTATTTTGGCAATAGCCTGCTCCATTCTGTCTGCACAATGTGCACAGTCCAGATCATTCATTTTAAATATTTTTTCAATATAATCACTCCTATTCATTTATATGTTCAATGCCGTTGTCTATAATCTTTTTAATATGATCGTCTGCCAGAGAATAAAAAACAGATTTCCCCTCTTTGCGGAATTTAACAAGGCGTGCCTGCTTTAATATTCTAAGTTGGTGAGATATTGCAGAAACTGTCATATTAAGAAGTTGTGCAATATCACATACACACATTTCCGTTTCAAAAAGCACATACAAAATTTTTATTCTGGTGCTGTCTCCGAATATTTTAAAAAGTTCAGCAAGGTCAAAAAGCTCCTCCTCAAGAGGCATAGCTTCCTCCACCTTTTTAACCAAATCCTCGTGAACATGCATATATTCACAGCTTGGTACTCCTTCTGCCATAATACACCTCCAAATTCAAACATTTGAACGATTGTTCAAATATTATTATAAAACAAAAATGCGAAAATGTCAACAAAAAAACAACCCGAAAATTCGAGTTGTTTGCTTGTTATTCAAATAAATTTGTTTCTTTTTACATTTCCGCCATTATTTAAGTTCAAAATCACCTTTAACCATTACAATTACTGTATTTTCAGCTTTTATGCCTCTACCGTCATCAACAGGAATTACAAGATGGTGGTTAGAAGGCATATTTGTACCGTCAGGCAAGTCAGCACCTGCAGTAAGGTCTGCAAGACCTCCTTTTTCAGTAGCAATAATTTGTGCGGATCCCATACGAAGTATTATTTCAGTACCTGCTTCACCTATTAAAACATCGCCCTTATTCATATTGACAATCTGAAATGAAAGTTCTTTTTTAACAACGTCCTCAACATAGCTTAAAGTTATAATAGGGTCACTGCTGTCACCTGGCTCTGCATACAGGCACACGGCACCTGCAGATGCTAAAATCAAAGCAACAGCCACCAGGGTAATTGTAATTTTTTTCATAAGTAAAACTCCTCTCAATTTTCAAGAGCAAAGCTTACAGATAAAGCCTTATTGACTCTTTGCATAAGCTCCTCGTCTGCATGCCCTATTTTTTCTTTCAAACGCTTTTTGTCAATAGTCCGTATCTGCTCCATCAAAATAACAGAATCTTTAACAAGTCCATACGTTTCAGCACTTATTTCTATATGTGTAGGCATTTTAGCCTTATTAATCTGCGAAGTAACCGCAGCAGCAATAATTGTGGGACTGTACTTGTTTCCAACATCATTTTGTACTATAAGCACAGGACGAATACCACCCTGTTCAGACCCCACAACCGGACTAAGATCAGCGTAAAACAAATCTCCCCTTTTAACAATCACATTATTCACACTCCGAAAGTTTTTCCTCATAATTAAGCTGACATTCGTTGTCGGCTTCAAGGCAAGTTTCTGCCCATTCAAGGTTTACTGCCGCCATTTCCTTGTAACCCTTTTTAAGTTCATCGCAGACTTCTTTTTTCTTTCTTCCTGCTATATATTCTTTTATTATATAATCTTTTTCAAGGTTATTATCCAATAATGAATCAGGGATATCTACAAAATCCTTTTCCGTTTCTGCCACAACAACCGCCCCCTAACTGCACTGCCAAAAGACACATTTTCCAATCTCTATTATACACCCTTTATGTATTCCGGTCAATGTCAATTAAAGGGATTTTACAACAGATAAATTGTTGTGAATTTTTATTCTTTTGTTGTCTTTTGTATAGCATCTGGGTACGCGGTTATTGATAATGCATGGAAGTTCGTAGTTAATTGTCCCCAATTTAACGGCAAGCTCCTCTATAGGCAAATTTTCATTTTCATCGGCGCCAAACAAAATTACTTCATCACCTATGCTTATATTATGAACATTTGTTACATCAATCATACATTGATCCATACAAATTCTTCCTACAATATTTGCAAACTGTCCTTTTGCCAGAACTCTGCCGCAATTTGAAAGCAACCTGGAATATCCGTCGGCATATCCTACCGCAATTGTTGCAACCCTCATAGTCTTTTCTGCTGTATAGGTTGCACCGTAGCTTATTGTTTCACCGGCTTGTAATGTTTTTACATTTATAACCGATGTTTTAAAATTCATAAGCGGCTTTAAATCAATATCATATTTAATATCCGATGGGTACATACCATAAAGAATAATTCCCGCTCTTACCATATCAAGATGCATTTGGGGATAATTTATAATTGCAGCACTGTTACAGCAATGCTTTATAGGAATTTTAATACCATGATTTTCAAGTTCCGATACAACATTCATAAATTTATCAAATTGTTTTAAAGTCATTGTTTTGTCGTCAGAATCAGAACAAGCAAAATGAGTAAAAATACCCTCAATTTCAATATTCGGTAGTTTTGAAACACTTACAATTTCATCTATACTCTGACTGTTTGGCAGAAAACCAATTCTTGACATTCCTGTGTCAATTTTTAGGTGAATTTTAGCAATTTTGCCCTGCTTTACAGCTTCAGCAGAAAGTATTTCTGCCGTTTCTTTATTATAAACCGATGCAGTAACATTATATTCAATAACCTGATCGACGGTGTCTTTTGGAGTGTTACCGAGAATTAAAACAGACTGTTCAAATCCGCACAGACGAAGTTCTACTGCTTCATCTATAAATGCAACCGCAAGGTAGTCAAACCCTTGTTCCACCAGATTTGCGGCAATTTCTTCCACACCGTGACCGTAAGCATTAGCCTTTACTATGCCACAAAGTTTAACATTATCTGAAACCTTATTTTTTATCTGCTCTATATTATGTTTAAGATTATCAAGTGAAATATCACACCAGGTTCTCATAAAAAACACTTTCCTTCCTGTTATTATAAGACAAATTTAAGATATTCTGTAATATCTGTTGCAGACATAAACTCTTTACCAAGTGCTTCTGCCGCCGCATCTCCTGCCGCAGAGTGAAGATACACACCATTTACTACTGCGTCTTCAAACTTAATTCCAGATGCTATACACGAACCTATAATGCCTGCAAGAGCATCGCCACTTCCCGCAGTAGCCATACCGCTGTTGCCCTTAGTATTTATATGTATTTGTCCGTGAGGAAATGCAACAACTGTTGTAGCACATTTTAAAACAACCGTAACATTATATTCCTTGGCAAAATTCAAAGCGACTTCGCAAAGGTTTGATTTTATGTAATCAACATCAAAGCCGGTAAGCCTTGCCATTTCACCAAGGTGAGGCGTTATAACAATATGATTTTTTGTTTTTTTCAGAACATCTTTATCCATACAGTTAAGTCCGTCGGCATCAACCACCATTGGACCTTCTGCGTTTTCAAGCACATTATTCACAAAAGCTTTTGTATTTTCATTATTACCAAGACCGCACCCCAAAACAAGGCAGTCATACTTTTTGGCTTCTTCCACTACTTTTACAGATGACTCTGCACACATTGTACCGTCAGCCTCTGCTATGGGAATGGTCATAACCTCCGTAAGCTTTTGCTCCATTATGCAGTTTAAGGACTGTGGTATACAAAGTGTCACAACTCCGCTGCCGCAACGTAGTGCCGACATTGATGCAATGTATGCCGCACCTGTCATGCCAACAGAGCCTGCAGCAACAAGTACTTTACCAACACTACTCTTGTGGCAGTTATCGCAGCGAGCCACCTTTTTATATTCAACTTCTTTTACTCTTATATCAGCGCTGTCTATTGCTTTAGGTACAAATGATATTGGTTTTATGAAAACCTTACCTGCATATTCCTTCCCGGGATACAGGCAAAGCCCAAGTCTGCCAACAGAAAAAGTAACTGTTTCTGCACATTTTACCGCTACACCTGATACATTACCGTTTGAAGCATTAACCCCGCTTGGTACATCTATTGCTATTACATATTTATCAAGACCGTTTATATAATTTATAATTTCAGTATAAAATTCATTTGGTGCACCGTTGCAACCTATACCAAGTATGCCGTCTATTATAACATCGCATTTTTGCAAACAACTTTTTGCATCGTCATTAAATCCGTTTATTGTGTATACTCCTGCATTTTTTGCAGTGTCATACATAAGCTTTGCATCACCCTTAAGTTTACTTTCATCACAAAGCAAAATCAAGGTAACTCTTTTACCGTTACAGTGAAGATGCCTTGCAACTACACTGCCGTCACCGCCGTTGTTGCCATTGCCTGCCATTACCACAAAGCTATCCATACCTGTTTCCATTGCAACATCAAAAACGCGCATACCTGCATTTTCCATAAGTAATTCTGACGGAATACTGTATACATTTATTGAATTATCATCTATAAGTCTTGCTTTTTCGGCATCAGCCAGCAACATTTATATTCCTCCTCAGATTGTGTAGTTCAACGACTTTGGTACGTAAAGAGAAAAATTTTCAATCATTTCATCTGTAGGTTCAAACAACAGGCAGGTTTTTTCACTATTGTTATAATATATGACAAAGTGAAGTCTTGGAGCATCAATACTGCTTGATGCATCAATTATTCTTTTTATGCTTGTATCTTCCGCAACCCTTATATGCTCATCCTCAAAAGGTGCAAAGTATTCCACGTCTCTCAGTTTAATGCTAACAAGTTTTTTTCTGCGTTTTTTTGATACAATTCTGTCAATATCCAGGTCACCATTTGTAGCAAAATATTCATACTCAACATTCATCGATACAATTATTTTATACGCAGCATATATAACGACTGCAATTTCAATGGGTATAAAATATACCAACTTGCCCAACATGAACTGAATTGCCACTCCATACAGAGCCATAATTGCTACCATAACGGTTATTATAACAGACATATAATCCTGTGCTGTTTTCTTTCTTTTTACAATCCATTCGTTAAAAAAATCCATGGTATACACCTCTGTTTAAAATTTTCCTTATTATATACTAACACAAAAAATGCAAATAATCAACAAATTTATTGTATAATACGTATGTGTATTTTCACTTGTAATTCTTTAAAAATTATGATATAATTTTTTAAATAGTATTTTAAAACGAGGTGTTAATTTTGAGAGAGAAAATTTTAAAGCTTTTAGAACAGGACTTTACATTGGAGCACAGACACATTGCCGCAATGCTTAATACTACAGAGGCCGCTATTAACAGTGAAATCGATGCTATGATGTCTGAGGGCGTTATTTTGCGAGCCAAGCCTGTTATAAACTGGGAAATGACAGACAGAGAGTTTGTCACAGCAGTTATAGAGCTTAATGTTACTCCTCAAAGAGGCGAAGGCTTTGATAAAGTAGCACAGAGAATTTATCAATACCCTGAGGTTAAAGACCTTTACCTTATGTCAGGTGGTTACGACCTTATGGTTACAATAGAAGGAAAAACTTTAAAGGAAGTTGCTACGTTTGTATCCGAAAAACTTGCACCTATGGAATGCGTTACAAGTACAAGAACGCATTTTATACTAAAAAAATACAAACAGGACGGTATTATTTTTGAAAAACCCCGTAAAGACGAAAGAAGTGTGATTACTCTATGAATATAAGCGAACTACTTAACAAAAAAGTAGTAGATATGAAGCCATCAGGAATAAGAAAGTTTTTTGACATTGTTGCTACAATGCCTGACGCTATCTCCCTTGGCGTTGGTGAGCCGGACTTTGTTACACCCTGGCACATCCGTGAAGCAGGTATCTACTCCCTTGAAAAAGGTCATACATACTACACATCAAACAGCGGTCTTGAAGAACTGCGTTTTGAAATATGCAATTATTTAAACAGAAGATTTAATCTTTCCTACAACTACAAAAACGAAGTTTTAATTACAGTAGGCGGCAGCGAGGCAATAGACCTTTGTACCCGTGCATTTATTTCCCCGGGGGATGAGGTTTTAATTCCCGAACCATGCTTTGTATGCTACGCACCTTGCGTACAGCTTGCAGGCGGTACACCTGTGCCGATTGTCACTGTTGAAGAAGACGAATTCAAGCTTACTGCAAAAGCTTTAAAGGAAGCAATTACTCCTGAAACAAAGCTTTTGGTGCTTCCTTTTCCAAATAACCCAACAGGTGCTATTATGGAAAGGGAAGACCTTGAAGCTATTGCAGAGGTTTTGCGTGATACAAATATCATCGTACTTTCTGACGAAATTTATGCAGAGCTTACATATGGACAAAAGCACGTTTCAATTGCAGAAATTGACGGCATGAAGGAACGTACTTTAATAGCAAGCGGTTTTTCAAAGGCTTTTGCTATGACAGGCTGGCGTCTTGGCTACATAGTGGGTGATGCTGATGTTATAAAGGCCATGACAAAAATTCATCAGTACGGCATAATGTCCACACCTACAACAAGTCAGTATGCGGCAATTGAGGCTATGAAAAACGGTGACGAAGATGTTGCATACATGGTTTCGGAATATGATTACAGAAGAAAAATGCTCGTTGAAGAGCTTAACAGAATGGGGCTGCACTGCTTTGAACCAAAAGGCGCTTTCTACGCATTCCCTTCCATTCAGTCCACAGGCATGAAATCCGAACAGTTCTGTGAAGAACTTTTGAAGGACCAGAAGGTTGCTGTTGTACCCGGTAACGCATTTGGCGAAAGCGGTGAAGGTTTTGTGCGTATTTCATACGCTTACTCCGTTGAAAACATCAGCAATGCACTTGAAAAGATAGATAACTTTATAAGAAAACATAAATAGAGGTAAATATGGAACGACTTGACAAAATACTTGCAAACAGCGGTGTTGGAACAAGAAAAGAGGTTAAAAACCTTATACGTTGGGGTGCTGTAAGGGTTGACGGCAAAACTGCAAAAACCGCAGATATGAAAGTAGACCCTGAAAAAAGCAGAATCTCTGTAAACGGTCAAAGGGTTATATACAGAGAATTTATATACCTTATGCTTAACAAACCCGATGGTTATGTAAGTGCAACGGAGGATAATGTATACCCTACGGTTACACAGCTTGTACCTGAAGAATTTATGCACTTTGACCTGTTCCCTGTAGGCAGGCTTGACGTTGATACAGAGGGACTTTTAATACTGACAAATGACGGTAAATTTGCCCACAACGTAACCTCGCCAAAAAAACATATTGCAAAGAAATATTTTGTAATTCCCGAAAAGCCTATAACCGAAGATGATAAAAAAGTTTTTGCATCGGGTATTAACCTTGGGGACTTTACCACTATGCCTGCTACTTTAGAGGAATGTGAGGGCGGATGCTACGTCACAATCTTTGAAGGCAAGTTCCATCAGGTAAAACGTATGTTTGAAAAAATTGACAACAGCGTAACTTACCTCAAAAGAGTGCAGATAGGTAAGCTTGCACTTGACAGCGAACTTGAAATCGGGAAAATGAGAGAGCTTTCAGAAGGAGATTTAGAACTTTTATGGATATAAACAAAAGACTTGCAGCGGAATTTAACATTAAACTGCACCAGGTAGAAAACACAGTAAAACTTATTGACGAGGGCAACACTATCCCCTTTATCGCACGTTACAGAAAAGAGGTTACAGGTTCACTTGACGACCAGCTTCTGCGAAACCTCAACGACAGGCTTGTATATCTTCGCAATATGGAAGAACGAAAAGAAGAAATTAAAAGACTTATTGACGAACAGGGCAAGCTTACGGAAGAGCTTGTGCTTGCTATTGACACCTGCGAAAAGCTTACAGAGCTTGAGGACATATATCGTCCTTACAGACCAAAACGTCGTACACGTGCTACAATAGCTAAGGAAAAGGGCTTAGAGCCACTTGCTGAAATTATAATGGCACAGAACATCTATGAAGGCGGTATTGACGAAATATGTGCACCTTTTATAGATGCTGAAAAGGATGTTAATACAACAGAAGATGCACTTGCAGGTGCTATGGATATTATTGCGGAAGAGGTTTCCGACAACGCAGATTTCAGAAAATTTATCCGTATCTACACAATGCGCAACGGTACAATTTCTTCAAAGGCTACTAATAAGGAGGAAACCGAGAAAAAACGTGACGTTTACCAGATGTATCACGAATTTTCTGAACCACTTAAGGCAATTGCAAGACACAGAGTACTTGCTCTTAACCGTGGTGAGGCTGAAGACTTTCTTTCTGTTAAAATTGAAGTTGAACCTGACGGTATAATTTCACACCTTAACAGTCAGCTTGTTGCAGAAAAACGCAGTATAACAAGTGAATACGTAGAGCTTGCGGCGGCAGATGCGTACAAACGTCTTATTATGCCGAGTATCGAAAACGAACTTAGAAACCAGCTTACAGACAATGCACAGGAAGGTGCTATGAAGATATTCTCAGAAAATCTTAAAAACCTTCTTTTGCAGGCCCCTATTAAAAACAAGGTTGTTTTGGGCTATGACCCCGGTTACCGTACAGGCTGTAAGCTTGCAGTAGTAGACGGCACAGGCAGAGTTTTGGACATAGGCGTTATATATCCTACTCCTCCTACTACACCGCAGAAAATTGAAGATGCAAAGAAAAAGGTTTCTGCACTTATCAATAAACACAATGTAGATATTATTTCAATCGGTAACGGTACCGCATCTAAGGAAAGTGAAATTTTCATTGCAGAGCTTATAAAAGAAACAGGCTCAAAGGCTGTTTACATTATGACAAGTGAATCAGGTGCATCCGTATATTCTGCATCAAAGCTTGCGGCTGAAGAATTTCCTGATTTTGACGTTTCTCAAAGAAGTGCTGTTTCAATTGCAAGACGTATTCAGGACCCACTTGCAGAGCTTGTTAAAATTGACCCTAAATCCATAGGCGTTGGTCAATATCAGCACGATATGAACCAGAAAAGACTTAGCGAAGCTTTGGGCGGTGTAGTTGAAGACTGCGTTAACAGCGTAGGCGTAGACCTTAACACTGCTTCTCCATCACTGCTTTCATATATTTCAGGCATCAACGGTACAATTGCTAAAAATATTGTTGTATACCGTGAAGAAAACGGTAAGTTCAAAAACAGAAGTCAGCTTAAAAAAGTTGCAAAGCTTGGACCTAAGGCTTTTGAACAATGCGCAGGATTCCTTCGAATTACAGACGGTGAAAACATTTTGGATAACACTTCAGTTCATCCCGAATCATACGATGCGGCCAAAGGTCTTATTGCAGAGCTTGGATATACAATGAACGACATCGGCACCAAGGAATTCAACAACAAACTTGAAAAAGTAAACAAGGATGAAGTTGCCGCAAAGCTTGGCATAGGTGTTCCTACTCTTAATGATATTATAAATGAACTTAAAAAACCGGGCAGAGACCCTCGTGACGAGGTTGCTCCTCCCGTACTCCGCACAGACGTTATGGATATGAAGGACTTAAAGCCGGGCATGATTATGGACGGTACAGTAAGAAACGTTATAGACTTTGGTGCTTTTGTAGACATTGGTGTACATCAGGATGGTCTTGTGCATATTTCACAGATATCAAACAAATATATCAAACATCCTATGGAAGCAGTATCTATAGGGGATGTGGTAAAGGTCAAAATACTAGATGTTGATGTTGCTAAAAAACGCATATCCTTGTCAATGAAGGATATCTGATTACAAAAAAAATATTGTTTTTTGACGGTTATTTGTTAAAATTTACTAATAAAACAGGCTTTTTTTACCCTAAAAAAGCCTGTTTTATTCACCTTTATGCAAAATCCATAAAAGAAACCCGTTTTTTTTGGGCAATTAGTTGGTGGTATATTTTGTGTCTTTGTGTTATTATATCTATAGTTAAATTTTAACCATAAATGGAGGTATGTGTAAAAATGGCAGGATTGAAACTAAAAAACATCTACAAAAGATATGCTGGCGGCGTAACAGCTGTTACAGATTTTAACCTTGATATTGAAGATAAAGAGTTTATCATCTTGGTTGGTCCTTCTGGTTGCGGTAAATCTACAACTCTTCGTATGATTGCCGGTCTTGAAGAAATCTCTGACGGTGAACTTTATATCGATGGCAAATTGGTAAACGATGTTGCTCCTAAGGACAGAGATATTGCGATGGTTTTCCAGAACTATGCTCTATATCCTCACATGACAGTATTTGATAACATGGCTTTCGGTCTTAAACTTCGTAAAATTCCTAAAGCTGAAATCAGACGTCGTGTTGAAGAAGCTGCTAAGATTCTTGACATCGGTCACTTGCTTGACAGAAAGCCAAGAGCTCTTTCCGGTGGTCAGAGACAGCGTGTTGCTTTGGGTCGTGCTATCGTTCGTGAACCTAAAGTATTCTTAATGGACGAACCTTTATCAAACCTGTATGCTAAGCTCCGTGCACAGATGCGTACAGAGATTATCAAGT
>CAZNKU010000038.1:10875-12200 GCA_964573775.1 uncultured Clostridiaceae bacterium | reverse complement strand
AATTTAATTCTCCAAAAGAGTGAATATTTTAGGACAGGCTTACATAGTATGTAACGTAAATCAAATTTGGAATTGGAGGAGAAATGTTATATGAATAAGGCGAAACTACATATAACCTTCCATAATCCAAATACGAGGTCTGACTCTGAAAGTTTGGCAAGGGAATTTATCTCTCGTGCCGCAAGCGGAGTCTTAACCAAAATGATTTTAGACAAGATGGATAAGCATAGCGAGAATAATAACTCTGAATCATACAGTGATTTGGATTAGGAATACATAGCAAACATACTCCGCCTGAATTAAATTTTTAGGCGGAGTATTTTCTTAAAGAAGGTAAAATTCCTTCGTAGACTTTTAGAATTTTGTGTGGTATCTTGTGTGTTACAAAAACCACAGAAAGAGAGGTAATCATTTATGAGAATAGCTCCATATTGCAGAGTATCAACTGACAAAACGGATCAGCTGAATAGTTTGGAAATGCAGAAGAAATTCTACGGTGAATTTGCTGAAAGAAACAACCACGAAATTACTCATATGTATGCAGACGAGGGCATTTCAGGAACACAGATGCGAAAGCGCCCTGAATTTATGAGACTTATGAGAGATGCAAGGCTTGGTAAGTTTGATATGGTGGTAACGAAAGACATATCAAGAATGGCAAGAAATGTAGTTGACTTTCTGCAATCAATAAGAGAACTGAAAGCTATAGGAATCCCGGTTGTATTCGTAAACACTAATTTGTCAACCGAGGACGGAGAATTGGTGCTCACCATGCTTGCCATGGTAGCACAGCAGGAAAGCGAAAACACATCCAAGCGAATTAAGTTCAGTAAAAGCCTTAATGCAGAAAAAGGCAGAGTGCCAAACATCATATTCGGTTATGACAAGACTATCGGCGATTACTTTAACCTGAACATTAACACCTTCGAAGCAAATGTAGTACGGCGAATATATCAAATGTACATAAACGAAGAATATGGTGCAAGCAAAATCGCAAAAATCCTTAACGAAGAAAATATAAAGACAAAGCGAGGATGCAGGTGGACCCAAAACGGAATTTGCAGAATTCTCACCAATAGAATGTACTGCGGAATTATCATCAATGGCAAAGAAGAAGTAAAGGATTTTCTGACAGGCGACAGAATTTATAAACCCGAAGAAGAATGGAAAGTAGTTGCGCGACCTGACCTTGCAATAATAGACAAGAACACCTTTGAACTTGCTCAAAAGAAGATGGAAATAAACAAACAAAAATTCTCTCAGGGGCAGCGAAAGGACTGCAAGCATGTATTTAGTACCCTGCTTAAATGCACTGACTGCGGACA
>CAZNKU010000038.1:0-10775 GCA_964573775.1 uncultured Clostridiaceae bacterium | reverse complement strand
GAAAGGACTGCAAGCATGTATTTAGTACCCTGCTTAAATGCACTGACTGCGGACATTTCTTCAGGCAAGCAAAACGAAAGGTGAAAAGTGGTTACAAATACACATGGGTATGTTGCGGACGGAATATCAACGGTGCAGATTCTTGCAACAACAAAACGGTAATAGATGAAGGTGAGTTACTTGATTCTATCAAGAAATACCTGACAGGCTTAATAGAGGACAAACAAAAGGTTATTAAGAAAATAATTAAAGACTTCAACAAGAATTATGAGCCGATGCATCAAAATCTCAAAACCGAAAAAGAGATAACAAGAGAGATAGAGAAACTCAAAAAGAGCCGACAGAGATATGTGGATATGTATGACAATGAGGTTATCTTAATGGAAGACTTAAAAGAAAAGACCGAGTCCACCAATGCCGAAATTAAAAAGCTGGAAGAGAAAATTAAGATGGTGAGGTTCGGTATCACACAGGCAGATAAGCTTGAATACGGACTTGCTGATACATTCAAGAGTATAGGCGACATCTTAAGCACCGCAGAGATTACCAACGAGATGCTAAAGCGTGTCATAGACCGCATAGAAGTGGCAGAAGACGGACATATTGACATTTACTTAAGGCTCCTTGCAGACATAGGACTAGACGAAAAGTATCAATGTTCATCTATCAGTACATAAGGATGTTACCGAAAGGCTTAAAAAAATAAATCCCCGTCTTGCCTACGAGGTAAGGAGTGTGCTTGACGAAAATAAATCGGAAAGGCACATAAGGGGAGGGCTTGCCACAAAAGAAAAATATAAAAATAAGGGTTGACAAATTAATTTTATATGGTAGAATATTTAAGGATTTTCCCTTTTAACATATTGTTTACAACAGAAGTTGTGAAATATGTTATATTATAGATGACAACAAGTCAGAGAGGATAAATCAATGAATATTTTATATTTTCTAACTCCTAAAAATCAGGTGGCAAATATTTATGAGGACTCTAACCTGCGTCAGCTTATGGAAAAGCTGGATTATCACAAATATTCGGCAATCCCTGTTATAAACCACGAAGGGCAGTATGTAGGCACTGTTGCCGAGGGTGATATTTTGCGAGTGGTTAAGGATAAATTCAATATGAATCTTCAGGCGGCACAAGGGATAGCTGTCAAAGATATTCCATGCAGAACAGAGGTTT
Source organism: uncultured Clostridiaceae bacterium (assembly GCA_964573775.1). Lineage (GTDB taxonomy): Bacteria > Bacillota > Clostridia > Monoglobales > Firm-18 > CAZNKU01. The sequence continues at coordinate 9,592 of CAZNKU010000038.1, read as the reverse complement.
TGTCTGTTAATGCCAATGCATCCATGGACGATATTATAGAAATGGCAATAGCGCAGAACTTTGTGCCTGTAACGGATGATAACAATGTTTTTATAGGCATTGTTACAAGAAAAGATATTTTAAAACATTTTCGAAGTAAATTAAACAAATAAGAGGTTGTTGCATTCAGGCAACAACCTCTCAGCGTGTCGATAAACCTATCGACACGCTGGCAGATTGTGAAAAAGGAAGTTATATTTTGTCAATTTAAATTCGTCGGCGTACGATGGTACGGTAGAGTTTAAATTGGCAAAAAGCAAGTAACCGCAAGGGAAAATTCGATGTTTTCCTTGCGGTTTTATAGTTGTAATTCTTTTTCGGCAAGAGTACCCAAAGGGCACAGGCAATCTTGCCCTGCAATTGATATTATTATTAAACCACTTGCGGTAGAACGACTTTTTCGACGGGCTGAGAGGTTGTTGCATTCAGGCAACAACCTCTTTTTCTATCTATCACCTTTTTTTGTTAAGTTAAATATAATGTATTGAGGTTGATATGTATGATATTTAGTAAAAGTATACTTATTTGCGGAGGCGACAAACGGCAGAAGTATATGTATGAATATATGATGGAAAAAGGCTTTGATGTAAGCACATTTGCTTTGTTTTACAACGATATCTCCGACATAGAGGACATTAAAAAATTTGATGTGGTAATATTTCCCGTACCTGTTACAAAGGACGGGGTTTACCTCAATTCCCAAAGAAAAGTTTTACTTAAGGATATTTTATCGGTGCTTTGTGATGGTCAGATAGTTATGGGCGGTGTGTGCAGCGGTATGGATATGATAGACTACTACCTTGACGAGGACTTTCAGACACAAAACGCCATACCTACTGCAGAGGGTGCACTGCAGCTGGCAATGGAAAACACGGATGCTACAATAAACGGTTCACACTGCGCTGTTTTGGGCTATGGCAGAATAGGCAAAATACTTTCTTCTATGCTTAAAAGTATGGGTGCAAAGGTTACCGTATTTGCAAGAAATCCCAAGGATTTATCTATGGCAAAGGCTTTTGGTTTTGAAACCGTGCACATAAATCATATTCTGGATATGGGTGAGTTTGACATTATATTCAACACCGTCCCTGAAATGGTTATGGATACAGGTGTTTTAGAAACTACAAAAAGAGATGTAATCTTAATTGAACTTGCAAGCAAGCCTTACGGTATAGATTTAAAGGCGGCGGAGGATATGGACAGAAAGTCGATTGTTGCATCTGGCTTGCCGGGAAAGGTTGCACCAAAAACCGCCGGCAAAACTTTGTGTGATGTTATATTGGATATACTGGGAGGTATGGAAAATGGAACTTGAGGGCTTGAAGGTTGGTTATGCTTTTACAGGCTCCTTTTGTACATTGGCTAAATCTTTTGATATAATGCAACAGATAATAGACGAGGGAGCAACTGTTATACCAATAATGTCGGAAAATGTATATAATACAGACACCCGCTTCGGCAATGCAACGGATTTTATTGGGCGTGCAGAGGAAATGTGCAAAAATTCCGTTATGCACCTTATAACCGAAACAGAGATTATAGGCCCTAAAAATATGCTTGATATAGTGGTTGTTGCACCCTGTACGGGTAACACTTTGGGTAAGCTTGCAAACGGTGTAAATGACACATCCGTAACTATGGCTGTAAAGGCAACTGTGCGTAACAAAAAGCCTGTTGTAATTGCAGTTTCCACCAATGACGGACTTTCTAACAGTGCTAAAAATATCGGAATGCTTTTAAATTACAAAAACTTTTACTTTGTACCCTTTGAACAGGATGATTCCGTTAAAAAGCCAAATTCATTGGTGGCAAAGTTTAACCTTGTAATACCTACTGCAAAGCTTGCTTTGGAGGGTACACAAATTCAGCCTGTGTTGCGATGAATACAACCAAGTGCACTTAAAAAAACAAAATATGCCAGTGCAAAAACCCCTGCGGAAACAAAGGGGTTTGTTATTTTTATAAGGTGTACACAAACACCGCTTGCAAAGACGGCAAGGGAGGGTTTTAAAATCCAATTTAAGAATTTAAATTCAAATTCCGTTGAGCGAATCAACATACTCACACTTAAAATGCCGTTTACAATTTCACTTATAAATATTACAAATATGTAGCCTATGGTGGAATATGCAGGCAGTATAAGGTAAATTAAAACAATGCACATAATTGTGTCTATAATGTTTATTTTTACAACACCCACCTGTTGGTTAAGCCCTTTTAAAATGCTGTCTGTCACAAAGTCTAAATACATTATTGCCGTAAGCGGGGCTACAAGGCGTATAAAATAACCTGCCTCAGAGCTTTTATAAATCCATTGCCCCAAAAAGTCGGAATAATATATAAAAATTCCCGTTACACCTATGGAAAAAAGCAAGGTTATTTTAAAGGTCTTTGATATGGCTCTGTTTATTTGGTGAGGATTGTTTTTTATGTAAAGCTGTGAAAATTCAGGCAAAATCAAGGACGAAAACGAAAGTATAATTGCCGACGGAAACATTATAACAGGCATAACCATACCTTGTATTATACCGTATTGCGAAAGTGCCTTGCTTGCGGACATCCCTGACTTTTTAAGCTGTATGGGTATAAGTATATGCTTTACTGCGGAAAGTCCTGATTTTAAGCAAGAGCTTAGTGCCACGGGTACGGCAATTTTTATAATTCTTTTTTGTATACTCTCTGTTGTACCCTTGTTTTTGTAACGCCTTGAATCTGCAAGGTATATTATCCCAAAATACAGACAGGAAAGGGTTTCGGCAACCGTACCGCCCAAAACTACGGAAAAACAGGAATATTCCAGGGTTTTTGGAAAAATAAAGTTTAAAAATACCGTAACCGCAACTATTCTCGTAAAAAGCTCTGCAAACTGTACAACAGAGCTTTTTGTTATTCTGCTTATGGCTGTAAAATATCCGTTTAAAATGCTTGAAACGGAAAGGAATGGCAGGCACACTGCAAAAGCTCGCAGGGATATTACCGTAAGCTCGTTCTGCAAAATTTTTGTGCCTATAAATTCTGCAAAAACAAATATTACAGTTGCCGCAGATGTTCCGCATATTGCACCAAACATAACGCATTTTTTGACGGAATATTTAACACCTTTTGGGTTGCCTGCGGCATTTTCTTCTGCCACAAGGCGTGTGCAGGCAAGCCCCATACCGAAAATTGATGCAGTAACCGCAAGTGAATATACGGACATAACAAGGGTATAAAGTCCCATACCCTCGGCACCTATTTTATTTGATATGTAGGCGTTAAACCACACCATTACCGACCGCATTGCAAGGGAGGAAAGCGTAAGTATAACTCCGTTAATTAAAAAAACATGTAATTTTCGCATAAAATCACCTGTTTTAATATATGTATTATAAAAACAATAATGATTAAAACAGGAGTGATAAATTTGAAAAAAGAAATATATTTTGATATCGTGTGTGGTGAGTGCGGCAGTATAATGCACACAAAACAAGATAAATTTATTTGTGAGATATGCAATATACAAAGGGACGGAAAATTTTTAGAAAGCTTTTTTACCGAAAAATACAGGGACAAGATTAAAAAAATAGAAATAACCAATGTAAACAGTGCAAAGATATATTTTGAGATGATTTGCCCCTATGAGCATTAATTTGTTTTATACATTTTCTGTTAAAAAGTAAGCTAAAAAGCCAAAATTAATATGATTGTCTTATTGATTTAAAAAAATATTGTTTTTTTTGTATTTTTTATTGAAAACTTAAAAAAATTATGTTACAATGTTGAAAAAGCTTTGGGGGGACTTTGTGAGAACGAAAAAAATTTTATCAATGCTTATGGTAGTTGCTATGACACTTACAGTTTTTTCAGGATGTGGACCTGCCAAAAAGTCCGGTAGGGTTTTGTATGATGGGGAGTATACAATGGACCCTGTTTTGAATCCGTTGGGTTCTGATACAATTTGTAAAGAAACTGTAGAGCTTGAAATAATGACTGTACCAAAAAATAGTGTAATAGATTATACTACAAACAAATACACAAAAGAGATAGAAAAAAAGGGTAATGTAAAGCTTAATTTAAATTTATTGTCATCTGCAGATTATCAGCAACAAATTAATCTTACTTTAAGCTCGGGAAAAGATCTTCCCGATGTGTTAATTCACGCACTTTCTGATGCTGATGCTATTACATATAGTGAATCAGGTATTTTTATACCGCTTAACAAGTATTATGAAAATTCAAGTGAATATCTTGTTCCTCAGGCAGAAAAATGGCGTGAAGAAACAGGCTTCGATATGTTTAAGTATATCACTATGACAGATGGTAATATATATACTGTTCCACAGTATAATGAATCACTGGTAAATGGAATTTCTACAGTTTTATGGGTTTACAAACCATGGCTTGATAAATTAGGTATGGAAGTACCTACTACTTTGGAAGAGCTTGAAACAGTATTGCAGGCATTTAAGGATAATGACATGAATGGCAATGGCAATCCAAATGATGAAATTCCTATGCTGGATGAAAATATCCAAAATAAGGGATTGGTGGATATTTTGCAGTCATACATCCAGACAGGTGAAGATGATCTTGTAATTAAAGAGGATGGCACTTTGGATTATGCATTTGTCACAGATGAGTATAAAGAGTTCTTAAAATATATGCGTAATCTTACAAAAAAAGGATTGTATGATAAAACAAGCTTTTCACAGAATAATGATACTTTGAAAACCCTTCTTAATGGTGAAGAAGTACGTGTAGGTGTGTTTTCATACATAAGTGTGTCTATCCTTTCAGCAGTTCAGGAAAGAAAACTTGAATACGTACCTATGAAGATTATGCACAACAATGCTGCTGCACTTTTCAAAAGGACAATGCCTACAAACAGATATTTTATAACAAAGGATTGTGAACATCCTGAGGTTGCATTCAGAATCGCTGATTATATGTGTAGCCCGACAATGACAAAATGGTCAATATTTGGTGAACCTGGTGTTGACTGGGTTGATGCGCCGGCTGACGCAGAATCACTTTATGATTTTCTTGGGTATAAAGCTTCTATTGAGTGTGTGTTGGTTTGGGGCTCACGTCAAAATTCACACTGGCAGAACAATGTTCCAGGATTCAGAACAAGAGAGTTAGACTTTATTACAACTGCGTCTAATGATGATTCTACAAGAGCAAAAGCAAAAGCTGTTGAACTTTTATATGATCAGTATCCTGAAGAAGGTACTATTGTTGATAAAATAGTTTATTCAGTTGACGAGATTGAAGAAAGAGCTTCTATTCTACCTCAAATTAAAACCTATGTGAAACAAATGAGATATCAATTCATTGTTGGCGAGGTTGATATTGATGAAGGATGGAATGACTACATCAAAGAACTTAAATCAATAAATATGGATAGATCACTTGAAATCAGCCAGACAGCCTATGACAGAATGAATTAATTAATGGAGGAAAACTACTTATGTTAAATTGGGTTAATGAAACTTTAGAGAAATTGGACAAAAAATTGTCACGAACATCCGTAGAGTACAAGGATATTATGCCTTATACAGTGGACGAAAATGGAAAATTAGTTACCGCAGACAGACCAAGAGTAAATTGGTGGACGAATGGCTTTTGGGGCGGCATGATGTGGCATATGTATAAACAAACAGGCAAACAGTGTTATATGGATGCTGCAAAATCAAACGAATTGATGTTGGACGAAGCTTTTAAAGAATACGATAAACTTGACCACGATAATGGCTTTTTGTGGGAGCTTACATCCGGATTCAGCTATGAAATTACGGGCGATGAGGATTCCAGAGTACGTATGTTGTATGCAGCAGATATTTTAGCAGGCAGATTTAATATTCTTGGTGGTTACATAAATGCATGGAATGGTGCTGACAGGCAGGGTTTTGCAATCATAGATTGTATGATGAATCTTCCTTTATTATATAAAGCAAGTGAAATTACAGGCTATGAAAGATTTAAACATATAGCTATGGCTCATGCTGACAAAGCTATGGAATATCATGTGCGCCCCGACGGGTCGGTAAATCACATTCTTGTTTACGATATACATACAGGAGAATTGGTTGAAAATCGTGGCGGACAGGGAATGTTTGAAGGGTCATCATGGTCAAGAGGTCAAAGCTGGGCATTGCATGGTTTTGCACTTTGCTACAAGCATACAGGCAAACAGGAATATCTTGATACTGCAAAGAAAGTTGCGCACTATTTTATTGCAAATGTATCAGGAACAGGATATGTACCAAAAACAGATTTCCGCAGCCCTGATGAACCTGATTATCGTGATACAAGTGCAGGTATGTGTGCTGCAGCAGGTATGGTTGAAATAGCAAATCATGTTCCTGAATATGAAAGAGATTTGTATATAAATAATGCATATAAAATACTAAAAGCTACTGCTGAAAAATATGCAGACTGGTCAGATAACTATGATGGTGTACTTAAAAACGGTATGGAGCGTTATTATGGTCATAATGGCGGAGTAGCTATGAATCTTATATACGGTGATTATTATTTTGTAGATGCTTTAACTAAGTTAAAAGAGTATTTGGAAAAATAATTTTGAATAGAAAAATCCAACAGGACTGTATATGTTCTGTTGGATTTTTTGTTATATTATAGCAAATTACTGTTTTTTTGTAATTTCCTATACTACACAAAAGTATACTTTAATATACTTGGGATTGAGAATTTGCATGCCTGTCAAGGACCGTAGCAGACAAGAGGTATATGATGTGTTTTTCAAACACTTTTTTATCTTATAGGAAATTGCTGCTTTTTGCAATTTCCTATATTACATAAAAGTGTACCTTAATCCCCCAAAGATTGGGGGCAGGGGGTTGAAGTGTTTTTTCAAAACACTTTTTTATCTTATAGGAAATTGCTGCTTTTTGCAATTTCCTATATTACATAAAAGTGTACCTTAATCCCCCAAAGATTGGGGGCAGGGGGTTGAAGTGTTTTTTCAAAACACTTTTTTACTTAAAGATGTTGTATAACGAAAACCAAGTGATAGTGTTAACCGATGAACAAAAATAAAATCCAATAAAATAGGATAAAGATTGTTATATAGTTCAAATGAGCAACTTAGCAGAAAGTTTTAATGAGTAAAGCCTCCCTTTACACAAGGGAGCCCATTTTTATTTTAAAACTTCACAAACAAATTGACTATAACAACCCATTTATGGGTAGCAAGTAAAAAATTATGGCTGGCAGGCCAACATAAAGACGCACTTGTGCGTTGCTATGACAGGTTTATTTACACGCTTAATAAACTCTTTAAATTTTTCTTTTATATCTGTATTTTTACTCTTGACATTTTTAAACTAATATGTTAATATAAGTAAAGACAATGGAAAAGCATCAGTTATTTTCGCAAAGTAAATCCTTTTAATTGTGATGGATTAAGGATGAAATACGGTATTGGCAGTGCAGATTTACTACATTATGGTCTGTGCTTTAAATACGTAAATTACCTAAGCTTTTTAGCGAAAACTAATGCTTTGCATGAAGGCATTTATAATATTGGCAAGATTCAATAATTTTTATTTAACAAGGAGAGTGTTAAAATGAAAAAATTTTTTAGCGTATTTTTAATGGTGTGCATGTTGCTGACTTCACTTTCAGTTGGCGTTAGTGCAGATGCAAACGAGGATGTAGGATTGGTAAATGTCGATGAAGATACAGGTGTGTATACAATATACAACTGGGACGGTATGCTTATAAGAGGTAATACTAATTTCTATAATGCTGTTGTTGGTCGTAGGTATACTATGTCTGGTGGTAGAAATGAAGTGTCTGATGGTGTTGAGGGTACAGCTACTAAAGGTACTGAAGGGTACTATAATGAGGATGATGGTGGGGCTTTTGCTAAACTAACTGGTGATAACCGAGTAAGAAATTTATGGCCAGCTGATAAACTCACCGATAGTCCTTCAGGTGCATATTTTATTTTTCATAAATCTGCGTATGAAAGTACTGGTTCAATAGCTACTCTTGAAGAAGATGGCAATTATTATTATGAAATTACTTATCCTGTTTTTAGATCTAGTGGTTTTACTGCTAATGTAAGTGACCAATATGCTGATTTCAGTCTTTCAGATGATGTTTATTCTGTATCATTTGATTTCAGACTTCCTGCTGCATCTTTAACAGCAGACAGAAATCTGTTTTATCATCAAGTAAAAGACTCTGCTGCAGCGGCATCTTTAGTTTTTACTACTAAGTATGATGCAACAACAGGAACTTTAGACATCGGTGCTAATGATGCATTTGAAGAGCTATGGGCAAATACTGTTGAAGTAGATGCTGATACATGGTATACTGTTGATACAAGATATGCTCTTGTTGATGGTGACTTGCTTGCAGGTGTATTTGTAAATGATACACAGGTTGCATGCTATAAGGCTACGGACTCTGCTGCTTTTGCTGATGGTGGACTTCAGTTGACTGCTGCGGCTATTGGTATTTATTCTTCATCTAGCCAAGATATCAAAGAACCATTTTCAATAGCTCATTATGATGACATTTTGTTCAGTGTATTGGGTGATAAAGCAAGTAAAGCTCCTGTAACTGAAGAATCAGAAGGGTCGGAAGAACCGGAAGATGCAGCTATTACATACGATGCAGTTACAAAGACAGCTACTGTAAAAGCTGGAGCATTGGCTGAAGGTACAACATTGCAGGTTGTTGTAGCAGCATACAACGCTGATGGTAAAATGCTTAAGGTTAAGGCAAGTACTTCACAAACTGTTTCAACATCAGATATTACTTATACAATAGATGACGCTGCATTCCCAACTGATGCTGCTAAATATAAGGTATTTGTTTTTGATGCATTGACAAGCGCAAAACCTCTTATGGAAGCTTTGGAACAATAATATTATTTAGTTTTTCTTGATTTTTTTCAGTAAAATTAAGGGGCTGTAAAAAAACTGATTGTTTTTTTACAGCCCTTGGCTTTTTTGTGGGGATAGGAAAAAATGCAGGGCAGGGGTTTACTCCTGCCGAATGCGGAACGAGCAAGCCCGTTCCCTACATTTACATTTGGTCGCATGGCAGGGTTTTCACATCATCACATTAATTTATATTTTTAATTTGTAGGGTTCGGCGATTTTCGACGAACCGTTTTGTATATTAGCGGTATGTTGCAAGCACCATACCCTACATTTACATTTGTTCGTAGGGGAGGGTTTCCATACCCTCCCGAATGATAAATGTTGTTGGTAAAAGGTAGGGGAGGGTTTCTATACCCTCCCGAAAGATAAAAGTTGTTGGTAAAAACGTAGGGCAGGGGTTTACTCCTGCCGAATGCGGAACGAGCAAGCCCGTTCCCTACATTTACATTTGGTCGCATGGCAGGGTTTTCACATCATCACATTAATTTATATTTTTAATTTGTAGGGTTCGGCGATTTTCGACGAACCGTTTTGTATATTAGCGGTATGTTGCAAGCACCATACCCTCCCGAAAGATAAAAGTTGTTGGTAAAAACGTAGGGCAGGGGTTTACTCCTGCCGAATGCGGAACGAGCAAGCCCGTTCCCTACATT
>CAZNKU010000037.1:0-12437 GCA_964573775.1 uncultured Clostridiaceae bacterium | reverse complement strand
TGAATATTATTATTAAATCACTTGCGGTAGAACGACTTTTTCGACGGTCTGAAAGGAGGACAATTTGTCCTCCTTTTAGTAGTTATCAATATTTTCTTTTAATGTTTTTTTGTATTCTTCAACAACAGTTTCAGGTGAAACCAACTTTACTTTATTACCAAGCATAAACACCCAACTGAAAAAAGTAGGACTTATGTCCGCTTTTACGGTAACGGAATATTTTTCTTTACTATCTTTACGAATATGTATCCTGTCACCAAATCTGTCAATAACTACACTCAGAATACTTTCATCACATAAAAATGTAACTGTTTCGGTCCTGCCTCTGTACATATTAAAAATCTTCTTCGTGTAGTCGGCAATATTAAAAGAACCGTCTGTTACTGTTTTAATATCCACTCTTTTTTCATCCAAAACCTTAATGTCTGTCATTTTATCAACACGAAAATTGGAAACACCGTCATATTTCGGATAATGGGCAACAAGATAGTAGTTATCGTCTGAATACACCATTGTGTACGGACTAACCACATAGTCATTTCCGTTGTTTTTAAACTTTTTTTCGTTTACAGTATTGTAACTGTAATATCTAAAACTTATTTTTCTGTTTGTGTTTATTGCGTTATATAAAAAATCAATGTTATAATAAATTTTCTCATTAAAAGTTTTCACGCGGTCAGATATATATACCTGACGTTGAAGTTCTGTTGCCTGATGCTTACTTGCCAGACCTTCGAGCTTACCAATAAGTTCTGCACTTTTCTTTGCAGTTATAAATTTAGATGCCTGCACACAGTCTACTAAAAGTTTAAGCTCAGGGAGCTGAAAATCTCTGCTACCCATGTAATAAACATACCTATCCCTTTTTTCCGAAACTATATCTACACCGGCATTAACAAGCAAATCAATATCGCTGTAAACAGACTTTCTTTCCGCTGATATGCCATATCTTTCAAGTTCAGTTATAATCTGTGGCATTGTCATAGGATTATTCTCATCCGTATTTTCAAACAATATACGGTACAAAGCCCAAAGTTTAAGCTTTTGATTATTACTTTTCGGCATTTTGAAATTCATCCTTTGTTGTAAAAGATATTTTTTCATTCTGCGTTTCTTTTGATTCGGCTTGTTCACGTTGTTTCAGCTTTGCACTAACATAATCTTCAACAAGTTCTTTAATAACCACCACCAAAGGTACACCTAAAATCATACCTGTGAAACCAAATGCCATACCGCAAACAGTAACCGAGAATAATATCCAGAAAGGTGACACACCTATGTTGACACTTAAAATTTTAGGGTCTACTACATTGCTGTCAAGCTGTTGTACAACTATTATTGTTATAAGTGCAATAAGCGCACTTTTTGGATTTATGATAAGCAAAATCAATACAACGGGAATTGCCGCAAAAATCGGTCCAAAATAAGGAATCATATTACCAACACCAATTATTATACTGAATACAACTGCATATTCAATTCCAAAAATCTTGAAAATCACAAGACACATAAGACCGATAATTGTGCTGTCAATAAATTTACCGATTATAAATTTTTTAAAAACATTGTTTGCCAGAGTAAAGGCACTTAGAATATAAGTTCCTCTACTTTCTGAAAAGCAAGCCATTATTAATCTTCTGAACCAATTTAACAGACTTTCTTTTTCAATAAGCATATATATAGCCATCATAATAGAGGTAAGTACATTTACCATACTGCTTCCAAAACCCACAATTCTGCTTACAACTGTGCTTGAAAAATTTTGTATAAAATTATTCATAAAGTTAAGCAAGGACTCATCTAATTTTATACTGCTAAAATTGCTGATATCAATATTTACGGCTGTTGAAATTTTTTCAACAATATCGTTAATACCGCTGTTATGTCCACCCAGAAGATAACTGATGTTATTAATAAGTTTTTTTACTGTGTCAATCAAAAACGGCAAAGCAAAATAAACACAAATTGTCACCAATGCCACAACAGAAAGAAGAACTATAATTATAGCTATTCCGCGTTTTATTTTAAACTTTCTGTTTAAAAATCGTACCATACCGTCAAGCATATATGCAATTGCCACACCGACTAATATGGGTTTGAAAATCGAAAGCACAAAAAACATTTTTTCGCTTGCAAAAACAAATAGGAAAACCATTATTGCAATTATAGCAACCGCAATATAATTTTTATTTTTCAAATTCCCCATAAAATGTCACCAACCATTTTTAGTATGCTTTGCCCCAATAAGTCATAGCCTTTGCAGGTTTTCCGCAACATACACATTTATCGGAAATCTGTTCCTGTTCAAAGGGCATACATCTTGAGGACAAGCCTGCCTCTTCCTTAATCTTTTCTTCACATGCAAGGTCACCGCACCACATAGCTTTTACAAAGCCTGTCTTTTCCTCGGCACATTTTTTCATTTCTTCAAATTCTGTAACCTTATATGTGTTCTTTTCCCTCAAAGCCAAAGCTCTGTCAAACATATCCTGCTGGATTGTGTCAAGAAGCTTCACTACTGTTTCTTCAATGTTATCCAAAGATGCAACAATCTTTTCCTGATTGTCACGTCTTACAAGTACGCACTGGTTGTTTTCAATATCCTTAGGACCAATTTCAAGACGAAGCGGTACACCCTTCATTTCATATTCACTGAACTTCCAGCCCGGTGACTTGTCGGTATCGTCAAGCTTAACGCTTACAACCTTTTTAAGTTTAGCAAGAAGCTCGTTAGCCTTATCAAGCACGCCTTCTTTCTTCTGTGCAATAGGTACAATTATAAGCTGCTGTGGAGCAATCTTCGGAGGAAGTACCAAACCGTTATTATCACCATGCATCATGATAATAGCACCGATAAGCCTTGTAGAAACACCCCAAGATGTTTCGTGAACATACTGCAACTTGTTGTTGCGGTCTGTAAACTGAATATCAAACGCCTTTGCAAAGCCATCACCAAAGTAATGTGAAGTACCTGCCTGCAAAGCCTTACCGTCGTGCATCATACTTTCAATAGTATAAGTACGTTCAGCACCGGCAAATTTTTCCTTATCGGTTTTCTGTCCCTTGATTACAGGAATGGCAAGGTAATTTTCACAGAAATCTGCATAAACATTAAGCATTCTTGTTGTTTCTTCAATAGCATCCTCTGCAGTTTCATGAACTGTATGACCTTCCTGCCACAAAAACTCAACTGAACGAAGGAACGGACGTGTTGTCTTTTCCCATCTTACAACAGAGCACCACTGGTTATAAAGCTTCGGCAAATCTCTGTAAGAATGTATAATATTTGAGTAGTGGTCGCAGAAAAGTGTTTCAGAGGTAGGACGAACACACATTCTTTCCTGCAAAGGCTCACTGCCGCCGTGTGTAACCCATGCAACCTCGGGAGCAAAGCCCTCTACGTGGTCCTTTTCCTTTTGCAAAAGGCTTTCAGGAATAAACATAGGCATATACACATTTTCATGCCCGGTTTCCTTAAACATACCGTCTAAAACCTTTTGGATATTTTCCCAGATAGCATACCCGTAAGGGCGTATAATCATACAGCCTCTTACACTTGAGTATTCAATAAGCTCTGCTTTTTTAACAACATCTGTATACCATTTTGCAAAATCAACATCCATTGATGTAATTTCTTCCACAAATTTTTTCTGTTTATCCATTTTAGTTCAATCCTTTCTTTACATAAAGTTAATTTTACATTAAAAACACGTAAATGTCAAGAAAAACGGCAGTTTTTCAACTTTACAAATTCCTATTGAAAACAAGACCTTTTTTTGATATAATATACAACATAGACTTTAACAAGGAGTTGATAATATGTCTGAAAAAGAAAAAAGAAAAATTAGCACAAGTAAGAAAGATGCTGAGAAAAAAGCAAAGCCTAAAAAGGCTAAAGATATCAAGACAAAAAAGAATAAGAAAAATGATTCCATCAACATAATAATTGGTGTAATAACAGCAGTACTGGTAATCGCAGTTATATGTCTGGCAATTGTACTGTGGAAAACTTCTCCGACAAAAGATGCTTCAGGTACAACAGTTCCTCAAAGCGGCCAAGAAACTACATCACAGGAAATGATAAAAACCTATGAAACTAACGAAACAGGTTCAGTATCCGAAGCTGATTCAAAGGCATATGCTTATTTTAAATCTCACTTTCAGGACGATTATTACAGAGTGAATGAAATTGCTTACTCCATAATAGTTGATGGAAAATACACGGAATATTTCGAAACCGAAACAGTAGCTTACTCAACACAAGGTAATTTATACAGAAAAAAAACACAAAGTTCTTACGATAACCAACAATTTGCAGGCTCTGTAATTGAACTTTACACACCCGAAAAATCATATCTTATTTACACGGATACAGCATCGTATTTTGAAGGTGAACAGACTACTCAAAATTACGAAAACAAAATAGACTTTCCTGGTGATACCTTCAAAACAGGAACAATAGACATAAACGGACGTGATTTTTATTACGAAGAAACAAGTGATACCAGCGGAATAACATACCGTTATTGTTTTGATGAAGACGACAACCTTGTATACAATATAGCTTCTTCATCAACCGGCACTATTACAACAAGATACATTGAATATTCAAAAGATGTAGACTATTCACTGTTTAAAGTTCCGGATGGCTACACATTAGTTTCAAATTAAAAGTTCCAATTTTTTGAGCACGGGTCATAGCCTTGATTTCATGCTCTCTTTTAAGAGCTGTGGATTTGTCTGAAAATTCCTCAACATATATAATCTTAAGCGGCGGATGCGACCTTGTATATTTCGCACCCTTGCCGCTTTTGTGTTTTTCAAATCTCTTTTTTACATCGGTGGTATATCCGCAATATATGCTACCATCTATACACTCTAACAAATAAACATAAAACATTATTTCAATCCTTCTGCAAATGCTTTTGTTGTTTCGGGAGTTTCATCAAACCAATATGGTCTCGCAAGCTGTTTGTATGTTTCCGGACGAGGGTCTAAGTCTGCACTGTTAAACCAGAATGCCATTTTTATTCTTGGGTATTTTTTAATATCCCTGAACATATCATTAATCCACTGAACCTTATCTCCACCAAAAGAACTTGATGCAAATTCTGTAATAATCCACGGAAACTCTCCATATATATCGCTATATTTTTCGTCTATTGCCGAATATATTTCGTCAAATGTTCTCCATCTTTCACCATTTAGTTCCGCATAATAAGTGCCTGTATTGTAACCTGTTATACCAAACATCTGCACATATTCGTCACCAGGATAATATGCCATAGAGGCATTGTATCCGTTCGGCGGAAAACTTTCATCATTTGGATTAAATATCCATATTGTGTTGTTTACGCCTTCTTCTTCAAAAATGTCATATATATGTTTCCATGCCTGAACATATATTTCCGGATCAGTCATACATGCTGCCCCACTGTAACTTGTCCAGTCAGAATTCATCTCATTGTTAAGTCTGAAAAGCACAGGATGTCCGAAATCCTTTAAATCCCCTGCCATCTTTCTTATTTTATCGTCACAAACACCATCAATTACATCAAACACAGGATTTTTGCCGTTAAGGTCCTTATTCATCTCGGTAGATGTCTGTAATGTCAGTTCAACAACCTTACCATCTGCATATGCACTTTTCATACCTTCAACAGGTATTTCCGTAAAAAGATAGGCGTATTCCAGAACACCCTCAAATTTTGCTTCCGCCTTTTCTTCCAGAACTTTCACTGCCTCAAGATTATCACTTTCTATTGCATGAGGTGCATAAATACCCCACTTGCATTTTTCCGAAGCAATAATTTCGTTATAAAGGGCTTTTGTTTCTTCACTCCAGTTTTCAGGAATTACAGGTTTAAAATCCGTAAAAGTATCAGAAACGCCCCGTACCTTAACATCTGTATGTAATGAATCCAATGTTTTATATACTTCATCCATAAGCTCATCATTATACTTTTCGCCCTTAAACATTATGCGGTAAAACATATTTGTTTCCGTATAAATGTAGCAATACACATAAGTATTGTAATTCACCTCGCTACCCTGTGCCGGAGTACGTGTCAAGGCAATTACCTGTACAGGAAAACCTGCTCTGTTATCATCAGTATTTTCGTGAAGAGTTATATTATTTTCCAAAAGGTACTTTTCATCAAGCAAATACTTGTTTATAGCCTCTTTTACATACAACTTACTGTTTTCAACGCCATTACCATTAGTGGAAAACTCTTTTGAAACAACAGCAGTAAAGTTATTGCACTTTACATTTATGTATTCCTGCGCAGCTGTGAAATCATACTCTGCTTCTGCCGGAAATTCTAAAGAAAATCCTCTGGAATGGTTTACAAGCTTACTTCTGCCACCTGAAATTTTCACTTCCCTTACATCGCAATTATCAAAATCCAGTTTTGTAAAATCCTCACACAAAACACCGTTCTGATAAAGTATGTACTCAGGAAAAATACCGGGTAAAATTTTATTGACATTATTGCATACAGTGTACTTTACAACCTCATTGTTCTGCACTGTAATTATTCCGATGCTGAGAAAAAAGACCAAAATAAGGAACACACAAAAAAATTTATTTTTTATAATTTTTTTAAAGAAACCTTTTATTTTTTTCATAACACTTCCTCCAAATCACTTAAATTTTATCACAGTTCAAATCTGCTGTCAAACCAAAAAAAGAAGCAGAAAACCATAGTTTCTCTGCTTCTTTGATATGTATGATATTAAATTTCCATCCATTGCATATTCTCACTCAGCTTTTCAAGAGCTCTTTTTTCTATTCTTGAAACATAGGACCGTGAAATTTTAAGTTTTTTGGCTATTTCATTTTGTGTATATTCTTTTCCATCTGCAAGACCGTACCTGAGTATAATTATTAACTTTTCTCTCTTATCCAAAACCTTGTCAAGCAAATTTGTTAAAGAACTTCTTACAATTTTAAGATTTACTACATCTAATATTTCATCCTCATCATTACTCAGAATATCATTAAAAGTTATTTTATTTCCCTCACTGTCTGTACCTATCGGTTCATCTATTGATATTTCATTCTGTATTTTTTTGCCGGACCTTACCGCCATAAGTATTTCGTTTTCGATGCACCGTGAAATGTATGTGGAAAGTTTGGTTTTTTTATCAAAATCATAGCTCGTAATACCTTTGATAAGTCCGATTGTACCAATAGATACGGCGTCATCGCTGTCCTTGAAAACACTTGTGTATTTTTTGGCAATGTGTGCCACAAGTCTTAAGTTATGTTCTATTAATTTGTTTTTTGCATCTTCATCGCCGTTTTTGTATTTTTCCAACAATCTTTCTTCTTCTTTTTTGTTCAATTGCTTAGGAAAAGAATTAATATTTGATATATACCCCATAAGCACAAACAATTGTTTTAAAAGTAGTTGTATAAACACACAAATCACCTCATTTAATCTGTATGCAGGACAAAACCCGACTTATACAAAAAAGAAAAAAACTCAGTGTTAACTGAGTTTTTTCTTACAAAAAGGGGCTTATTTCTACTGCAAGTTCCTGTTCTATATCAATTAGCTTATTTGCAATAGCCACACTTCTTTCATCCGCTCTGTCATATTCATTCATATAACGTCTTATGGATTTTACTCCCATATTGCAACCGTCGGTTATAAGGTCCGAAACTGTTGCATCACTTTCATCCCAGCTAAGCTTCACATTCGTTTTAAGCCATGACATACCTTTAGCCATAGGATTAGGTTCTTTTGATTCTTCACCAAGTTCCTGAAGCAAGCCGTTGGTTTCATTACCAAGCTGAGTATGTTTGTTTTTGTAATCGTTAAGAAGTGTTTCAAGCTTTTTGCTTTTAACCTTTGGTAACACTTCATCAATGGCGCTTACACCCATTTGTATACCTGAATTACATTCCCTTAATAGATTTACAGTATCGTTGTTTGTCATAAAATCACCTCGTAATTATTATACCCAAAACAAATTTTTTTAAAAATTTTTATTATAACACCGCTTTTTTCGATATTTTTAAATTTTTTTTGAAATTTTTTTGAAAAAAGTACAACAAAATCAAAACTCTGATTGTATTACTTATGAATGGCCCTGAGAAAGGGCTTGCAGTAAAAAAAATCAAACAGAAAAAGGAGAACAAAAAAATGAAAAAAATCTTAGCTTTAGTATTGGCACTTGTTGCCCTTACATCAATGACAGCATTTGCAAACGATGACATAATGTTAATTTCAGAGGACGACGTAATGTTAATTTCAGAAGAAGCTGCAGCACCAGAAGCTGCTTACCTTTCTACATACGGTGAAATTACAGAAGTTGCAGACGACTACGTAGTAGTTAAAACAATGGATGGCGAGGAAATTCAGTTCAACACAAGCGAACTTACACAGGTTATCGATGCAAACACAGTTTTGCCTCTTGACCTTAAAGCGAGAGAAACAAACATGGTTATGGTTACATATTCAAACGCTATGACTATGAGCTTGCCTCCACAGGCTTATGCTTTTGCAATCGTTGGTAACATCAAGTCCGAAATGGGTAACCCACTTTTCACAATCGTTGACGAAGTTAAAACAACAGACGACGGTATTGTAATCGTTACAGACGGCGGTATGAAGGAAATTACAGTTCCATCAAATGCAGAAGTTAGCCCATACCTAACAAGAAATATCGTTACACTTGCAGACGTTAAAGCAGGTTCTAACGTACTTCTTTGGTACGATATGATGACAATGAGCATACCTGCATTCGCAACAAGCGAAAAGGCAGTTATTTTGCCTGGTAACGTTCTTGACATCCTTGGTCTTGAAGAAGACGGACTTAAGGTAAACGGTGTTGATATCACATTGGCAGAAGATGAGATCGTATATGATAACAACGGTGTTGAAATGCTTCCTCTAAGAACAGTTGCTGAAACACTTGGCTATAAAGTTGAGTGGGTTAATGAAACACAGAGCATTATCGTTTCAAAAGATGCTTTCACAGCAACAATCAGAATCGGCACAGTTGAAGGCGGTATCAACAAGATGAGACTTGTACTTGAAACTGCACCTGTATTATACGGCGGTTCAAAGACATATGTTCCTACATCATTCTTTGCAGAACTTAACTAATTTTAGTTCATAATAAACCTCACTGAAAAACGCCCAAGCATCGCTTGGGCGTTTTTCTTGTAGACATTTGTAAAAAAATGTGTTAAAATAGTAAAAAATATAAATTGGAGGTTTTAAAATGAATTTGTTTGGATTTGGTATTCCGTTTTTACTTTTGCTTGTTATTGTTGTTCCGTTAACAGTACTATGCGTAGTCAAAAGTATTGTATCAAAAAAGAATCTGTACGGTATAGCTGCAGCTATTTTTGCACTTTTGCTTTCGACAATGCGATTCCCTCGATATCTTAGTGATTTTATTAATGGACATATTGAATATTGGGAATTTTCAACAGTGCTCTTCTTTCTGTGGTATCTTGTTTTTTGCCCTATGCTTGCAATCTTCCTGTTTTCAAGAGCAAACAAAGGTGTTTTATCATTCCCACTTATTTATTGGGTATCGACAAACCTCATCGGTATTTTAGAAGGCTTGGAATACTATGAATCAAGCGACTTTCTTATTGAATTTTTATGGTCTGCAGGAATTATATTCACAATAGTTGTAATTTTTGCAAGAAAAACGCTTAAAAATATATTTTTTGTACCCGGTGCCATATTATTACTTGGTGAAATGATCGCTTATATGACATACTCCTATAATTTTAATACCGAAAACATAATATATGATATTACATACATTTCAATGATTGTACTTATTTGTAAATATGTGGTTACAGAATCCGAAGAAATTCCGAAAGCGTCTATACCTCAGCCGGTATATGCACAGCCTGTAAATGATTACAGCTATCAATATAATAATGTTAATAACAACCAACCAATAAATATTACAAACAGAAATTCAGAAATTGAACTTCCTGCTAAATCCAATAATACCCTTGCGGACGAACTTATGGAATACAGAAATTTATATGAACAAGGTCTTATAAGCGAAGAAGATTATAACGAAAAGAAAAAACAAATACTTGGCATTTAACCAAAAAGGGCGTGTCTCAATAAGTGATCTTTCACCGAATTGAGACAACGCCCTCATTTTATACTAGAAATTAAAATCTGTCAACAGGGTACAAAATCTGAAGCTGGTTAATTTTACTCTTATAAGCTTCCTGCTGTTTTTCCTGAAGCATACTGCCCTTTAGCTGGTCTTTAATTGTGTCAAATTCCATAGGTTTTGCTTCATTTTTAGCGGTCAGCTTAATAAGGTGGAAACCAAACTGTGTTTTAACAGGGCCTCTTATTTCACCAATCTCCATTGTAAAGCAAGCTTCGTCAAATTCAGGTACCATCTGACCTCTTGTAAATTCACCAAGGCTACCGCCGTTTTCGGAAGATGGGCAAGTGCTGTTTTCACGTGCAGCATCTTCAAAAGAAATTTCTTTTGCATTAATTTTTTCAAGTAGTTCATTTGCCTTTTCTTCGCTGTCTACAAGAATGTGGCTTGCTGCTACAGATTCACCCGCAACAAACATTTCCTGGTTCTTTTCATAATATTCCTTAACCTCTTCATCCTTTACGGTAACTTTTTCCAAAGCCTTTTTCATTGTAAAGTTAACAAGAAGGTCATTTTTAACCATTTCAAGTTCCTTTTTAAATTCAGGATCATATTCAAAAAGGTTTTTCTGAGCATCTAAAAGCAAAAGCTTTTTGCTTATAAGCTGTTCCAAAACCATCTTTCTGCCCTGTTCGTTGTTAGCGTTCTGACCGTGCTGCATCAAAGCCGCAACCATAGCATCAACTTCCGCTTGTGTTATAGCAACACCGTTTACTGTTGCCAATACTTTTGAATTTGTCATGATAATTTATAGCCTTTCTGCCTGTTTTCACAGGTCTTCTTAATTCTTTGAATATTCTAACACACTTAAATTGTAAATACAAGTAATTTTTGTCTGATTTTGCATCAAAAAACGTTTTTATTTATTATACGCTGATTTGCATTTCACAAAAAAATATGATACAATAAAAAACAAGAGGTGATTTAAATGTTTAAAAAATTTGTTATTACCCTTGTTTTTTTAGTTGCACTTTCAGGCATTACGGTGCTTGCGGCAGACCAATACGGCGGTTATGACGTACCTGTGGATATTCAGATAAACGGTGACTATATAAACTGTGTTAAAAAACCGTTTTTGGAAAATGGCACTACATACATACCACTTCGTGCATTTAGTGAAGCTATCGACGCACAAATTGACTGGGATGAAGAAACTCAAACAGCTACTATGATTAAAGATAATCACAAGTTTGAATTTTGTTCCGACAACGACTATTCTACAATAGACGGTGAAAGGTGTGAGCTTTCATCACTGAACCGAGATTTTTTAACATTTATTCCCGTAAGAATAATATCTGAAACATTAGATTACGGTGTAGAATGGGATGACTACTACCTGACTGTAAAAATCACCGCACCTCAGGTTGTTGTACCTGAAGAAGCAAAAGATTATTTATATAATTTTGAAGATATTTTATACCTTGGTAAAATTATTATGCTGGAAGCAGGCTCCGGCGGAATTAATACAAAAATTGCCATTGCAAATACTATTATAAACCGAGTAGAGTCTGCATCTTTCCCAAATACTATAAAGGATGTTATTTTTGATACAAACTACGGTGTTCAGTTTCCGCCTGCACATACGGACAGAATGAACGAAACACCGTCAAAAGAATGTATTATTGCCGCAAAATGTGCACTAAACGGTGTTGAATTAGTTGGCGATGCACTGTATTTCATAAGTGCAAAAGCGGCACCAAAGTCATGGGCAAACAGCCACAGACCTTATCATTCCACAGTAGGAAATACTGCATTTTACGAATAAAGTTCAAAAGGTGTAGAGCAAAATTGCGCACACCACACAAGGCGGTTAAAAAGCTTAACAAAGCCAGTTTAGTGTGATAACAAGTTAAAATAAATTGTTTTTTAAGGTAGAAATTCGTCATTGACGAATTTCTGTCATAAAATGCCTTGTGTTTTGAACAAACTTCACCACTCGACGTACCATCGTACGCCTTCGGGTAACCCCTGCGGGTTCAGTTTGTCCAATCTGCACTATTTTTCATCCACCCCAAAAAGAGGTGTCGCAAAGGCCAAGACCAGATAAGGAAGTAATTTTGAAAAATATGAAAATTTAGCTGAATTGGCATAGCAAAGGCAAAAGTTAAAGCTGAAAGCTCAGTAAAATGGGTTTTCAGCTTTTTCTTTTTTATCCGCACATTCGTCAAATTAAATGCCTTCTGATAAAATGAAGATACCAAATTTAAAGGAGGCGTTCACGCTATGAAAGAAAGATTTATCGAAAACGGAATTGAGTATGTAAGAAACGGTGA
>CAZNKU010000036.1:0-12648 GCA_964573775.1 uncultured Clostridiaceae bacterium | reverse complement strand
TATTTGCCATTTCAATAGGATTGTACTGAATAGCTGTATAGAAATATGTGAAGAATATAATTAACAAGAAATAAAGTATTGCATAGAACCAGTGATCTGAAGACATAAGTCTCAAAACACCGCCCCAGAATCCTGTTGTGTTAGCCGCTGTCTTACCAAAGAAACCGGCAATTGTTGCAGGGAACGCCATGATACTCATAGCAAAGATAATAGGCATAACGCCTGCAGCTGCAACTTTAATCGGAATATGTGTAGACTGACCGCCATACATCTTTCTTCCAACTACTCTCTTAGAGTACTGAACAGGAATTCTTCTTTCAGCATTGTTCATAAATACTACAAAGCCGATTACAAGAATTGCAACAATAACAAGTATTGCAACACCTAACCAGTTAAGCTTATTGCCTTCTACATAGCTTAGGATTGTCTGAACCAATATCGGTCCTCTTGATACGATACCGGCAAAAATAAGCATTGAAATGCCGTTACCGATACCCCTTTCATTTATCTGTTCGCCTAACCACATCAAAAATGCTGTGCCGGCAGTAAATGTAAGGATAATTGTAGCTGCAACCAACCAACCAGGTATACCTTCAGGGTTGTTAAGCAACTCTTTGTTCAACGCCATATATAGACCCCAAGCCTGAACCAATGCTAAAACAACTGTCAGATAACGTGACCATTGAGCAATTTTCTTTCTGCCCTCTACGCCTTCCTTAGAAATTCTTTCAAGTGCAGGTATAGCCACTGTCAACAACTGCATAATAATTGATGCATTGATGTACGGTGAAATACTCATAGCGAATATTGTTGCCTGACTGAAAGCACCACCGGAAAACATATTCATAAGATTTAAAAGTGAGCCCTCACCCATATACTTCATAAATTCATTTATAGCATCTGTGCTCATAAACGGAACAGGAATAAATGAACCGAATCTGAAAATTATAAGCATTAGTAGGGTAAAAAGAATTTTCTTTCTTAAATCCGGGATTTTCCAAGCATTAGTAATTGTCTGAAACAATTATATCACCTGCACCTTTCCTCCGGCAGCAACGATCTTTTCTTCTGCTGACTTAGTGAACTTCTTTGCCTTTATTGTTAGAGGCTTTGTGATTTCACCGTTACCAAGAATAACGATACCATCACAAATCTTAGAAATAACGCCGGCTTCCTTCAAAACCTCTGCTGTAATTTCTGCGTTAGCGTCGAATCTTTCAAGATCCTTCACATTAACTTCAACAAAGTTATTTGCAAATTTATTATGAAAACCGCGTTTAGGCAAACGTCTGTACAAAGGCATCTGACCACCTTCGAAGCCAGGACGAACACCGCCGCCACTTCTTGCTTTCTGACCCTTGTGACCTTTACCAGCAGTTTTACCAGTACCTGAAGCGTGTCCTCTACCTACACGTTTAGGAGCTTTAGTTGAACCAACAGCCGGTGACAATTCACATAATTTCATTATGTCACACCTCCTTATTTTATTTGTACCTAATTAGATTTCTTCTACTTTAACAAGATGTTTTACCTTGTTTATCATTCCTCTGATCTGAGGATTGTCAGGATGTTCTACTGTGCTACGGATTTTATGCAAGCCCAATGCTGCAACGGTAGCAATCTGATCATCTTTACGACCGATTGTGCTTTTTACAAGTGTTACTTTTAACTTAGCCACTTCTACCCCTCCTTACGCGTCAGCTTCTTCTTTACCGCGGAATACCTGCTTTTCAGAGATGCCTCTTACTTTAGCAACAGCTTCTGCATTACGTAGTGAAGCCAAACCATCGATTGTTGCACATACAACATTCTTAGGATTGTTTGAACGCAATGACTTTGTTCTGATATCTCTGATACCTGCAAGCTCGATAACTGCACGAGCAGCACCACCCGCGATAACGCCTGTACCTTCTGTAGCCGGTTTAAGAAGTACTTCACCAGCACAGTGTTTACCAATTACTTCGTGAGGAATTGTTGTTCCAACCATAGCAACTTCGATCATGTTTTTCTTAGCATCTTCGATACCTTTACGAATTGCATCAGGAATTTCAGCAGCTTTACCCATACCGCAACCAACGTGTCCGTTTTCGTCACCAACAACTACCAACGCACTGAAACGGAATGTTCTACCACCCTTTACAACCTTTGCAACACGGTTTAGAGAAACAACTTTTTCCTTTATATCCAATGCACCTGCATCGATTTTACTAGCCATTATCTCACCTTCTTTTCTGGATAATTAAAAATTTAAGTTTACGTTTGTTAAAATTAGAAGTTCAAGCCGCCCTCACGAGCACCTTCTGCCAATTCCATTACTCTTCCGTGGTAGATATAACCGCCGCGGTCGAAAACTACGTCTTTGATACCAGCTGCAATTGCTTTTTCAGCAACCAACTTACCTACTGCACGAGCTGCTTCCTTGTTGCCGCCGTAGTTTGCCTTAAGGCTTTCATCAAGTGTTGATGCAGAAACCAAAGTTGTTCCTGTTGTATCATCAATGATCTGTGCGTAGATGTGGTTAAGACTTCTGTATACATTTAATCTTGGGCATTCTTTTGTGCCTGAAATTTTCTTACGTACGCGAGCGTGACGTCTTGTTCTGGCAACATTACTGCCGATTTTCTTAATCATACAAGTTTACTCCTTTCGTAAAACTTCATCTGTAAAGGATATACCAAAAAGAAACAATAAATATTATTTCTTCTTAGCACCAGCCTTACCTTCTTTTCTACGGATAACTTCGTCCGCATACTTAATACCTTTACCCTTATATGGTTCCGGTGGTCTCTTTTCACGAATCAACGCTGCAATGTGACCAACCAACTGCTTATCAGCACCCTTTACAAGGATCTGGTTAGGATTTGGAACTTCGATTGTGATACCAGGAACAGCTTCCATTTCAACAGGGTGTGAATAACCAAGTGTCAAAGCAAGCTTGTTGCCCTGCATAGCTGCACGGTAACCAACACCGTTAATCTGAAGTTCTTTTGTATAACCCTTTGATACGCCTTCAACCATGTTTGCAATCAAAGTTCTTGTCAAACCGTGAAGAGCTCTGTGTTCTTTTACGTCTGAAGGGCGAGTAACTGTAACTTCGCCGTTTTCAAACTTAATAATCATATCTTTGTGCAATTCCCTGCTAAGTGTTCCATTAGGACCTTTAACAGTAACTACGTTACCTTCAAGCTTAAAGTCAACACCGCTTGGTACAGGGATTGGCATTTTTCCTATTCTGGACATTTAATATACCTCCTATTAATTACCAAACAAATGCTAGAACTTCACCGCCAACATTTTCACGGCGAGCCTGCTTGTCAGTCATGATACCTTTTGATGTTGAAACAATAGCAATACCCAAGCCTTTCAATACTCTAGGCATATCTTCCTTGCTTGCATATACTCTAAGACCAGGCTTTGATACTCTCTTAATACCGGAGATAACTGCCTTTTTGCCTTCAACATATTTCAACCATATTTTTATAATGCCCTGTCTTTCATCATCGATTACCTCATACTTCTTGATGTAACCTTCAGCAAAAAGAATCTCAACGATTGATTTTTTCATCTTAGACGCAGGCACTTCAACTGTTTCGTGCTTAGCACTACTTGCATTTCTAATTCTTGTTAACAAATCTGCGATTGGATCTGTAATCTGCATAGTGTAACCTCCTTCCGACTGTTATTTAACAATCCGTTTCTTACCAACTTGCTTTCTTCACACCTGGGATAGCACCCTGATGTGCAAGGTCTCTAAAGCAAATTCTGCAAACCCCATATTTACGAAGGTATGCGTGTGGTCTGCCGCAAATTTTGCAACGATTGTATTCACGCACCTTAAATTTCTGAGGTCTCTGTTGCTTTATTTTCATTGCTTTTTTAGCCACTTATATCCCTCCTTGATTAACTACGTGCAAATGGTGCACCCATTAGAGTAAGTAATTCTTTAGCTTCCTCATCAGTCTTTGCTGTTGTAACGAATATAATATCCATACCTCTGATTTTGTCAATCTTATCGTAGTCAATCTCAGGGAAAATTAGCTGTTCTTTGATTCCGAAAGAATAATTACCTCTACCGTCAAATGAGTTTCCGTTAATACCACGGAAGTCTCTTACTCGAGGCAATGCTACGTTGAACAATCTGTCAAGGAATTCATACATTCTGTCGCCTCTAAGTGTTGCCTTACAACCGATACTCATACCTTCACGAATCTTGTATGCAGCAACTGAGTTTTTAGCTTTTGTGATAGCTGGCTTCTGACCAACAATCTTTTCCATATCGCTTGCTGCTGAATCTAAAGCTTTTGAATTATCTTTTGCTTCACCCACACCCATGTTTACAACGATTTTTTCAATCTTTGGTATCTGCATGGCACTTTTATATTCGAATTTTTTCATTAATGCTGGGGCTACTTCTTTTTCATATAGCTCTTTCATTCTTGTCATAGGATATTGTCTCCTCCTTCCCTATAATAGTTATATTATAGAATTTCATTACATTTTTTGCAAACGCGAGCGATTGAACCGTCTTCAAGAACCTTACGAGCAATTCTTGTAGGCTGACCGCATTTGTCGCATATATGCATAACTTTACAAGCGTAAATTGGTGTTTCCTGATGTAGGATACCACCAACATCTGCCTGTGATCTTGGTTTTTTGTGTTTTGTAGCCACTGCTACGCCTTCAACGATAACCTTTCCTGACTTTGGCATTACAGACAAAACTTTGCCCTTTTTGCCCTTGTCCTTACCGGAAAGAACTATTACGTTATCACCTTTTCTAACGTGTAGCTTCTTATTCAAGTCACTTACCTCCCTTTTAGAGTGATGATAAATTACGCTTTATTACAAAACTTCCGGAGCAAGAGAAAGAATCTTCATGTATTCTTTATCTCTTAGTTCTCTTGCAACTGGGCCGAATATACGTGTACCTCTTGGGTTTTTATCATCTTTGATTATAACTGCTGCGTTCTCATCGAACTTGATATATGAACCGTCCTGTCTTCTTACGCCCTTAACTGAACGTACGATAACAGCCTTTACAACGTCACCTTTTTTTACAACTCCACCGGGTGTTGCTTTCTTGACAGAAGCAATTATTACATCACCGATGTTACCGAATTTTCTTACTGAGCCGCCCATAACACGGATACACATAATTTCTTTAGCACCTGTGTTATCTGCAACCTTTAGTAGAGTTTGCTGTTGTATCACAACGACGTCCTCCTTTCATACGATTGATTGATATTATTTTGCTTTTTCCATGATTTCAACAAGTCTCCATCTCTTGTCCTTAGACAATGGTCTTGTTTCCATAACTTTAACTCTGTCGCCAATGCCACATTCGTTGTTTTCGTCATGTGCCTTTAGCTTATAAGTTCTTTTTATAACCTTGTTATAAAGCGGATGCTTTACACTATCCTCAATGGCAACAACGATTGTTTTGTCCATTTTGTCACTAACAACCTTGCCAATTCTGGTTTTTCTGTAATTACGCTCTACCAACTACAATACCTCCCTTGACTTATTTAGTCACCTTTAGCTCTTCTTCTTTCAAAAGAGTGTTAACTCTTGCGATTGTCTTCTTAACTTCTACAATGCGCATTGGGTTATCGAGCTGATTTGTTGCCTGCTGGAATCTTAGGTTGAAAAGTTCTGCTTTAAGATCCTTAAGCTTTAGTGTCAATTCTTCAACTGACAAATCTCTTAACTGACTGATTTTCATCATTTGCTCTCACCCTCCGTTTCCTTCACTACAAATTTACATTTTACAGGAAGTTTATTAGCAGCAAGACGCAATGCTTCACGGGCAACTTCTTCTGAAACGCCGCCGATTTCAAACATTACTCTACCTGGTTTAACTACTGCTACCCAATATTCCGGTGAACCTTTACCGCTACCCATACGAGTTTCAGCTGGCTTTTCTGTTACCGGCTTATCAGGGAATATTTTAATCCAAACCTTACCGCCTCTTTTGATGTAACGTGTCATAGCGATACGGGCAGCTTCGATCTGGTTTGCTGTAATCCAGCATGGTTCCAATGACTGTAAACCGTAATCTCCGTAAGAAACTGTGTTACCACGAAGTGCTTTACCTGTCATTCTACCTCTCATTACTCTACGATATTTAACTCTTTTTGGAGATAGCATGTGATTTGCCTCCTTCCGCCTTTGGTGCTTTTCTGCTTTCAGGAAGAACTTCACCCTTGTAAATCCAAACCTTTACGCCGATTTTACCGTAAGTTGTATCAGCTTCTGCAAAACCGTAATCGATATCAGCTCTGATTGTCTGAAGAGGAATTGTTCCTTCGTGATAAGTTTCTGAACGAGCAATTTCTGCACCGCCCAAACGGCCTGAACACATAGCTTTGATACCTTTAGCACCAAGTCTCATTGTTCTGCCCATAGCACCTTTCATTGCTTTTCTGTAAGGGATACGTCTTTCAAGCTGTGCAGCGATATTTTCTGCAACAAGCTGAGCATCAGTATCAGGTTGTTTAACTTCTACGATGTTAACAAAAACATCTTTCTTTATAAGCTTTTCAAGGTCAGCCTTTAGCTTTTCTGTACCAGCGCCGCCTTTACCGATAACGATACCAGGTTTTGCAGCGTGAACAAATACTGTAACCTTGCCAGCCTTCTTCTCTATTTCAATCTTAGCTACGCCAGCCTGGAATAGAGCTTTTTTAACAAATTTTCTGATTTTATCATCTTCCACAAGATTGTCGCCGAAATCGCTGTCATTCATGAACCAACGAGAATCCCAATCCTTAATAACACCGACTCTAAGACCGTGTGGATGTACTTTCTGTCCCATATTCTACCTCCTTTACCTTATGCTTCCTCAGTTTTAGCTGTGTCTGCTTTTTTAGCTCTGGGCTTTCTTGGCTTTGGAGCTTCTTCGCCATCAGCTTTTTTTGCTGTTGTCTTTTTAGCTGTAGAAGTCTTTGTTGTTGTAGACTTTTTAGCTGTTGTTGTTTTCTTTGCTGTTGAAGTTGTCTTCTTAGCAGCAGGTTTCTTTTCAGCCTTTGGAGCTTCTTCCTTTGGTTCTTCAACCTTTGTTACAACATCCTCCTTAGCACCTAATTCCTTAAGGATGATTGTTGTATGACTTGTACGCTTCAAGATTCTGAATGCTCTGCCCTGTGCTCTTGCTCTGATTCTCTTAAGCATTGGACCTGCATTTGAGTAAATCTCAGCTACATATAATTTTTCAACATCCATACCATGGTTGTTTTCTGCATTAGCTATTGCTGATAGCAACAGCTTTTCTACGATTTCGCTTGCTGCCTTAGGTGTGTGCTTTAGGATTGCAAGTGCATCACCTACCGGCTTATTACGAATCAAATCTATTACGATTTTCACTTTACGAGGTGAAATTCTTACGTAATTCACTTCCGCTTTTGCGTAGTTTTGCATAATATTGCCTCCTTTCAACAGACTTAACTGTTTAAATAAAACTCTTAATCAAGAATTGAACTTATTTTGAAGTCTTTGCTCCTGCGTGACCTTTAAATGTTCTTGTAGGTGAAAATTCACCAAGTTTATGACCTACCATATCTTCTGTAACGTATACAGGAACATGCTTTCTGCCGTCATGAACAGCGATTGTATGACCAACCATTTCAGGATATATAGTAGATGGACGTGACCAGGTCTGGATAACTTTCTTATCACCTGATTCGTTTAATTCATTTATTCTCTTAAGCAACTTTTCGCATACGTAAGGTGCTTTCTTTAATGAACGACTCATTTAATGTTTCCTCCTTTCGGTAAATAATCTCTATATTATTTACTGTTACGATGTTTAACAATAAACTTCTCTGATGCCTTCTTAGTAGATCTTGTCTTAAGACCAAGAGCAGGCTTACCCCATGGAGTAACAGGAGATGGACGACCGATAGGTGATCTACCTTCACCACCACCGTGAGGATGATCGCAAGGGTTCATTACGCTACCGCGAACTGTAGGTCTCCAACCCATATGACGCTTTCTACCAGCTTTACCGATAGAAATGTTTTCGTGGTCGTTGTTACCAACTTCACCGATTGTAGCTTTGCAGTCTAGTCTTATCATTCTAACTTCACTTGATGGAAGTCTTACCTGTGCATAGCCGTTTTCCTTAGCCATCAACTGAGCTGAGTTACCGGCACTTCTAACCAACTGAGCGCCCTTACCAGGATAAAGTTCGATGTTATGAATCAATGTACCAACAGGGATGTTAGCAATTGTCATAGCGTTACCAGGGATGATGTCAGCGCCGTCGCCTGAGATAACCTTGTCACCCTTCTTAAGACCAAGAGGAGCGATGATGTATCTCTTTTCGCCGTCTTCGTACTGTAGAAGAGCAATATTTGCTGAACGGTTTGGATCGTATTCGATAGACATAACTTCTGCTGAGATACCGTCCTTATCTCTCTTGAAGTCGATTATTCTGTACTTTCTTTTTACACCGCCGCCACGATGACGAACAGTGATTCTGCCGTAGCTGTTTCTGCCGGCAGTCTTTTTAATAGGTTCCAACAGAGATTTCTCCGGAGCAACCTTATCTATGCCTTCAAATGCAGACACTGTCATAAAACGTCTTGACGGTGTCGTAGGTTTGAATTTCTTAATTGCCACTGTTTTTCACTCCTTTTTAAGTTTTGAGATTCCGACCGGAATTAGTTCATACCTTCGAAAAATTCGATTGTTTTGCTGTCGTCTGTAAGTTTAACGATTGCCTTTTTCCAGTCTGCACGTTTACCAACGTGTACACCCATTCTCTTAAACTTGCCAAGAACATTAATTGTATTAACTTTCTCAACTTTTACGCCAAAGATTTCTTCAACTGCTTTTTTAATTTCAATCTTGTTAGCGTTAACGTCTACTTTAAAGGTGTACTTCTTTTCTGCTGTTGCATTCATTGACTTTTCAGTAATGATAGGCTTACGGATAATATCATATGCTGTCTTAGCCATTATGCATACACCTCCTCAATCTTAGAAACGGCATCCTTAGTAACGATGAACTTGTTGTGTTTGATAACATCGTATACGTTAAGGTTTTCAGCCATTGATGTTTCGATTCCAGGAATGTTAGCAGCACTTCTTACTACGTTATCGTCTTTACCAGCTGTAACAACCAAAGCGTTGTCAGCTTCGAAAGCTTTAAGAATTGCAGCCATTTCCTTTGTCTTGAATGAATCAAGCTTCAAATCGTCTATAACGATAATTTCGTTTTCAGCAACCTTTGTAGAAAGAGCAGATTTTAATGCCAATCTACGAAGTTTTTTGTTTACTGTAAAACGGTAACTTCTTGGCTTAGGTCCCAAAGCAACACCACCGCCGGTCCACTGTGGAGCGCGGATGCTACCCTGTCTTGCACGACCTGTACCTTTCTGTCTCCAAGGCTTTCTGCCGCCGCCACGAACTTCTGTACGTGTCTTTGTGCTCTGAGTACCCTGTCTCTGGTTTGCAAGATAATTAACAACCATTGTGTGCATAGCTTCTTTGTTAGCTTCGATACCGAATACCAAATCGTTAAGTTCGATTTCGCCAACTTTTTCAGCCTTTATATTATATAATGTTGTTTTTGGCACTTTGTTTTCCTCCTTCCGAATTACTTACGACCTTTAACTGTATTTTTAACAATTAGAAGACCACCTTTAGGTCCTGGCAAACCGCCTTTGATAAGAATGATGTTCTTTTCAGCGTCTACCTTAACCACTGCAAGGTTCTGTATTGTTACTCTTTCAACACCCATGTGTCCTGGTAGTCTCTTACCCTTGAACACACGACCCGGATCAGAACACATACCCATTGAACCAGGGCCTCTGTGATAACCTGAACCGTGAGTCATAGGACCTCTGTGCTGGCCCCATCTCTTGATTGTACCTGCGTAGCCCTTACCTTTTGTGATACCTGCTACGTCTACTTTTTCACCTGCTTCAAAGATATCAGCTTTAATTTCATCTCCAACATTTAGAGCTGAAACGTCGTCAAGTCTGAACTCCTTGATAAATTTCTTTGGTGCAACACCTGCTTTTGCAAAGTGTCCTTTTGTAGGTTTGTTTGTTTTCTTTTCTTTAAGATCAACAAAACCAACCTGTACGGCTTCATAACCGTCGTTTTCCACAGTTTTCTTCTGAATAACTGCGTTTGGTCCGGCTTCGATAACTGTTACAGGAATTACTTTACCTGTTTCATCAAAAATCTGAGTCATACCCAGTTTCTTAGCCAAGATTGCTTTCTGCATACTATTCTTCCTTTCTATATGGTTATTGGTTTACGGCATTTTACCGCAAACATGACCTAATACCCAAGGTATCTGAGAAATTAAAGCTTAATTTCTATATCAACACCTGCAGGCAAGTCCAATCTCATCAATGTCTCAACTGTTTTCTGAGACGGTGACAGAATATCAATCAATCTCTTGTGAGTTCTCATTTCGAACTGTTCACGGGAATCTTTATACTTGTGAACCGCACGAAGGATTGTAATGATTTCCTTCTTTGTAGGCAATGGAATAGGGCCAGATACTGTAGCACCTGTTCTTTTAGCTGTTTCCACGATTTTTTCAGCTGACTGATCAATTAAAACGTGGTCATACGCCTTAAGTCTGATTCTGATTTTTTCTTTTACTGCTGCCATTTTGATTTCCTCCTTAATTCTTTACACTCACCCGGGCGTATCGAGTGGGCCATTTTAAAAACCCAGATTTCACCTTCGGGGTAAAACTGGGCATGAAACTACTGAGTAAATGCGCAATTATGCCTTTGATAGCAACGAAATCAGGGCATAAAAGTATCGTCGAAATAAGTAGTTTGTGATTGGCGCCCGGCTTTAAAAACTGGACAATCTCCGCAGAAAAACCCGACTAATCACACGTCGGCAACCTCCTGCATCATCGTAATGTCATATCACACTTGATTAATTATACTACATAAATTCAGTGATTGCAAGCTTTTTTTATATTTTTTTTGTTTGTAACACAATTGTAATATTTCATCCATTTATTTCCATTTTAAGTAAAAATATATGTTGTATTTACTATGTTTATTCAGAAAAATAAATACAACATATTGGTTTTAAATTTTTTGTTTTTTGAATTTATATATCCAATTTAAAATATCGTCATATTTCATATTTCCCGATGCAACAGACAACCCAAGATTAACGACATCTGAATTAGTGCAATTCATTTTAATTCCTTCAGCTTCCAAAAAGGTCAGCATAACATACACGCCGATTCTTTTATTTCCGTCAACAAAAGCATGATTTGATATAAGAGAAAAGCCAAGACTTGCAGCTTTTTCTTCTTTTGTTTTATAAAGATCTTCCCCTCCAAATGTACTGTATGCATTGTTAAGCGCACTTTCCAAAAGCCCAATATCCCTTATGCCGACATCTCCCCCGGTTTCTTCAGCAATCAGCTGATGTAAAAGTAAAACTTTTTCTTTACTGATTTTTATCATTTTGCCAGCTCCTCAAATGCAGGCTTAAAGCGATTCATAATTCTTTTAGCTGCAATATCAATTTTTTCATCATCCGTAATGTCAAAATACAAATTTGAATCAACATCAATAAGCAAAAATTTTGGTTTATTATTTTTAAAAATAACTGCCTGACCATTACTTTCTGCCACTTTAGCAACTTTAGAGAAGTTCTGATTGGCTTCTGTTATAGTTGTAATTGTTTCCGTGTTTATATTCATAATTACCTCCTATTATTTATACCATAAATATATCCTATAATATATATTATATACAAATTATAGGATATTGTCAACATGTTTATTTTACACCTAATCTGAACGACTTCGTCGCATACCTTATACTCAAGGAGAAGGCTTTAACAGGCAAAGCTATAACCTTTTTTTACCACACGACTATCGCGTGGTATTCGTTAACACAAAAAACAACCCCCGGGTAAAACCCGGAGGTTGAATTTTATAAAGGTTTAGAAAATCTAAACAACTACTTATTCAGCTATATAGTAAACCAAATCTGTAACATCACCATCATAGATGTACATGTATACTTCTACGTGATCAGCTTCTGAAACTTCATCGTTTACAAGTAGATCAACTACTACTTCTTCGTCATCATTTTCATAGATGTCAAAGCCTACATAACCAAGACCTTCACCAACTTTGAACTTGTTACGTGAACCAATTGTTTCATCAAATACATATACATTTGTAGAACCAGTGATCTTGTATTCTTCACCATTAACTTCAATGAATTTCTTCTTTGTGTTGATTGGTGAACGATAACCCAAGTCTTCATCAGCGTCTTCAAGAACTGTCAAGTTAGTTGTGTAGTCGATTTCAACATCTTCATCCAATGTTGAGAAACCTGCACCTACAACTTCGAAGTAGTTAACGTCACCGTTTGCTTTGTATACAGGAACTACCAAGTCACCTACGCTGATATCTGTAGAATCGCAGTAGTATGTAACTTCTTCAAGATCCTTGTAACCTGTAACACGTACTACGTCATAACCGTCTTCATCTGTTGTATCAGAAATCTTTGTAACAAATGTAGCACTCTTTGATGTAGGTGTAATCTGGTTTTCAGCATATAGAGCGATAGCACCAACGTATCTGTCTTCGTCTACATCATATAGGTGAGCACCTACTAGATCCTGATCATCTGATAGATTCTGAAGTG
>CAZNKU010000035.1:0-13380 GCA_964573775.1 uncultured Clostridiaceae bacterium | reverse complement strand
AAATTTGATTACGGCCCAATGAAGCTACATGAAAATAATGCTCTTCTTAACGGCGACTTGTTCACATCAGGTGAAAGAGCTGAAGAAATGGAAGCTGAAGAGCATGCAAAGGGTAAGGTTATTGACCTTGTTCTTCCTGTTATTGTACTTATTATAGTATGTGTATTTGCACTTGTATATGTTGGCGGTATTTTCGACGGCTTGAACTTTATTGATGCATTCGGTAACACTGATGCAACAGTTGGGTTGCCTTGGGGTGGTATCATCGTTGTTATTTTTACAATGATTTATATGATAGCAAGACGTCTTATGACTTTCAAAGAAGCTATGGATTGCGTACCTAAAGGCTTTATCGCTATGGTACCTGCTATAACAATTCTTACATTGGCAACATCACTTAAGAATATGACAGGACTTCTTGGTGCCGATGTGTATGTTGAAACGCTTATGAACGGTGCAGCTGAAGGCCTTGCAAACTTCTTGCCTGCTATTATCTTCCTTGTAGCATGCTTCTTGTCATTCTCAACAGGTACATCATGGGGTACATTCGGTATTCTTATTCCGATTGTTGTAGCAGTATTCCCTGAAGGCAGTGAACTACTTATAATCGGTATGTCTGCTTGTCTTGCAGGTGCTGTATGCGGTGACCACTGCTCACCTATTTCAGATACAACAATTATGTCATCTGCAGGTGCTGCTTGTAACCACGTTAACCACGTTTCAACACAGCTACCTTATGCAATTACAGTTGCAGCAATTTCATTTGTAATGTATCTGCTTGCAGGCTTTATCCAGAATGCAGTAATTCTGCTTCCTGTCGGTATAGTTCTTACAGTTGCAACATTGTTTGTAATTAAGAAAGTTACTGCTAAACAATAAATAATCAAAGAAAAACCTCATTCAGTTAACTGAATGAGGTTTTTGTTTTTAGTTCATCATAGTAGAAAGTCTTTCGTTTACTGCCAACAAAAATTCTTCTGTATCCACTTTCTTTTTATTTGGAAGAGTTGACAAAGCTTCAAGGTCACCTGTCATAATGCCGTCTTCAATAGTTGTAATTGTAGCCTTTTCAAGCTTATCGGCAAAATCACAAAGGTCTGAAAGTCCGTCAAGCTCGCCACGTTTTCTTAAAGCTCCTGTCCAAGCAAACAAAGTAGCAACGCTGTTTGTAGAAGTCTTTTCGCCCTTTAAGTGCTTGTAATAATGACGCTGTACAGTACCGTGAGCCGCTTCATATTCATACACGCCTGTAGGTGAAACCAAAACAGATGTCATCATAGCAAGACTTCCGTAAGCAGTAGCTACCATGTCACTCATAACGTCGCCGTCATAGTTTTTACAAGCCCAGATGTAACCGCCGTTTGAACGTACAACACGTGCAACAGCATCGTCAATTAAAGTATAGAAGTATTCAATGCCTGCCGCTTCAAATTTTGACTTATACTCATTTTCATAAATTTCAGCAAAAATATCTTTAAATCGATGGTCATACTTTTTGGAAATTGTATCCTTTGATGAGAACCAAACATCCTGCTTTGTATCAAGAGCGTAATTAAAACAACATCTTGCAAAGCTTTCAATAGATGTATCCTTATTGTGCATACCCTGGATTATACCGTCAGAATCCGAAAAATCATAAATAGTCTGGCGTGTTTCGTTGCCGTTTTTATCTGTGCATACAAGTTCGCACTTACTACCCTTCTCAACCTGCATTTCTGTATTTTTATACACATCACCATAGGCATGACGGGCAATTGTAATAGGCTTTGTCCATGTAGGAATATATGGAGTAATGCCCTTTACAATAATTGGTGCTCTGAAAACAGTACCGTCTAAAATTGCACGGATAGTACCGTTTGGAGATTTCCACATTTCTTTAAGGTCGTATTCTTTCATACGGTCCGCATTAGGTGTAATGGTTGCACACTTTACAGCAACACCGTACTTCTTTGTAGCTTCTGCAGAATCTACAGTTACCTGGTCATTAGTAGCATTTCTGTTTTCAAGTCCCAAATCGTAATATTCTGTCTTTAAATCAACATATGGATTAATAAGGATGTCCTTAATAGATTTCCATATGATTCGTGTCATTTCGTCCCCGTCCATTTCAACAAGTGGGGTTTTCATCTGTATTTTAGTCATTTATATCAATCCTTTTTTTAAAATTTTCCTTTTACATCTGTTCTTTTGTAAAGTTTAAAAGTCCGCCTGCAACAACTATTGCCTTTGCTCTTTCAGAAAGCTCGCACAAAACAGGAATTTCTGCACCGTTTGACTTGTTTTTAACAACAAGTTTTCCATCACCTTTGATTGATTCAATAAGATTTTCGATAACCAAATCATCGTTCTGTGAAATCTTGTCATAATCTGCCTCGTTAACAAATGTAAGAGGCAAAATACCTGCATTAATAAGGTTTGAACGGTGAATACGTGCAAAGGATTTAACCAAAACCGCCTTTACTCCAAGGTATAAAGGAGCTAAAGCCGCATGCTCTCTTGAAGAGCCCTGACCGTAGTTTGAACCACCTACTATAATGCTCTTACCAAGTGATTTTGCTCTTTCAGGGAACTGTTCATCACATACTGTAAAGCAGAACTTTGAAATTTCAGGAATGTTTGAACGTAGTGGCAAAATCTTTGCACCTGCAGGCATAATGTGGTCTGTTGTGATATTATCTTCAACCTTAAGCGAGCATTTACAGTCAATAACATCATCAAGAGGTGATGTTTCAGGGAAAGGCTTAATGTTAGGTCCGCGAAGAACTTCAACGCTATCCATTTCCTCTACTGATGCAGGCTCTACAACCATATTGTCATTTATAATAAATTCCTTTGGAAGTTCAAATGCCGGCATTTCACCAAGACTTCTTGGGTCTGTAAGTACACCTGCAATTGCAGAAGCCGCAGCAACTTCAGGGGATACAAGGTAAATCTGTCCGTCCTTTGTACCTGAACGACCTTCAAAGTTTCTGTTGAATGTACGAAGTGAAATACCCTTTGAATTAGGTGACTGACCCATACCAATACAAGGTCCGCATGCACTTTCTAAAATTCTTGCACCTGCATCAATCATAATAGCGAGTGCTCCATTTTCAGCAAGCATATTTAAAACCTGTTTTGAACCTGGAGCAATTGAAAGCTGAACATCAGGATGTACTGTTTTACCTTTTAGAATATGAGCAACCTTAAGCATATCTAAAAGTGAGCTGTTTGTACAAGAACCTATACATACCTGGTCAATTTTCATATTTCCGATTTCACGTATGCTCTTAACATTATCAGGTGAATGTGGGCAAGCAGCCAAAGGCTCGATTTCAGAAAGATTAATATCTACAAATTCGTCATAAACAGCATCTTCATCAGCACATAGAGGTACCCATACATCCTCCCTTTTCTGTGCCTTTAAAAATTCCTTTGTAATTTCATCTGATGGGAATATAGATGTTGTAGCACCAAGCTCAGCACCCATGTTGGTGATTGTAGCACGTTCAGGAACGGAAAGTGTCTTTACACCCTCACCACAGTATTCAATAACCTTACCTACGCCACCTTTAACAGAAAGTCTTTTCAAAACTTCCAGAATAACGTCCTTTGCGGCACACCATGAATTAAGCTTGCCTGTAAGGTTAACCTTTACAATTTTAGGATATGTAATATAATAAGCACCGCCGCCCATAGCAACAGCAACATCAAGACCACCTGCACCGATAGCTATCATACCGATACCGCCGCCTGTAGGTGTATGGCTGTCAGAACCAATCAGGGTTTTACCGGGAACACCAAATCTTTCAAGGTGTACCTGATGGCAGATGCCGTTACCCGGTCTGCTGAAATACACGCCATGCTTTTTAGCAACCGAGCCAATAAATCTATGGTCATCCATATTCATAAAGCCGTTTTGCAATGTATTATGGTCGATATATGCAACAGAGCGTTCTGTTTTAACACGCGGAATACCCATAGCCTCAAATTCAAGATAAGCCATAGTACCCGTAGCATCCTGAGTCAAAGTCTGGTCTATTTTAATACCTATTTCCTGACCTTTTACAAATTCGCCGTCAACAACGTGAGCTTTAAGAATTTTTTCTGTTAATGTCAAACCCATTTTTAATTCCTCCTGTATGTAAAAATTCTCTTAAAAAAATAAGAGATAAAGAATTTAAGCTTTATCTCTAAATTATAGCATATTAAACTACGAATGTCAATTAAGCAGAATGCCGATTAACAAGCCTTAATAAACATTAATCTTGTTTAGTTTCCCATTTCAATCTTTTCTTTGCTTCTTCTACGGTCTCACCGTCACGTGTCAGGTATTGATCAACGAACTTATCCTCAATTTTTGTATAACCTTCTACAACGCCCTTTTCTATTTTTTTGTAACCTCCAACAACGGCATCTTCAATCATTTTGAAGCCTTCAGTTACTCCTTCCGCAATCTTTTCATTGACTTTTATTAATTTTGATTTAGCCATTTAACTCTTCCTTCCAATTATTAAGTTAATTCCTATGCAAACTGTAATAAAACACATACCTATACCGCTTAAAGCATTAAACAGAAGAATATTCGCATCTGTCATCCCCTCGAATGTTACCAACATTGAGCGTTGAAGTGAATATATGGATACCACTGCATCTGCAACAGCAATGCTTTTTAAGGTTTTTATGTACGGTTTCCTTTTTTTCTTCGACTTCACAAATCCGCATATCGCAAGTGTAAGCTTGGTAAAGGTATACAATGCAATGGTTATCATTGCTATTTCATGATACTTTATTTCGACTGACCTGTATAACGTCATATAGACAATTCCACACAGCACAACAGAAATAACAAATATCATAAATCCCGAAAATTTCATTATAAACCTTTCGTTTTTTCTGTTTTTACCCGCAAGGGAAATTATTGTTATACGCATAATACTTAGTATAATGTAATAAGCGCCAACCGAAATAAACCACCAGGAATAAGACGCAATGCCAAGTACACAGTTATATATTGCAAATATCAAATTGGTTATGAATTTCAAAAGTTCTTTGCTCCTGATATTCATTTTTTATTTTATCCCTTTTGTAATAGGTATAAGTGAAAGCAACAACAAAATACCTACCAAGCCTATAATTGTACCAAGTATAATATTTTCCCATACCATACAAAAACACATTCCAACGCCCAATGTAAGAGCACCAACTATACCAAACACAGTAAGTGCTATCATTCTGCCGTTTAGCTTGATTGGAGCTTTATTTTCCATCTTTCTCCATACAAAAACAGTTATTAATCCTAAAACAATACCTACTGCACCGAATATAACACCCTGTTTAAATGCATTCCATTCAGGTAAAAGTGCCATACACATTCCAAGTGCAAACAAAACACCCGATACTGTTCCAAGCATCATTGCTACAAAACTACTTTTTTTCATTGTTAAATACCTCCATTATTTTTTATTAAACCAACACTTGTTTTATTAATACAAATAAAGTATAATATTTTTGAAATGTATTTTCAATCATCAATTTCACAACAAGTGTTGGAATAATAAAGAGGTGCTTCTATGAATGTAAAAAACAACAAAAGAAAAAGAGAATCAATTGATAAAATTGAAAAAGCTTTTATAAATATGCTTCAAAGCAAAGATATAAAAAATATTTCTGTTACGGATATATGTAAGGAAACAGGCCTTAACAGAAGTACTTTTTATGCAAATTTTATTGACGTTTATGACCTGGCTGACAAATTACGTGAAAAGTTGGAAAAGGATTTTGATTCTCAATTTACAGAAACCGCAAATCAAAGTGCAGAAGCAATGTTTCGCCACATTTATGAAAATCAGATTTTTTATAAAACATATTTCAAGTTAGGATATGATGAAAGACATCAAACATATATATATGATACACTTAGAGCAGAAAATGACTTTAAGGGCAAACACATAAAGTATCATATTGAATTTTTCAGAAACGGACTTAACAGCATCATAAAAATGTGGTTAGCCGACGGGTGCAGAGAAACCCCGGAAGAAATGGCAGAAATTTTAAAAAGCGAATATCGTGGAAGATAAAAAAGCAGGAAACTTAGAGTTCCCTGCTTTTTTTATTCTATTTCGTCAATATTATAAGGTGTAACCTGATACACGAAGTAATTTAGCCAATTGGAGTACAAAAGGTTGGCACTGCTGCGCCATGAAACCATAGGTTCTAATGAATCGTCATCATTTGGAAAATAGTTTTTCGGAACTTCGATTTCAAGACCTAAGCTTTTATCTCTTTCGTATTCCTTTTTAAGTGTATTTGCATCGTATTCGGAATGACCTGTTACAAAAATTTGTCTGCCCTTGTCTGTTGAAACCACATATACACCTGCTTCATCAGATGTAGACAAAATCTTTAGTTTGTCGCATTTTTTTATATCCTCTTCAAGCACAGTTGTATGTCTTGAATGAGGCACCATAAATTCATCGTCAAAGCCACGGAATAAAATAGAATTTTTATGGTCTACCTTATGTTTGAAAACACCGAACATTTTTTTATCAATGTGATGCTTTTTAATACCGTAATGGTAGTAAAGACCTGCCTGAGCACCCCAGCAGATGTGGAAAGTGCTTGTAACATTCTTCTTACTCCATTCCATAATTTCGCAAAGTTCATCCCAATATGCAACCTCTTCAAACTCCATATGCTCAACAGGTGCACCCGTTATAATCATACCGTCAAACTTTCTGTCCTTTACCTGGTCAAAGGTTTTGTAGAAAGAAATCATATGGTCGCTTGAGGTATGAGTTGCAGCATAGCTGGCCGTCTGTAAAAATTCTAATTCCACCTGCAACGGAGTGTTACCCAAAAGACGTGCAAGCTGAGTTTCTGTTTCAATTTTAGTAGGCATAAGGTTTAAAAGCAAAATTTTAAGTGGTCTTATATCCTGAGTAAGAGCACGTGTTTCGGTAATAACAAATATATTTTCATTAATCAGTGTTTCCGTAGCAGGAAGCTTATTAGGAATTTTTATAGGCATTTTTTCACCTCATTTAATGCTTGTTTAATATCATCTATAATGTCATCTGCGTTTTCAATACCTATTGACATACGCACCAAGTCTGCACCTATACCTGCGTCAACAAGCTGTTGGTCAGTAAGCTGACGGTGAGTTGTGCTTGCAGGATGAAGCACGCATGTACGTGCATCTGCAACGTGTACCACAATGGCTGCAAGCTTTAAGCTGTCCATAAATTTAACTGCCGCTTCTCTGCCACCCTTGATGCCAAAGGAAATTACACCACAAGCACCCTTTGGAAGGTACTTTTCAGCCAATTCATAGTCAGGGCTGGATTTAAGCTTAGGATAGTTAACCCATGAAATCATATCATTATTTTCAAGGAAGGTTGCAACCTTAAGTGCATTTTCGCAGTGTCTTTCCATACGAAGGTGCAAAGTTTCAAGACCTGTGTTCAAAAGGAATGCAGAAAGTGGTGCCAAAGCTACACCAAAGTCACGGATAAGCTGACAACGTACTTTTGTAATGAATGCCGCTTCACCAAAGCTTTCTGTATATATAACGCCGTGATATGATTCATCAGGCTCTGTAAGTTCAGGATACTTGCCGTTGTTCCAGTTATACTTTCCGCCATCAACAATAACGCCACCTACAACCTGTGCATGACCGTCCATGTATTTTGTTGTAGAATGACAAACGATATCTGCACCAAATTCAAAAGGTCTGCAAAGAATTGGTGTAGGGAATGTGTTATCAACCATAAAGGGAACATCGTGCTTTTTAGCAAACTTTGAATATTTTTCAAAATCCAAAACTGTAAGTGCAGGGTTTGCAATAGTTTCACCAAACAAAAGACGTGTGTTTTCATCAAACAAAGCATCAATTTCTTCATCTGTCATTTCAGGTGTTGCATAACGTACTTCGATACCCATTTTCTTTAAAGTTACGGAAAACAAGTTAATTGTACCGCCGTAAATTGATGAAAGGCTTACAAAGTTCTGCCCTGCTGATGTAATATTTAAAATTGCAAGCAGATTTGCCGCCTGACCTGATGATACCAAAGCCGCACCTACGCCGCCTTCAAGCATTGCAATTTTCTGTTCAACCAACTCAACAGTAGGGTTGGAAATTCTTGAATACATATGTCCAGGTGCCTTGAGGTCAAAAAGGTCACCAAGATGTTCTGCAGAGTCATACTTATAT
Source organism: uncultured Clostridiaceae bacterium (assembly GCA_964573775.1). Taxonomy (GTDB): domain Bacteria; phylum Bacillota; class Clostridia; order Monoglobales; family Firm-18; genus CAZNKU01. The sequence continues at coordinate 5,189 of CAZNKU010000035.1, read as the reverse complement.
GTAGTACTCTGTGCAATGGGAATAACCCTTGGTTCACCGTTTCCCGGTTTGTATGCGCCCTGCACACACTGTGTTTCAATTCTGAAATCTGACATAGAAATAACCTCCAATACTAATTAAAAAAGGTGAGGTACAAAACCTCACCATTCATTCAAATAACAATAAATGCTTATAATGAGGCTTAATGGGCATAGTTGCACATCATCATGTCGTACATCATAAGCATAGCTTTGAACTTTGTCATAATAACGTGCCCCTTTCTAACCTCAATTTACAGAAAATTATACCACATATAAAAAAAGATGTCAACAAGTTTGCGGTAATTGATACAATGATTTTTACTTTGTTTTTGAATTTTCCGTTTGTGCTTATTCTGTGACACAAAGTTGTGGTTTAATAAAATACGCCGTAGAGAGAGGGATTGCAAATCGTTTCGAAGTTTTGAAAAAATTGGCGTAAAACCACACGTATCATTTACCACTGCTGACGGGCGGTTTTAGGGGCTCGCGCAATGGGTTTGCGTATAGCCCCGTGCGACAATTTTAAGAAACTGACGAATTACGAGTTGCTGACCGAACGTCCGGCGGTGGTTTTTGCTTACTTTTGCCCACGCAAAAGTAAGTCCCACGCGGATAGCGTAAAAATTAAAAAAGGATAGTAATTGTAAGTAATTACTATCCTTAACAGTACTTTATTCATCCCTTTTTTAGTTATTTAAACTGTGAATTATAAAGCGTACTGTAAAAACCTCCAAGAGCCATAAGCTCGTCATGGTTGCCCTGTTCAGTAATTTTACCATCCTGCAAAACCAGAATAATGTCTGCATTCTGAATTGTAGAAAGTCTGTGGGCAATTATAAACGATGTTCTGTTTTTGGTAAGCTCTGCCATGGCTTCCTGAATTTTTATTTCAGTACGTGAGTCTACGTTAGATGTAGCCTCGTCAAGTATAAGCATAGGTGCTTTCGAAAGCATAGCACGTGCAATGGTTATAAGCTGACGCTGACCTTTGGAAATATTTACACCGTCGTCGGAAATTACTGTATCGTAACCCATAGGCAGACGTTCTATATAGCTATGGATTTTCGCAGCCTTTGCGGCGGCTATAACCTCCTCCATTGTGGCGTCCTCACGTCCATAGGCAATATTTTCAAAAACAGTACCGTGGAACAGCCATGTATCCTGCAAAACCATTGTATAGGATTCACGAAGAGACGCCCTCTTTACGTTTTCAATAGGCTGACCGTCTATTTCTATGCTTCCGGAATTAACGTCATAAAATCTCATCAAAAGATTAATTATAGTTGTTTTACCGGCACCTGTAGGACCTACAATAGCAATGGTTTTACCTGGTTTTGCACATACAGAAATGCCGTGCAATATTTCGCGTTCGGGAACATATCCGAAGGTTACGTCATTAAAGTTTACTTCACCATTTACACCACCCATTTCCTTTGCATCAACGGCATCGGGCTTTTCAGGTTCTTCATCAATTACTCTAAACACACGTTCTGCCGCAGAAAATGCAGACTGAAATTCATGAAGAATATTTGCAAACTCATTAATAGGGCCTGCAAACTTTCTGGAATACTGTACAAACTGTGCAACACCGCCCAAGGTTATAAAGAACAATGAACCTGCGGTAACTGCCCCGCTTTGAGAATACATAAACAGTATACCGCCAAACATCATAATAAGTGAAATGGATATATTATTTATAAAGTTCATTGACGGTCCCATAATAAGTGCATTACATTCCGCCTCGTAATATGCGTCCATAGCATCTGTGTTATGTTTGTCAAACTGTTTTTCAATTTCATTTTCCCGATGATATGCCTGAATAGTACGGCAACCGGAAAGCATTTCCTCTGCATATCCGTTAAGCTGACCTAATTTCATAGAGCGCTTACGGAACATAGGATGCACCTTTTTGGAACGGAAGCGTGCAAACAAAATTGATATTGGAACAGTAATTACAAACACAAGTATAAGCGGTTTTGAAATGTTCCACATAAATATAAGTGAACCTACCACAGTATACACACTTGTCATCATCTGTACCAAATCATGAGAAAGTGATGCGTTTACAGTGTCAATATCATATGAAAGTCGGCTTATAATATCACCTGTTGCTGTTGTGTCAAAAAAGTTAAGAGGCAAGCTTGTAAGTTTTTCAAAAAGCTGTTTTCTCATTTTGTACACAATCTTTTGACTAATCCTTACCATTAATACTGCAAGCAAATAGGAAGTCAGTGCCGCAAGCAAATAGCACACAAGCATTTTTATAGCATTTTCACGCACAGCCGCAAAATTAACACCCACAGGCGTTGCCATTGCATCAATTGCATCACCCGAATATTTTGGTCCTAAAAGTGCCAGTTGATTTGAAAGTAAGGTAAGTGCTATTGCAATTATAAACAGATACCAATAATCCATTACATAACGCAAAAGTCTTATAAGCACACCTTTTCTGTCTTTTACAGTTGTTTCTTTTACTCTGGTGAGGTTTTGTACGTTAGACATACGCCCACCCATACCGGGTCCTCTATTCAACGAAAGCACCTCCCGTCTGTGAATCACTGATTTCCTTATATTCTACGCATGATTCAAGTAATTGGTCATGTGTTCCCTTACCAATTATTCTGCCTTCATCAATTACAAGTATAAGGTCACAGCTCATTACAGCGCTTATACGCTGTGCCACATTTACAACTGTTGTATCCTTCATTTTTTCATTAAGTGCATTACGTAAAGCAGCTTCTGTTTTATAGTCAAGTGCAGAAGAACTGTCATCCAATATAAGTATCTGTGGATTTCCCGCTATTGCCCTTGTAATTAATATACGCTGTTTCTGCCCTCCTGACACATTGGTACCCTTTTGTGCAAGTATATGGCTGTAGCCATCAGGAAATGCTGATATAAAATCATGTGCCTGGGCAGTTTTTGCAGCATCCATAATTTTTTCAATATCTATATTTCTGCCAAAGGATATATTTTCCTCAATAGTATCTGCATACAAAAAGTCGTTTTGCATTGCAGTACCGAATATTGCGTAAAGCTCCTTACGGTCAATTGTACGTATATCTCTGCCGTTTATGCGGATATTACCACTGTCAACATCATAAAAACGAAGAAGCAACTTCACAATTGTTGACTTACCGCTACCCGTTGCACCGATAATACCAAGTGACTGTCCCTTATAAAGCTTAAAGCTTATATTTTCAACATCAGGCTTTTTACCCTCGTATGAGAAAGTGACGTTATCAAATTCTACAAACACATTTTCATCACCCATTGGGTACTCATCAGCACTTGCCTCTTTAAGTTCATCATCACACTTTAAAACTTCGTCTATACGCTTGGCAGATGCCGAACATTTACTTGTCATCACAAAAAGTCTTGTAAGCATCATCATAGCCATAGATATTTGTGTAAAATACTGCATAAAAACAATTATGGTTTCCGGGTCGGACTGATAGTTTGCAATTCTTGTTGCACTAAGAGCCACAACAGCCGCCATACCAAGATTCATTGAAAGTGTCATTATAGGGTTTGAGGCACTCATTATCACATTTACATGATTTTCTTTCCGTACCAACTGAGAATTTACTTCGTCAAATCTTCTGTGTTCATACTCATCTTTTGAAAGTGCCTTTATTACACGTATGCCCTGAACATCCTCGCGAACAACACGCACCATGTTATCAACAGCATCCTGCACTTTTGTATAAAGCGGAATACCCTTTCTCATAATAAGATATACTATAACAAACATCACAGGCATTATGCCAAGCATAACGGAAGAAAGAAAGGCATCCATGGACATTGTAATTACAATGCCTCCAATAAGAAGCATAGGTGCACGTATACCGGCCATCTGCACATGGCGTATAAAGTTATGTATATGGTATGTGTCGGTAGTAACACGGGATTCTAATGATGCAACGGTAAACCTGTCGGTCTGCGCCGCAGAAAGGCGTATGGTTTTGGCAAACAAATCGTGTCGTAGGTTTTCGGATACATTTCGTGCCACACCTGCCACAATTCTATTTGAAATAAGGTTACATACAAATGAAATTGCCGCACACAAAATCATCACACATCCCCAAAAAGCTATTAAATTTACGCTTTCAAATTCTATTACATTTTTAAGAATGTGACTTAAAACATAAGGCAAGGCAAGCTCACCAAAAATGCCAATTGCCCTTATACCGAAAGAAAGCATTGTTTTCCAGCGGTAAGGACTCATATACCTTAACAGCATTTTCATTTTTTCACCTCCGTATTTATTTTATAGAAAAACGGTTCTGCAAACAGAACCGTCCAAATGTTCATATATTAATTATAATTTTTTTGAATCCCATAGTCAACCCTGTAAAGAAAAAATTACTTTAAATTTACATTTACGGTAACCTCTGTACGGTCTTCACCCTTAAAATACACAATTTCCAATTTGTCGTCTATTCGTTTCACGCTTTTTATAGCATTGGCAGGAACCGCATCCGGTGAGAAATCATATACAAGTTCCTTGTAAAGTTTAGTGGAATCGAAAACATCCCTTATTACAAGAAAAGTATCAGGATCACGTGTTTCATCATACTCCATATATACTACGATTTCCTCATCAACATACGATGGATTCCAGCAGATATCAGAAAGTTTATTTGTTGTCAAATTAAAATACGTACACGAAAGTGCCGAAGTTCCCATACTGTTACATATTTCAAGCACATTATCTGAAACATAGCTGATTTTAGGCTCTTTAACAACAGTTTGTTCATATACCACATTTCCATACGAATCATATAAAGTATATATATATGCAACCTGATTATCCTTTGTACCTTCAACAAGTTTAAATCTTTTATCCATACTAATGATATTTTCTGCTTCTGTTACTACAGCTGTACTCTGTGATGACTCATCAGGTATTTTTTTCTCACAAGCAATAACACATATTGCAATAAGTAATGTCAGAGCTATACTTAAAATTCTTTTGAAATTTCTCATAATAATTCCTCCATTCAGTGTAATAAATGTACAATCAATCATCACACTGTTTTATATATTATACCATTTTTATACATATCCGTCAAGTTTCAAAGAAAAAACAGCTCTGAAAACAGAGCTGTTCAGTGTGTCGATAAACCTATCGACACGCTGGCAGATTGCGAAAAAGGAAGTTATATT
>CAZNKU010000034.1:0-13881 GCA_964573775.1 uncultured Clostridiaceae bacterium | reverse complement strand
AGGGCCTGTTATAATGGATACTCTGTCCTTAGAGCTTAAAAAAGTATCGTTTGGTATAAACAGCTGACCCTTAAGCACCCTTTCAACAACAGGGTGTCTGCCGTCTTTAATATCTATTTTATCAGATACATTTACAACGGGCATTGTATAGTTATTTTTAACTGCAACCTCGGCAAGTGAGCAAAGCACGTCTAGCTCTGCTAAAGCCTTTGCAGTCTGTAAAATACGTTCATTTGCCTTTGAAACTTCGTCACGTATTTCACAGAATATAGAATATTCAAGTGCACAGATTCTTTCCTCTGCACCCAAAATATTATTTTCAATTTCCTTAAGTTCACCGGTAATGTATCTTTCACCGGTTGTAAGAGTTTGTTTACGGATGTATGTATCTGGCACAAGACCGATATTGGACTTTGAAACCTCAATATAATAACCGAAAACCTTGTTAAAGCCAATTTTAAGGTTTTTGATACCTGTCTTTTCCTTTTCCTGCTGTTCTATGGTTGCAAGCCATTGCTTGCCCTCTGTCATAGCTTTACGGTAAAGGTCTACATTTTCGTCAAAACCTTCACGGATTATACCGCCCTCTTTAATTGTAAGAGGCGGATTATCTATAATACCTCTCTCTAAAAGGTCGCATATATCACCCATATCATCTATATAGCCTGCGACAGTACGGTTAAGCACTGATTCAAGCTTGTTTGCATTATTTATAATATCAGGCAAAGGTTCAAAGGATGCCTTTAAAGCCAAAAGGTCGCGGCAATTTGCACTGCCTGTAATAACACGGCTTATAAGTCTTTCGATATCCTGTATAACAGAAAGACTTTCACGTATTTCAGACCTTATAATAGTAGACTTTACAAGCTCATCTACTGCATTTAATCTGTTTTGTATAGTTGTAATGTTAAGAAGGGGCTTATCTATCCACGATTTTAACATTCTGGCACCCATAGATGTTTCAGTATCGTCAAGCACCCATAAAAGTGAACCTCTTCTTTTACCCTCACGCATCGTAGCGGTAATTTCAAGATTACGCTTTGAAGAAAAATCTATATCCATATACTGTTCTGCAGTATAAAATTCTATCCCTTTAATATGCGGAAGCTCGCACATCTGTGTTTTTGCAAGGTACGCAAGTATTGCACCTACTGCCAAAATTGCATAGTCAAAACCTTCTTCAGGTAACGCATCTGCCTTGTTACCGAATTGTTCGTATATCTTATGCTTTGCTTCTGCCCTTTCAAACATAATGTCATTTTCGGCTTCTACGGAGCATCCGAGTCTTTCATTTATAAAAGTTACAAGGCTAACATTTTCAATAAATTCTCTGTTACATATAATTTCTCGCGGATTGTATCGGGAAAGCTCGCTTATAACATCACCTTTGTTGCAGGGAAGTTCTGTTGCATAAAGACTACCGGTTGTGACGTCTACAAATGCCATACCCAACTCGTCACCATTTTTGCATATACAGCAAAGATAGTTGTTGTTTTTTTCGTCCAACAGCTTTGAATTTGTAACAGTACCAGGTGTAACAACACGTATAACGTCACGCTTTACAATACCCTTTGCTTCAGCGGGGTTTTCAACCTGTTCACATACTGCAATCTTATAGCCTTTTTCCAACAGTTTGTCTATATACTGGTCTGCCGCATGAAAAGGTACACCGCACATAGGTGCACGTTCTTCCTGACCGCAGTCCTTACCCGTCAGGGTAAGCTCCAGCTCTTTTGAACAGGTAATGGCATCTTCATAGAACATTTCATAAAAATCGCCAAGTCTGAAAAACAGAATGGTATCCTGATATTTTTCTTTAATTTCAAAATATTGTTGCATCATTGGAGATAGCTTAGCCATTTTTATTCTTTCCCTTCAAATAGTTTTAGTTGATAGTGGATAGTGTTTAGTGAATAGCTAATGTAGAAATGCTTTGCATTTCTTTTAAAAGAAACACTCTGTGTTTCATCCATAACTATCAATTATCAACTATCAATTATCAATTAATCAGTGGCAGCCACCGCAGGAACCACAATTACCTGAACAACCGCCCTCTTCACTTGGGTTGATGTATGATGCAACTATTGCATTTACCTGGTCCATCATGTCGTTAAAAGCCTGCATTGCTTCCATAAAATCAGCAATAGTTTTATTGTTGTTAAGCTTGTCTACTTCCTTTTCCATTTCGTTGCGGATTTCCTGCATTCTTTCGTTGGAAATACCTGGTTCGGAAGCTTCCTTTATAAGCTGGTCACGTTTTCTGTTATAGTTCATAAGCACAAGTGCTGCATCACTGTCTGCCGTCTGTGCCTCACGTGCTTCGTTTACTCTTTTAAATTCTGCACTTTCTGCAATCATTGTTCCAAGTTCGTGTGCTTTTTCAAATACATTCATTTTATTTTCCTCCTAATATAATTCCTCAAATAATTTCACCGGTAAGTGCCCAGGTTTGTGCCCTGGTAATTTTAACATTTACTATTTTGCCTATATTTTCAGCATTTCCCGAAAAATTGACAACTTTATTTTCCGTAGTTCTGCCTGTTAACATTGTGTCATCTGTACGGCTTTTACCTTCAACAAGCACTTCCACCACTGCGTCCTGAAGCTTCATATTACGTTCATGCAATATTTCTGCCTGAGTATCCACAAGTATGTCAAAGTTGCTTTTGATTTCTTCTTCGGATAAAACAAAGTCCATCTTAGCAGCAGGTGTACCGTTTCTTTTGGAATATATAAAGTTGTACACCATATCGTAACCGACTTTTTTTACAACATCCAAGGTGTCTTCAAAATCCTCGTTTGTTTCGGTAGGGAAGCCTACTATAATGTCCGTAGAAATTGCAAGCCCCGGCATAGCTGTGCGTATTTTGTCAATCAAAGCCAGATACTGTTCCTTAGAATATTTTCTGTTCATATCCCCTAAAACCTTTGTACTTCCGCTTTGCAACGGTACATGCAGTTGTTTGCATATTTTCGGATTAGACGCCATTTCTGCAATTAATTTATCTGTAATATCCTTTGGATGAACGGACACAAAGCGTATACGTTCAATACCGTCAATTTCACTTACAAGGTGTAAAAGGTCTGCAAAATCCATTTCACCACAGTCCTTACCGTAGGAATTTACATTTTGTCCAACAAGTGTTATTTCCTTGTAACCCTGTGCCGCCAAACCTTCACACTCTGCAAGAATATCGGTGTGAGAACGGCTACGTTCTCTGCCTCTTACATAAGGCACTATGCAGTATGAACAGAAGTTGTTGCAACCATACATTACGGAAACGGTTGCAATTACATTGCTTCCGCGTACACGGGAAATATTTTCTGCAACATAACCATCGGTATCCTCAACGTCGATAATACGCTTTTGCATTGCGGAATACATAATCTGCGGAAAACGATGCAAAGAATGTGTACCAAATATCATATCCACGTGCTTGTAACGTGATTTTATACGTTCTACAATATGGTTTTGCTGTATCATACATCCGCATATGCCAATAAGCATTTCAGGGCGTTCTTTTTTGATATTTTTAAGAGCACCCAAAAAGCCGAAAACCTTAAGCTCCGCATTTTCACGTACTGCACAGGTGTTGAAAATAACAACATCCGCAATTTTGGAATTATTGCACATTTCGTAACCCATTTCAGTAAGCATACCACGTATACGTTCGGAATCGTTTTCGTTCTGCACACAGCCCAAGGTAACTACACAGGCTGTAAGCTTTTTACCTCTATTCAGTTCCTTGATTTTAGCCGAAATGTCTTTTTGTCTTAAAATTTCAGCATCAGTAACCTTTTGTATCATATTTAACCTCTTATTTGTTTTTTCTACTATTGGCTTTAGCACGAAGTTCTGTATTAAGAATTTTCTTTCTTATTCTCAAATTCTTAGGTGTAATTTCCACAAGCTCGTCCTCACCAATAAAGTCAAGGCAATTTTCCAAGCTCATAATTACAGGAGGTACAAGTCTTAAAGCTTCGTCAGAACCTGATGCACGTGTGTTTGTAAGCTGTTTTCTCTTACAAACGTTAATGGTAATATCTTCATTACGTGAATTTTCACCTACTACCATACCCTCGTAAACCTTTACGCCTGCACCTATGAAAAGCTTGCCTCTGTCCTGTGCGTTGAAAAGACCGTATGTTATGGATTCACCTGCTTCCCAAGCTACAAGTGAGCCACGTTCTCTCATCTGTATTTCACCCTTATACGGCTCATATCCGTCAAGGTAGTGGTTCATAATACCTGTACCCTTTGTATCTGTCAAAAGTTCACTTCTGTAACCTACAAGTCCACGTGCAGGGATTTTGAATTCAAGTCTTGTGTAACCCTGGCTTACAGGCTGCATATTTGCCATTTCAGCCTTTCTGTTACCTAATTTTTCCATTACTGCGCCTGTATATTCATCAGGCACGTCTACAACAAGATGTTCTATAGGCTCGTGCTGTACACCGTCTATTTCCTTAAACAAAACCTGTGGTTTTGAAACCTGGAATTCAAAGCCTTCTCTTCTCATAGTTTCAATTAAAATTGAAAGGTGAAGTTCACCTCTGCCCGCTACCTCAAAGCTGTCGGCAGAATCTGTTTCCTTAACACGAAGTGATACGTTTGTTTCAAGTTCTTTTTCAAGTCTGTCCTTAATATGACGTGATGTTACAAAGTCACCCTCCTGACCTGCAAAGGGACTGTTGTTTACGCTGAAGGTCATTGAAAGTGTAGGCTCGTCAATTTCTGTAAAAGGCAACGGTTCAAGACAATCGGGAGCACATACAGTTTCACCAATTTCAATATTTGTAAGACCTGCAATACATACAATGTCACCAACTGTTGCAGTTTCAACCTCTACTCTTTTAAGACCTTCAAAGGTATATATCTTTGTGGCACGGACATTAGTTGTTTTGCCGTCCTTTTTACATATTGTAATGTTCTGACCAACCTTTACAGAACCTCTGTGGATACGGCCTACCGCAATACGGCCTATATAGTCATCATAGTCAATGTTGGATGCAAGGAATTGAAAAGCACCCTCTGTATCACCCTCAGGTGCAGGTACATTTTCCACAATCATATCAAGAAGCAACTTCATATCCTCTGTTTTTACGCTTGGGTCAAGTGTTGCATAACCGTCACGGCCTGATGCAAAAATTGTAGGAGATTCCAACTGATCATCATTAGCATCAAGATCTATAAACAAGTCAAGCACTTCATCCACAACCTCGTAAGGTCTTGCATTAGGCTTGTCAAGTTTGTTTACAACTATAATAGGCTTTAAATCTCTTGCCAAAGCCTTTTTAAGCACAAAACGTGTCTGTGGCATACAGCCTTCAAAAGAGTCTACCAAAAGCAAAACACCGTCTACCATATCAAGTACACGTTCAACCTCACCGCCGAAATCAGCATGTCCGGGAGTGTCAACGATGTTGATTTTCATACCATTGTAGTTAATACCTGTATTTTTGGAAAGAATAGTGATACCACGTTCTTTTTCGATATCACCGCTGTCCATAACGCAGACATCAACCTGCTCGTTGTCACGGAATACACCGCTTTGCTGCAAAAGTGCATCCACAAGTGTTGTTTTACCGTGGTCTACGTGAGCTATAATCGCTATATTTCTTAAGTTTTCAACCTTACTCATTTTAAAATTCCCTCTTTCTTCAAAGCAAAAAACTATATTTTTCCATAGTAATCCATTTAACCGTATCATTATATCACAAATTCAAAATCTTTTCAACACTTGACAAACAAAAAATTTTAGGATATAATAAACACTGTTGATGCGGGAGTGGCTCAGTGGTAGAGCGTCACCTTGCCAAGGTGAACGTCGCGAGTTCGAATCTCGTCTTCCGCTCCATAAATCCTGTCGATTTTCCGGCAGGTTTTTTTGTTAATATAATATTTACTTAAATTGTCAGGAGGTTATGAAATTGTATACCGAACAGATGAAATTGTGGAACAACACACCGGGATTATGTGAAGAAGTTCCCACCATTACATATTACAAACCTGACGTTAAAAAGTCAGATGCCGCAGTAGTTATTTTCCCAGGCGGAGGTTATAATCACAGAGCACCTCACGAAGGTGAGGGATATGCAAGGTTTTTGGCAGAAAACGGTATTTCTGCATTTGTTGTAGCCTACCGTGTTGCACCTCATCATTTTCCACTACCTCTTTTAGATGCAAGACGCGGTATGCGTTTTGTAAGATTTTATGCTGAAAAATTTGGAATAGATAAAAACAAGGTTGCAATTATGGGTTCATCAGCAGGCGGACATCTTGCGGCACTTACATCCACATACTCAAATCCTATCGACTTTGAGGGTGCTGATGAAATTGACAAGGAAGATTTTTTGCCCAACGCACAGATTCTTTGTTACCCTGTTATAAATCTTTATAATCGTGACATTGCACACATCGGAAGCGGTAACAATTTAATCGGCGATGTTTATGACGAAACAAACGACGAAGCCACACGCAAAAAGTTCAGCCCTAACCTTTTGGTTTCTGAAACTACACCTCAGGCATTCATATGGGACACCTGCGGGGATAAGGTTGTAAGCATAGAACACAGTCTTGAATATGCAACAGAACTTCATAAAAAAGGCATAAATGCAGAAGTTCACATCTTCCCTGACGGTAAACACGGAATGGGACTTACGCAAAAATCAACCCCTGTTGAATGCCATATTTCACAGTGGGAAGACCTATTGATAAGGTGGTTTGACTACATTGGATGGTTCAACGACATTATGGATGTTACAGAAAGCCAGAAATAAGTGTAAAGGTCAATGCACTTACAGAACTTTAATTATACCGATTAACAAAGAATAAACCGTCAGTGTTGACGCGAAAGCAATGGCTTTCAACAAAAATATCATTGCGTTTCAGCCAATAGTTTACTGTAAAGTATTTTACTTTACGCATCAACAATTGTAAAAAGAAAGTTAATTTATGCAAAATTAAAACAACAGCTGTAAACTCAGTGATTTTTGAAACATTGAACTCACACTATTCGGTGCAATAGCATTATTTATTCAAAGCTATGCAATAGATTTTGTTATAGCACAGCTTAATGTTTCGAGAATTGCTTTTGTAATAACCGAAAAGGTGATAAAATTTCAAAATTTCTTGTTTCCACATTACCAAGAGGTGTAACAATTATTGACGTTGTGGGTGCTTATACAATGGACGAAAAGAAAATGCTCTTCTGTGCTCTGAAAGAAGGCGAAAGCCACGATTTTCAGCGCAAAATACTTGAAATAGACAGCGAGGCATTTATAGTATTTTCAGAATCACAACGTATTAAAGGAAACGGATTTTATCTTTACAAGTAAAAGGAGAATAAAATGTACCCATTTATAGAAGTGTTTTCTATCCAACTACCTTCATACGGCATATGTATGCTTTTGGGCTTTGCACTTGTATTTGTACTTGCCATTATACGTTCAAAAAGAAAATATTACCCACTGAAATGGGATGACATGCTTGCAGTTACAGCCATAGTTTTATTTCTTTCTCTGTTCGGAGGATATACCCTTTATATGCTTGTAACCTATCCCGAAGAACTTGCATCAGGAGACTTTTCAGTTCTTACACAAGGTGGCATAGTTTTCTACGGTGCACTGTTTGGCGGCGTATTGGGGGCTATGATTGGGATAAAACTATTTAATATAAACTTTTCTGTATTTGAAGCAAGTGTTGTCCCTTATATTCCGTTGGGACACGCATTAGGCAGAGTAGGTTGCGCACTTGCGGGCTGTTGCTACGGCATAGAGTATGACGGTCCGTTTGCTATACACTATCCCGATAACCATCCTCTGTATCCGTTTTTTGATTCTTCTGTAGGACATTTTCCTGTACAATTTCTAGAGGCTTTTCTGGATATAATAATAATGTTTATACTTTTAGCATTCTTACGTAAAAAACGCAGAAAATATGATACAACATTTTTGTATCTTACACTTTATTCTGCAATGCGTTTTTGTACAGAAATGCTAAGAGGAGACGAAATACGAGGTGTATATGAATTTAATATTTCAACATCACAGTGGATAAGCATAGGTCTTATAGTGTTGTGTATAGCACGAATTTTAATACTGAACTATATATTGCGAAAAAAGTAACCGCAGGGAAAACATCGAAATTTCCTTGCGGTTACTTTTTGCAATCTGCCATCCTCTCTTTACAATCGTGAATTATATCAACGTGGCTAAAAATCAATAAAAATATTGAAATATGGCAAAATTAATGTTAAAATAATACAAATGGTTTATTTTTGGAGGAAGTTATGAGAATTGTAGTTAAACTGGGAACGTCTACCCTTGCACATTCTACAGGCAGACTTAACATAAGAAGAATTGAGGAGCTTTGCAAAGTTCTTTCTGACCTAAAAAACGCAGGTCATCAGATTATACTTGTTTCATCAGGGGCTATTGGTATGGGTATAGGCAAACTAAGTCTATCAAAACGCCCAGACGACATACCTACAAAGCAAGCGGCGGCTTCTGTTGGTCAGTGCGAGCTTATGTATACATATGACAAGATCTTTACGGAATATAATCATACAGTTGCACAGATACTTATTACAAGCCCTGACATAGAAGACCCTAAGAGAAAACAGAATTTCCACAACACTTTGGAAAGACTTTTAGAACTTGGTGCACTGCCGATTATAAATGAAAACGATACAGTTTCAACTGATGAAATTGAAATAGGTGACAATGACACATTGTCCGCAATTGTAACAGCAAACATCAATGCAGACCTTTTGGTACTGCTTTCCGACATAGACGGTCTTTACGACAAAGACCCTCACAAGTGCAATGATGCAAAGCTTATAAATGAGGTTGAGGAAATAACCGAGGATATTTTAATTCTTGGTGGAGGCAAGGGCAGTTCGCTTGGAACAGGCGGTATGGCAACAAAGCTTAAAGCCGCTATGATTGCTACTGAGGCAGGCTGTGAAATGGTTATTGCAAACGGTGCAAATCCCTCAAAGCTTTATGATATAGTAGAAGGAAAGCCTGTTGGTACAAAATTTAAAAAGAGAGGTTAATATGACTACACTTGAAATATTAAAGGTTACAAAATCTGCATGGCGTGATTTAAACAGGGCAGATACCGAAACGAAAAACAAAATTTTAAATGCTATGGCAGATGCCCTTGTTGAAAACACAAATGTCATAATTGCAGAAAATAACATTGATATGGCAAATGCAAAGGGTAAAATTTCTGACGTAATGCTTGACAGACTTATGCTTGACGAAAAACGCATTGAGGCTATGGCACAGGGTATACGTGATATTGCAAAGCTACCCGACCCGACGGGCGAAATTTTAACAGAAACAACACGTCCTAATGGTATGACCATTTATAAAAAACGTGTACCTATCGGTGTTGTGGCTATAATTTACGAAAGCAGACCTAACGTCACATCAGATGCAGCGGCACTCTCCGTAAAAAGCGGTAATGTGTGTGTGCTCCGTGGTGGTAAAGAGGCTTTTAATACATCAAATGCTATTGTTAATGCACTTAAAATTGGTATTGAAAAAGCAGGTATGAACCCCGAAATCATAAATCTTGTACAGGATACAACACGCCAGAGTGCAACAGAGCTTATGAAGGCAAACAGACTTGTGGATTTACTTATTCCCCGAGGTGGTGCAGGGCTTATACGTGCATGTGTTGAAAATGCAACAGTACCCTGCATACAGACAGGTACAGGAATTTGTCATATATACATTGATGAATTTGCAGACCTTGAAAAAGCAATAACTATCGTAAACAATGCAAAGACAAGCAGACCCTCTGTATGTAATGCAGCGGAAGTTTGCCTTGTGCATAAAAATGTTGCAGACAAATTTTTACCAATGCTCAAGTCAAAATTGGTTGATGAAAGAAAGGCGGATGCTCTTATCCCTGTGGAGCTTCGTTTAGACGAAAAATCTGCCAAAATTATTGAAGGTACTCCCACAGGAGAAAATGATTTTGATACAGAATTTTTAGACTACATTTTAGCCGTGAAGGTCGTAGAAAATGTTGATGAGGCAATTTCCCATATTCTTGCACATTCCACAGGTCACAGTGAAGGTATTGTAACAGAAAACGAAGCAGTAGCAGAAAAATTTGTTGCAGAAACAGACAGTGCGGCAGTATACGTTAACGTATCCACCCGCTTTACAGACGGCGGTGAATTTGGGCTTGGTTGTGAAATGGGTATATCTACGCAAAAACTGCACGCAAGAGGCCCTATGGGAATTGAGGAGCTTACAACATACAAATATATTATAAAAGGTAACGGACAGGCAAGGTGATTTATATGTTTAAATACAAAGCAGGCTTTGTGGGAGCAGGCAATATGGGCGGTGCTCTTGCACAGGCAGTATGCAAAAAAGTCAGCGGCGAAAACGTAATAGTTTCCTGCAAAACCACAGAAGAATCCCAGGCGGTTTCAAAAAGATTAGGTTGCAAAAACGGCACTGCAGAAGATGTGGCAAAAAGCTCAGAATTTGTTTTTCTGGCAGTAAAACCACAGATGATATCCGATGTTGCAAAAGAGATTAAAAACGCTCTGGATGAAAATTCCGAGTGTATAATCGTATCTATGCTTGCAGGTGTTACAACAGATACATTAAATGAATATTTAGGCAACAGAAAAATTATCAGAATTATGCCAAACACTCCTGCAACAGTAGGTGAAGGTATGATGCTTGTGGCAGGTAACAAAAATATAACCGATTGGGATATTGCGGCATTCAAGGACTTAATGAGTATGTCAGGTGAGCTTGATGATATTCCCGAAAATCTTATAGATGCGGCTACTGCAGTTTCAGGCTGTGGTCCTGCATTTGTGTATATGTTTATTGAAGCGCTGGCAGATGGCGGTGTAAAGTGCGGCCTTTCCAGAGAAAAGGCTATTAAATATGCTGCACAGACACTTTTGGGCAGTGCAAAAATGGTACTTGAAACAGGAAGACACCCCGAAGAATTAAAGGATGCAGTGTGCAGTCCGGGCGGAAGTACAATAGCAGGTGTACACAGTCTTGAAAAAAGTGCATTCCGTAATGCCGCAATAGATGCCGTAGAAGCCTCCTACAAAAAAACACAGAAATTAGGATAATATTTTAAAGAACAATATATTTTTATGGTATACAATTAAAAAAACAAGGGTATACCAACAGGAAAAAGTGAATAAATCATATATAGAAAAAATGTGCATAAAAAATGGGGATGTAAAAATATTTTTACATCCCCGTTTTTTATTACAATGACATTAGTGCGCCGCCTATAATAATAACCATGTAAAAAGCGACAAATAAAGCAATAGCGGACATTACAAGACCTGCAATAGCTTTACCTCTTCTGTCTCTGTCCTTAATACCGATTGCGCCGAAAATAACGCCAAGAAGCGCAAGGATAAGACCAATTACGTTCAAAACCGGTATAAATGAGAACACCAAACCGATAATACCTAAAACCAATGCTGCAACTGCCATAAAAACACCTCACATATGTTTTTCTTATATTATACAATTTTTGTATTAATTTGTCAAATTTTATTTTTACACATACCTTTGGTTATTGATATTTGAAATCATATTATTAAAATATTACGGCATTATATTCTTCAAAAGTAAATAGCATTCAAAAGCCTGCAATTCTTGACAAATATGCCTGTATCAAGTATAATGCAAAGGTAGGAACAAGGGGGTACAATATGAACAATCTATCTTTAAAGCGGAATGCCGAATCAACATACAGTCCAATTGGAAAAAGTATATATACTTTATTACATCAAAACTGCGCAGATTCTCTTGACAAACCGGCTTTAAGCTACTTTGACAAACAAATTACATTTGCCAAACTTCTTGAAAATATTGACCGTACCGCAGCAGCCCTTACAAAAGCAGGTGTTTCAAAGGGTGACACTGTAATCGTTTCACTACCTTCTGTTCCGGAAGCTGTAGAACTTTTTTACTCAATTAACAAAATAGGCGCCATTTTTTGCGGAATGGACTGTCGCAGTAACAAGGATGAAATTAATGAAACCATTTCTCAGGTAAAACCCAAAGCATGTTTTGTATCGGATTTTCATTTAAAACAATTTGAAGATATTGATGATATTCCAATAATATGTATAAGCTTTATGAAGACCATAAGCCTTTTATCATCATTTGCGTCCATATTTGTGGGACTGTTCACAGGACGTTCACTGCTTGTTGCAAAGAAAAAGAATTTTTACTGGCATAATAATTTTTTAAAAACAGGCAAAAACACTCCGGTTCCTGAAGTGGATTTTGGACATGATGAAGTATGTGCCTATTTTTATACCAGCGGTACAACATATGGACGAAAATGTGTAATTCTCACAAATGAAAATATTAATTCATCTGTTTTACAATACGCATACACTCAACCTGATATAGACGGCACAGACCGTTTCTGTACCATTATGCCACTGTTTACCTGTTATGGCATAACACTTGGTACTCACCTTCCATTAATTCTTGGTAAACAGGTAAGGATGATACCTCTATTTACCGGAAAACACATGAAAAAACTGTTAATTTCCGAAAAACCCGGATATATAACCACAGTACCTGCTCATTGGGAACAATTTGTAAAAGATGACTTTAAAAATATCGACCTTTCATTTTTTAAAGGAGCTATCATCGGTGGTGACAAGCTGAGCGCAAACCACGAAGATAAAATAAATGAGATATTGCATAACTGCGGAAGCAAAGGTAAGGTTATGCGTGGCTACGGACTTACAGAAGCCGGAACTGCCGTAACTGCCCAGCCATCGGAAACCCCAACAGGTAGCGTAGGTACGCATATGTGTTGGTCTACTATCGGAATTTTTGAACCAAATACCGATAAACCCGTAAAAGACGGAGTTAAAGGTGAAATATGTGTTTGCGGACCGAATATCTGCAAAGGATATTTAGACGATGAAGATGCCACAAATTGTCTTTTGCAACGCCATTCTGACGGCAAAATATGGATGCATAGCGGAGATATAGGATATCTTGATGAAAACGGTTTTCTTTTTTATTGTGAGCGTATAAAGCGAATTTTTGTGCGTTTTGACGGAACAAAAATGTCACCCTATTCCATAGAGCAACAGTTGTACAAATGTCCCGCAGTAGCACACTGTCTTGTTTACGCCGTTGATGACACGAAACATATGCACGGTAAATGTCCGGCAGCTTTAGTTGTATTTAAGGAAACATATAATCAAGAGGAAGCAAAGCAGATACTTGATAAATTTATCAAAACCTCTATTTCATACCATATGCAACCTACCAAAGTTTCTGTTGTAGATGTACTGCCTACCACAAGAAATGGTAAGTTGGATTATTTTTCTTCTTCATTCACCGAATAAATCATATAGTAAGCATCCCCCGGCAATAGCCGGGGGATGCTTACTTTTATTGCTCATACAAAGAAAAAAGTTCACAGCATACTTCGTATGCCATGAACTCTTGGCTTTCACGTACATAATAGATGCACTGTATTTTAGTGATATTCTGTACTTCGTACAGAGTGATATTTTTACTTTGTAAAAGTGATATTGAAACCTTGGGTTTCAGTGATATTATATTTGCCTTTAAACTGTGCGAAGCACAATATCACTCGGCGTAAGCCGAATATAACTGCGTAGCAATATCACTTGCCGAAGGCAAATATAACTGAAAAAAAGACTATTCTTTCGAATAGTCTTTTTTCTGGCTCCCCAAGTTGGACTTGAACCAACGACATCATGATTAACAGTCATGCGCTCTACCGACTGAGCTATTAGGGAATATTTTGTTAAATTATGTGGTGGGCTGAAGTGGACTCGAACCACCGACCTCACGCTTATCAGGCGTGTGCTC
>CAZNKU010000033.1:0-14411 GCA_964573775.1 uncultured Clostridiaceae bacterium | reverse complement strand
TATATCTTTTAAGTCGCCACCCGCCGAAAATTCTGTTACACCTCCACGAACAGCATTTGTAATGCCTTGCACAATTGCAGGTTTCATCCATAACTATTCACTACTCACTATTAACTAAAAATACACCCCACAATTGTGAGGTGTACTCTTAAATACCTATTTAGTTATGACACAGCAGAACCGTCCCCTTGTCCTCGGTTTAAACAATTTCAATTCACCGGTATTTATTCCTGCTAATGCGTTCGATTTATTATTTGCAACATACGCATACCATTACAATCATTAATCAACATCATTATGATATTGACAATTTTTACACCTTTCACATTGTTCTTCATTCCATTCAATTCCTTCAGGTAAAACGGAAGGCTTTATAAATCTATCAGCCACATCACAAATTATTAAACAATCACCACCGGTAATCTGACCACCTTTTACCGGACAATATACTGTTTTCATTTAAACACCTCCATAATCCCATCTGTTATTTGATCAAATTCCGACTTTGAAAAAACAGTTTTAATCTTGTTTGTTTCATTGTCTACATAAGCAGCACCATCAAAACTATAATAATTCGTATGGGTTCCATCCCACCTTTTACGAGAAATAGAACATTTCGCATTTTCAATATATCTTATTGCATCCTCCAAATTACATCCATGATTTTTAGCATGTTCATCATTAAATTCAAGTACTGATATATCAATATGCTTTGGTGGTACTCTAATTGTCCCTTTTACACCAGTTGCTTTAACAGCTTTATACGCTTTGTAATCCTCGATAGTTGCTTCTTCTACTTTATCTTTATACTCATAAAAACCACGAAGTTCAACATTTTCCGTTTCAATTATACCATCCTCGTCAGCTACTGTCAACGAATTGGGCTTTTCAATATACCTTACATAATCGGTAAGTGTAAGGTTTTCTGCATTTGGAATTTTACGGTTTGTATACAGATTATTTATATTTCTGTTCTTGTTGTTCAAAGCAAGCAGACTATAATTTGTTAATCTTGAATCTATTGGCAACTTTATTCCCGTAGCTTCGTAAAAAGCCCGTCTGTTTGCAGTGTTTTCGGGTGCAAAAAGCTTAAAATCCTCAAAAGTTGCCTTACCGTCAATAATATTACCTATTGCAAGGTCAACATCGTAGGCATTGTCAACAGCTTCAACATTACGGGTGGTTTTCGTTATACAAAAATACACCCCACAATTGTGAGGTGTACTCTTTAATTCATATTTGGTTTTGACACTGCAGAACCGTCCCATTGTACTTTTCCCTAATATTGTAAATATCGTTTTTCTCTAATTAATTGCGTAATATCAAGTTTCCTTTGTTCATCCAGTGTGTTATATATCTTGTTATATTCTGCATATGATTTGTCATCTCCAATCCAAGCCAAAGTAGCAATAGCATAATCTGAAACAGAATAGCCAAAAACCTTTCCCAATCGCTTTTTATCAGAATGTTCGGTCAAAAGTTTTAATATATCAGTAAATTCTTCATTTGAACATTGTCCTTTTTTTGCTATGGTCAATAAAAAGTCAACTTTTTCAGTAATCCCTTTTTTAATTATCCCCATATATTTCCCTTCTTCTTTCTTCAATTTCTTTTAAAATACTTTGCTCAATATCATTTAATTCCAAACCTCTTACAATCACTAATTCTTCTTCGTACCCACGTCGTTCGTATTCAAAAAACTTATCTCTATCTTTCAAATAATAAGCTAAACCAGGACAGCCATTCTCAATATCATCAAGAAAATGTCTTAATTCATGTCTAAAAGCGGCAATTGACGCATTTTCATCAATTTCAATATTACCAGGCTTTCCTTTGAATATATTAGTAACCATTTTTGAATCATTTTTCAAAAGAGTAACTGTACCACCCTTAGACTCAACTGTTTTTATTATTTCACTCAATTCCTCAATATGGTTGTCTTTTGCCCTACCAAGTTTTTCTCTTAAATGGTCACCGAATGTATTAAAGTTTTGTTTCATTATACCACTCTCACCGTTTTCTGTCAACGAATCAGGCTTTATTAAACGATTGTCATATTTCAGGTAAAAGTCCTTTATTTTTGTATTCGTATCAGGATTTTCAATATGCTTTACATATTCAGGTAAAGTGATGTTGTTAATCTTTGGAATTTTACGCTTCAAAAAAATATTATGTATATTTCTGTTCTTGTTGTTCAAAGAAAGCAGACTATAATTTGTCAAATTCAAATTCGTTGGCAACTTTATTCCCATAGCTTCATATAAAGCCTGTCTGTTAGCAGTATTTTCAGGTGCAAAAAGCTTGAAATCCTCAAAAGTTGCCTTACCGTCAATAATATTGCCTTTAAACCTGCAATAAAACACCCTGCCCCCACAATTAAAATTATCAGGGCAGTAACTGCTCCCATTAAAATATTTGCCATTTTAATTCTCCTTTCGTTTGCTTCTGAGGTAATTATACACATAAGGTATAATGGCTTTTAATGGTCAAACTTTTTTAGTGAATAGTTAATAATGAATAGTGAATAGTTGTGGTAGATAAACTATGTTTATCTTTTAAAATTATATAATCGTAGGGCAGGGGCTTGCTCCTGCCGAAAAAAAAAAAGGAACGCCAAAGCGTTCCTTCCGTAACTATTCATTATTCGTTATTCATTATTCACTACTCATTATTAACTAAAAATACACCCCACAATTGTGAGGTGTACTCTTAAATACCTATTTAGTTATGACACAACAGAACCGTCCTCTTGTGTTTGCTTGTGTTTTTCAATTAATCTTCATCTTCATATTCATATAATGAGTTTATAAATTCCGTAAAAGTATCTGCAACTTCCTCAATCTCGGCAGTTTCGTGGTCAATGTAAACAATATGATTATTTGAAGCATCAAAACAGATATCGTCGCCACAATTACTAAAAGCAAAAGGAATATAACGTCCTGTAAACCCTTCAAATCCTTCACATTCTTCATCCCATTCATAGGAATTCCATATAGTTTCTACGTCATCTTTATTAAATGATGATATAGCCATTATATCTCGCCCTTCAGTAACTTTTGTATCAAATGCATCCTTTTCTGGTCTTGCCCAGTTATACTGACGGACAAAATCCTTGAAATCATCAGGGAGAGTATATTTTACCAAACTTTCAAACTCACCTATTAAATTATCAGAATCCAATTTGTTATAATCCCACAATTCAATATTATCCCAATTCATACTTACCTCTCCTTTATCTGTATTTACTTCCACCGCCCCACAAGGCTCGTCCACCGGTATGACCTGTTCTTTTATGTATTTCTTTATCTACCAACTGCAATTTACCGGGTTCTTCACTATGATGCCACGTATATTCTCGAGGAGTGCGTCCTTTTTTTATATCCCTCAATTGCGCTTCTGTAAACCTTTTTCCAATTTCAGGATTAGTTTTAACTGCCTCTAAAAGCTGACGGTTACATTCCTTAAATTGAACCCTGTCTCTTTTAAAGTACAAATCCTCACTTATTGTTGCATCAAACAAGCTGTCAAATTCCGGAACTACAACATCATAAACCTTATTATTTACCGTAATTGTTTTTCTCACGAAAGGAACAGACGTCACAGCATGAACTTTGCCCTCAAGCCTCTCGTTACGGGTTTTAATATGCTCAGTGGAAGTTTGTATGTTATCAGCATCTTTAATTTCGCTGATATGTTTATTATAAATCTCTGACAAATATAAGTCAAGATTAAAATTTCTTTTTCCGTAATGTTTGTTGTAAAAGTATGTAGGAAAATCTCTGTGTATTGCATTTTTATTTGTAATATAAAGCAGGTTTAAAAAAGTGCCGTTTTTATGGTTGGGTAGTTTTATTCCCGTAGCTTCATATAAAGCCTGTCTGTTAGCAGTATTTTCAGGTGCAAAAAGCTTGAAATCCTCAAAAGTTGCCTTACCGTCAATAATATTGCCAATTGCAAGGTCAACATCAAATGTATTGTTATTATATTTTGCATTTAAAGTTTGTCCAACCCCTTTAAGCTTAATGTCGGTTTTTAATTCTGTTCCAAATATTTTATTGCTGATGTTAACTGCATCATTTACAACCTCAATACTGTTTTTCAATAAATCTACTGTATCTTTTTGACCTGTGAATATGTTTTCATCAAGAAACCTTGAAATTTCATTTCCCGATGCAACAAGGTCTTTACCTGCATTTATTTTTACTTCTAAATCCCCATTACCTCCAACAATTCTTCTGTACAAATCATAATTATCCAGATAGTCAGTAATCTTACCGGGCAATTGGGCACTGTTTTTTGTGTTCAGTTTATTACCAAAACCAAATACCATAGATACAGCAAAGTCAGTAACTACATCAGTTGCTGTGCGATATTCCAAATTTGCACCAAGTTTATTTGCAACACCAACAAAAGCATTGTCCGTAGCATAATCTGCGGTGGCATCTGCCACACCACTTATGGCTTGTGCGGTAATTGCGGTTGCACGAGTATTTTTAATCGTATTTAATATACCATTTGCATATTTTGGATTAGTAAGTGCACTTGATATTGCACCCTCAACCTTACTGCCGACAGCACCGCCTATTGAACCCGTAACACCTTCACGCAATGCATTTACACTTATATCTTTTAAGTCGCCACCCGCCGAAAATTCTGTTACACCTCCACGAACAGCACTTGTAATGCCTTGCACAATTGCAGGTTCCATCCATTTTTTTGCAAAGGTCACACCAAGCTTCTTTAGTCCGCCTTTTACAAGTCCGCCTACACCCATTGATGAGGTTACGGTACCTGCAATGTTTCCCGATATGCTTGCGATTTTATGTTTGTCATTAGTTTTTGCATACGCTTGCTCATTGCTTACAAAATAGTCAGGGTTTAATCCTTTAGCTTCATACTCTTTCTTGCCAACTTTATCACCAACGTATTCAGCTAACCCAAACGTAAGACCGTCGAAATAGTTGTGGGCAAATGCCTCTAATGCACCAGCATCTTTATTAGCTAATATTCTTCTTTCGTTGTTATATCCCAATTCAAACAAATAATCAGCCTCTTCTACTAATACTTGGTTACTCCCTACTGCAAAAGGCTTTCCATCTACCGCTTTAAATATAATTCCGTATTGTGAAAAGTTATTGGCAAAATAGCTCTCTACGTCATATGTAGTTATTGATGATGCATCTAACCCATATTTTTTTGCAATACCCTTTGGATCTACAAGTTCGATTGCCTCTTCCCTTTGATAAGCATTTTCAGCATTAAAATATTCCCTTATAGTCTTAGCATCCTGTTCGTTGGATACAGGATTATATCGTGGATTAATAAGTTTTAGTTGAAACCTTTCCGTTTTTTCTGACGGTTTCTCAGCATATTCCATTTTCCCAAATTTTTTTTCATCTATTGGGAACTTATACTTACTGTCAAAGTTACCGAGTGTAATGTAAGGTTGTTCTTTACTTTCAGTCTGTTCACCAATTGGTTTTTTTCCCTGCCATGCCAGGTAAGAATCATATGAAATTGAATACTTTTTGCCTTTGGAATCAGTCCAGTTAAATGTTTTAAGCAAGCTGCTCATTTTAACCCCCTTAAATAAAGTGATATTAATGTAAAGCTTTACACGTATATACTATCTTTAAATAAGGGTGGCTTTTAATGGTCAAACTTTTTTAATTCAAAAGCAAGCAGGGCTTGCTAACAATAATTCTGCATTCAAAAAGAAGGAACGCAAAAGCGTTCCCTCCTTAACTATTCCCTAATATCTCCTCCACCTGTGCCATTGCTTTTTTGCGCATACGGTAAATCCACCTAAGGTCCATTTCCATATCCTCGGCAATTTCCTCCCAGGTTTTAAAGTTTATGTACCTTGCAGTAAGCATAGTTCTGTGTACGGCACTGTCAAGCTTTGCAATAACCTCTGTAATTTCCCTGGAAATGTTAAGCAAACGGTCAATACGTACAAATAGCATTTTAGAATATTCACGGTAATTGGGCACATTACCTCCACAGCTTTCATTCATTTGTTTTGCAAGCTCTTTAGCCTCGTTAAGCTGTTTAATTTCAATATTTAGTTTAAAACCTCTTTCAAGCCATTCCTTTGCTGTCATAAAAAATCACCTGCTTTTTAAAACACGTTCCATAACCAAACACCTTCCGTTTTGTCTGTATTTGCATTTGCCGATATTTTCGGCATCACTCATATTTTCAACAGACAAATTAGGCGTACCGTCGCAAAAATATTCCTCACCTCTTGGGCAATGCTCAAGCACCGCCTCTTTGTATTCAAAAAAATCTCTGTTATTCATTATATGACACCTCTCCTCTTCTTCCGTAATCTTCCTTAAACCAATTTACAATCAAACCATAGTGGTCGTTTACCTTGCGTTTTTTTTCAATCATAAAGTCCGTAAGCTTGTTGCAGTAGTAATGGAAAGTATCCAACGGCATCATCTGAAGCAGACTTTCCATTTGCTCTTCTGAAAGTACAAGCACATTCCTGCCCAATGTACCACCCATTACCTGAGGGGTGGTATAAGGGTCTTCGCTCTCACGCGCAGGCGTAAGAGAAGAAGAAATATTATAATCATTCTTAATATTCTTTTCTTTCTTTATTGTGTTCATTTGCTGTTCATCTGTTGTTCGTTTGTTGTCCTTTAGCAGTTCGTAATCCGTATGCTGATATTTATCCCAGTTGGTAACGGTAATTATGGAATATTTCTTGGTAGAAAAAATGCTAATGCAACCCTTTCTTTCAAGTTTTTTTACAATTCTGTAAACCTTGCTTTCGTTAATATTAAGCTCCATTGCGGCAGCCTTTCTGCCAAAGGGCATCTGCCCAGGCTCAAACTCAACCTGCTGATTACCTATAAAAATTGTGGTAGACTTGTAAAAAACACTTACCAAAATCCAAATCCATACCTTAAGGGTATCCGAATCCCTGTCGTTAAATATCGTATCTGTAACAGTTGATGCGTATAATTTTATCCATCTGTTTGTCATATTTCTTCCTCCTGTTCAACTTCCTTCAAAATCCAGTTTCCGGAATAATACCATTCCGTAAATTCCTTCATTTCCTCCTCACTGCTTAAAACTCTCCACAGTGCATAGTAAAAACCGTCTTTAACCGACACTTCCTTTCCTGCCTCCGAAAATACGCCAATGTACTTCATTTTCGTCGGTGATGATTTTTCGTCACCCTTCCTGCAAAAAAAATTTCTATTCATAATAAACATCACCTCTTGCCTTTAATATATGTCAAAAACATAATGGCTTTCAATGGCGTGTTTTTATCTATGTTGACATTTCGTCAACATTAATTCAAAAAAATTTGCACAACCAAATTGTGCTGTTTTTCTGTCGTGAGATACTTAATCACCTGAAATAAGTATAGCACAAGAGTGATTATTTGTCAACATATTACAAATCGATAACAAAATGTTGACATTTTGTCACTTTTATGATAAACTGTACATAACGACTTCACAACAAACAAATAAGAGGTGTAAAATGGATATAGGTAGTAAAATAAAAAAACGCAGAGAAGAGCTTGGTATGTCACAGACCCAGCTTGCAGAGCTTGTGGGCTTTACATCACGTTCTGCAATAACAAAGGTTGAAAAAAATGTAAACGGTGTAACAAGGTCAAAGGTGGCACAGTTTGCAGAGGCACTTAAAACTACCCCCGCCTACCTTATGGGTTGGGATGAGGACAAACCAACCATTGCCGAAGATTTCACAACATTCCCCGTAATAGGTGACATTGCCGCAGGCTATGACCGTATAGCTGTTGAAGACTGGACAGGCGAAACCGTAAATATTCCAAATTCCTACTTAAAGGGCAGAAATAAGGACGACTTTTTGGTGCTTTGTGTAAAGGGTGACAGTATGTACCCAATGTATCAGGAAGATGATAAAGTGCTTATTTTAAGACAAAATTCACTTGACTATAGCGGTCAGATAGGTGCAGTTATATATGACGACTGTGCAACACTTAAAAAAGTGGAATATAAAAACGGAGAAGACTGGCTAAAGCTCATACCCGTTAATCCTGCACATCCGCCAAAACGTATTGAAAATGAAGAACTTGAACATTGCATAGTTTTGGGAGTGCCAAAGCTTTTAATTCGTGAAATAGCAGATTAAAAAGGAATCCATCAGGATTTCTTTTTTTAATTAATAATGAATAATGAATAATGAATAGTTATGGTAGATAAACTACGTTTATCTTTTTAAAAATGTAAAATTATGCAAAAATTTGTCAATGAAAAAGTGTTGAATTTTGTAAAATAATTTGTTATAATAAATTTGCGACCGGTTGTACCCAAAAATTACATGTATTAATACATCAAACGATATGCATTGTTAAAAATGCATGCTTAAAGGTTTGGTGTTATTATACATGTACAAAATCTTAACCGGTCGCACGGAAGCATGTGTTTTTTGCGTCGGCTTTAAGTCGGCGCTTTTTTAATTTTAAGGAGGAATTTTTATGGAAGTAACTACCGAAATGTATACAAAACTTTTTAACGAACTTACTGATATTATGAATGAACTTGAAATATTAAAAGAAAGGATAAAAAATATTCAGCTTGAAACTGAGGAAATATACATAAACAGAATAGACTGAAAAAAGCCCCGAAAGGGGCTTTTTTAGTTAATAGTTAATAATGAATAGTGAATAGTTATGGTAGATAAACTACGTTTATCTTTTAAAAATATGTAATTGTAGGGAAGGGGCTTGCTCCTTCCGTTTTTTAATTGATAATTGAGAATTGATAATGGATAATTTCGGATGATAAACTTCGTTTATCTTTTTAAAAAGAAATGCAGAGCATTTCTACAATAATTATCCACTATCCATTAACCATTATCAATTAAAAAAGTCCATACTTAACCTTAATCCTCTCCAGCTTCTCCACAGCAGGCTCTGTAATAAACCACAAAAAGAATGCTGTTGATACGGCATGCAGCAAATCAAAGGGCAAACCGTAAACAATGTAGGTTGTGTAAACCAAATCCCAGGTTATCTGCGGATAGTAAATAAGTGACGAAAAGTTTACAACACCGCCGTAAAGTATAATTGTTGCAACGGCACCGAATATACTTGTTGCAAGTGGTGTTTTAGGAAGAATACCCTTTGAAAAAAACACACCTGCAAAAAGTCCCAAAAGCCCAAAGCCAAGCATCTGAAAGGCTGTCCAGCTTCCGTGACCGAAAAACATATTTGAAACAAGAGCAGACACCGCACCTATAATAAAGCCCTTTTCCGCACCAAGACAAATGGCAGAAACTATAACTATTGCACCAATTGGTTTAAACTGCGGTATGGCGTAAAAAACCGACCTGCCTGCTACAGCAAGGGCACACATAACCGCAATTATAACAAGCTCACGTGCTGACGGCTTTTTGTTTTCAAAGCTTAAAAGGAAAGGTATTAAAAGCTCTGCAATTATAAGCAGACATATAAAGGTAAACTTTTCACCCTTAAACACATAATGCCCCGCAAGCACAGTTGCCACAACCAGAACAAGTGAAAATATAATCATTGCAACACTTAATCTGCTGTACTTTTTAACTTCTCTTTTATTTTCTACTTTTTGTACCTTTTTGGGCAAAAGGTTAAAAAGGGCAATAAAAATTTCCGCAAATGAAACAAGCTGTACCAAAACCGCAGTATTTCCGCTGTACTTTGGCACATATACCTTAAGTGTAATTACAAAAAGCACAGCAAAAACAATGCCGATAATAATATTTAACACACCTGGTTTTTTATAAGATTGCATTTATAACATCCTCCTCAAGCACCGCACATGGTATTTTACCCCTTGCCATACGGTTGGCAGCAGTGGTGTAAAAGCTTTTGCCTGCAAAGAATTTTTTTGCACCTGCCTCACTTATAAGCTTGCCGTCAAAAAACATTGCACAGCGGTCAGCATATTTTGCACAAAATTCTATATCGTGAGAAACGGCAATTATAGTTTTGCCCTCATTTTTAAGCACATTCAAAATATCTGCAAACTGTCCTTTAAAATGGCTGTCAAGCCCCTTTGTAGGCTCGTCAAGTAAAAGTATATCGGGTTTTAAAAGCAATATCTTTGCAAGTGCAAGCCTTTGCTGTTCACCGCCTGAAAGGTCATAGGGATGACTGCTTAAAATATGTGTGATGTTGCATTTTTCTGAAGCCTCCTCCACCTCTTTTGTGTCCGCCGTCATTTCCTCAAGCTCTGCCCTTGCAGTAGTTTTTGAAAATAACATCTGCGGGTCCTGTGGAAGCATTGCAATTTTGCCGTTATAATCAGATATTCTGCCTATTTTTTTACCGCCGTTCACTACCTTGCCCCTGTATGGCTTTAAAAGTCCGCCAATTACGGAAAGAGCAGTGGTTTTACCCGTACCGTTACCGCCAAGTATGGCGTAAAATTCGCCCTCTGCTATTTTTGCATCAAGCCCCCTTAAAATATCCTCACTGTCTTTTAGATACCTGAACCAAAGGTCCTTAAGCTCAATATATCCTTTTCCTACGGGCTTATCCTCAGGCAAGAAGATTTCATTTTTAACCTCAACATTTTCAAGCCACTTTCTGCCCTCACGTATGGTTACAGGGCACCTGCCCTCGCTCTTTACTCCGTAAAACACTCTAACAGGTGTGGGTAAAGCGGCAAACATAGCATTATCCACCAAAGCTTCACCTATACTTTCGGGCTTTCCGTCTGCAATAATCCTGCCGTCATCCATAACAATTACACGGTCAGACATAGGAAATACCTCCTCCAGCCTGTGCTCTGTAAGAATAACCGTTGTGCCAAGCTCACGGTTTATTTTTGCAACGGTTTCCAAAAAGTTTACTGCAGTTATAGGGTCAAGCTGTGCAGTAGGCTCGTCAAGTATAATAACCTCAGGCTGCATTACCGTTACAGCCGCAAGGTTTAAAAGCTGTTTTTGTCCGCCCGAAAGCTGGTTTACATCCTTGTAAAACCAATTTTGTATACCAAAAAAAGATGCAGTTTCCGCAACTCTTGCACGTATTTCCTCAGTGGAAAATCCCAAATTTTCAAGACCAAAGGCAAGCTCGTGCCACACCTTGTCTGTCACAATCTGGTTTTCAGGCCTCTGCTGTACAAAACCAATTTCACTGCACTGAGTTTTTAAATCAATCTTTTTAACATCTGTACCGCAAAATTCCACCACTCCGCCAAGGTCACCGTGTGGTGCAATTGGTGGCTTTATGTGCCTTAAAAGTGTTGTCTTTCCGCACCCCGACTTTCCGCAAAGAGTTATAAATTCACCCTTTTGCACAGTAAGGTTAATGTCACGCAACACCTGACGGTCAGACTGCGGATATTTAAATGTCAGATTTTTGATATTAAGTATTTCCATTTCAAAACCTCCCATATTTCCATAACTGCAGGTATTATGCAAAGTAAAAAGAATGCAATAAATGTTGCAGGCACATCAACCTGCATTTCAAAAGCGGGGTAGTATGTGTACTGTGCACCGTTTAATGTAATATAAATCAAAAGCACTGCTGTAATCAAAAGCATTGCAAAATCCCCAAGTGTGAATTTGTATACATTAAAGGTTGTTTTCCCCTTAAGCCCAAAGCCTCTGCCCTTCATACTGTCGGCAGTATCTATTGAGCCTTCCAAAACCTTACCCATCATAACAGACATTATAACCGCAAGGTTTTTAAGCCTTTTTGTAAGCCTTCCAAAGCTTATGTCACGGCCCATACACCGCTGTGCCGTAACCGTACTTTTAAACTGTGACTTAAACTGTGGCACAAACCGAAGGACCATAGAAAGAATAACCGAAAGTGACGGCATTATTCTGCCAAAGATGTATACAAGCTTGTCATTGGTATATACGGCGTTAAAGCATAAAAACCAAAGCACAGCCGATGCTATAACCCCTGCAGTGCACAACCCTGCTATAAGCGCCTCACGGCTTACAGGTATACCAAAGGGCAGTGTTGTAAGCAAGGTTACACCGTTTCGGTTGGTAAGTACGTTTATTATAACCGACAAAACCGCCATAGGCACAATTACCCCTAAGCTGAACTTCAAAGAGCTAAAACCCTTTAAAATAACGGAATATAAAAAGGCGCAAAAAACAGATATTGCAACAAAAACAGGGTGCATAACCACCATTGAAATTACAATTACAACTGCAAAATATATTAAGTTTACAATTGGATGAAAAGAAGCAAATTTTGACATAAAAAACCTCGTTTTAATGCAGAATTAAGAATGCAGAATGCAGAGTTATGGTTAAAATGCTTTGCATTTTTTAATTCAAAAGCAAGCGGAGCTTGCTCTCCTTAATTCTTCACTCTTCATTCTTCACTAAAAAAAGCCATGGCTTTTTACCAAAAGCCACAGCTGTTTTTCTGTGAATTTTAAAAAAACAATGCAGGTCTTCTGACTTACACCCTTAACATTTTTTGAAATTGCCTTCCCAATTACTCAGTGACTGACTTTCGTCAACATTCCAAAAACATCAGGTGCATACAGCGGCAGTTACCGTTCGGGATTCTAACCCGATTCTCTTTTCACCTTGTATACCCAAACAACATACAAGACACATCGTCAATATTTATTATTACCAGTTTATTATACATTTTTACATCGGTTTTGTCAATTAAAGTTAAAATAAATAATAATTAATAGTTGATAGTTAATAGTGAGTAGGGAAGGGGCTTGCTCCTTCCGTTTTTTAGTTAATATTTAATAATGAATAATGAATAGTGAATAGTGAATAGTTATGGTAGATAAACTACGTTTATCTTTTTAAAAATGTAAAATTATGCAAAAATTTGTCGATGAAAAAGTGTTGAATTTTGTAAAATAATTTGATATAATAATTTTGCGACTTGATATATCAAAAAATGTATTGCCAAATTAAATATTGAATGCCAGAGGTTGCATAGTTAAAAATGCAAGCTCTTAACTCTGGTGCAATTATTTAATTTGGCTGAGTTATATCAAGTCGCATTGATATTATAAGCTTGCGTTTTTGCGTCGGCTTTAAGTCGGCGCTTTTTTAATTTTAAGGAGGAATTTTTATGGAAGTAACTACCGAAATGTATACAAAACTTTTTAACGAACTTACTGATATTATGAATGAACTTGAAATATTAAAAGAAAGGATAAAAAATATTCAGCTTGAAACTGAGGAAATATACATAAACAGAATAGACTGAAAAAAGCAGGGTTTCCCCTGCTTTTAGATTATGCATCTTTAAGGTTAATATTTTGTGTTGCAAGCTCTGCAATTATAGAATCAGTCACCTTCAAAACCTCTTCCTTTGTAAGAGTTCTCTCAGGATGTGAGAAAACAATTTTTGTTGTAATGGACTTTCCGTTTTCATCAGCATAAATATCCGTTACACTTACAGATTTTATAAGCTCGCACTTTGTATTTTCAATTGCCTTTGCAACAGGTTCAAACTTTTCTGTCATAAATGAAAGGTCAATTTCAATTTCAGGGAACTTGGAAGGCTCCTTGTATGAAATACTTGCGTTTTTAATCTTTGCAAATTCTTCCACATCAATTTCCGCAAAAACAATATTTGCCTTTTTGTCAATTTTCTTGGAAACTACTGAATTTACAATACCCATTTCACCAATAAGCACACCACCGCAGTAAATTTTGTTAAGGTTTTTCGGATGCTGGTATGAATGTACTGCCTCCGCCTTTTCAAATGTAAGTGGCAAATGCTTAATGTCGTCTGCAAAAGTTGCAATAATGTCACGTAGCTTAAAGTAAAGCTTTTCCATATCACATGTTTTGTCAAACAGTGTAATTGCAAGCTTTTTGTGTTCGTTGCACATACCGTCTGCATTTAAGCCGTCAACAACTCTGCCCACTTCAAACACACCAAAGCTTGGTGCATAGTTTGTGTTGTATTTAACCTGACAAAGCTGTGTAGGAATAATAGAATTACGTATTGTGCGGATATTAGGGTTTGCGGCATTTACAAGCTCTACATTCTTTTCAATATCTATGCCCAAAGCCTTGTATTCATCGTAGTATGCCCAAATGTATGAATGTAGCTCGTGCATATTGTATCTTTTAACCAAAATATCCTTAATTCTTTCTTCATCGTCTTTTTCCTGAGCAGTTCTTACAGGGTAAAGAGGAACAGCAGTTGTATGCACGTCAAAATTGTCATAACCATATATACGTGTAATCTCTTCAATGATGTCTGCCTTAATTGTAACGTCCTTTGTTGCTCTCCAGCTTGGCACTTTAACTGTAAAGTTATCACCCTTTACATCTACACCAAATCCAAGAGAAATAAGTGTTTTTACAATAGTATCGTTTGAAATTTCAATACCTGTGTATTTGTCTACAAATGCCTTGTCAAAGGTAAGTGAAACATCGTCATACTTTTTAGCATATTCATCTGTAAGTGC
>CAZNKU010000032.1:0-14496 GCA_964573775.1 uncultured Clostridiaceae bacterium | reverse complement strand
TAAAAGACGAAGGAAATGAAACGGTTACAAATTGTAACCAGTTGAAAATGACTGCGGCAGACGGAAAAAAACGCTTAACTGATGTAGCTGATACAGAACAACTTTTGCGAATTATACAATCTATACCATCGCCTAAAGCGGAACCGTTTAAATTGTGGTTAGCGCAAGTGGGTAGAGAAAGAATTGAAGAAACCATTGATCCTGAGCTTACAATAGAAAGAGCACTTGAAACATATCTCAAAAAAGGGTACACAAGAGAGTGGATAAACCAAAGATTACAAGCCATTCAGGTAAGGAAAGAACTTACAGATGAATGGGATGCACGAGGTGTTCAAAAAGGTGTTGAATATGCTATCCTGACAGATGAAATTACAAAAGCTTGGTCAGGAATGACAACAAGAAAATACAAAAATCTTAAAGGACTCACAAAAGAAAATTTAAGAGATAATATGAGCACTCTCGAACTTGTTCTCAATATGCTTGCAGAAGCAACAACTACAGAATTATCAAAAGCACATAATCCTCAAACTTTTGAAGAAAATCGTGAAATTGCAAAAAGAGGCGGAAAGTATGCCGGTAATGCACGAAAAGAAATTGAAGCAGATACAGGCAAACCGGTAATCACATCAAAAAATGCATCCGAATTAAATCAGGTGGTAGTTGATTTAATTGAGGGCGTTGTAGAAGAGGAAGAATAGGTTTTAAAATTTAATACATTAGTTTGCCGATGATAAATATTTACATATCGGATCAGGAAAATCTTATATTCCTGCGGGTTCTAATGAATTTTGTTTAAGGAAAAATAGTGAAAATCAGTGAAAAATAGTAGGTCCATATTGTTCACTGTTCACCTGACTTGACAAAAGTCAGTAATTTGAATTTATAAGGAGGTGTGGATATGTCTTTTGCATCAGAAGTAAAAGGCGAGGTATGTCAGGTAGAAATTACCGAGGTTTGCTGTGCCAGAGCAGAGCTTGTGGGAATGGTTTGCTACGGTGCTTCAATTAAAAATAACGAAATTAAATTGCGTACAGAAAATGCAATAGTTGCTCAGCGTTTTTATGACCTTGTAAACTTTCTTTATAATATTAAAATAAATGTTGATGTTACAGATGCAGGGGTGTATTACGCCACACTTGAAGGAACGGAAGTTATAAAGGTTTTAAGGGATATGAAACTTTCCGGTGTTCCTATGAGAATAGACCGTGAAATTATACGTAATGAATGCTGCAAAGCATCTATTTTGCGAGGTGCCTTTTTAGGCGGTGGAAGTATGATTGACCCTGTAAAGGGCTATCATGTTGAGCTTGTATCAAATCTTTATTCACTAGAAAAAGATTTGCGACAGGTGTTTGAATATTTTGAACTGTATCCTAAAGTAATAAGCAGAAACGGAAACAATGTTTTTTACATAAAGGAAAGTCAGCAGATAGAAAATCTTCTTGCATCTATGGGTGCATACAGTAAGATGATGGAATTTGTTAACGTGGTTATTGAACGTGATGTAAGAAATTCAGTAAACCGCAGAGCAAATTTTGAAGCAGCAAATGCCACAAAAGTGTTCCAGACGGCTATGCGTCAGCAAAATGCCATTAAAAAGATTGTTTTAGAAAATGGTTGGCAAAGTCTTTCACCCGAGCTTGCAGAGGTTGCAAAGCTGAGAATGGAAAGTCTTGATATGCCACTTTCGGAAATGGCGGAAAGACTTGGTATAACAAAGTCAGGTGTAAACCACAGAATGAGAAAACTTTTACAGCTTGCAGAGTTTGAATAATGAAAAGGAGGGGTAGTATGGCGAATTTTGTGCATCTACATACACATACTGCGTACAGTCTTTTAGACGGTGCCTGCAGAATTGAAAAGTTAATAGAAGAAGCAAAAAAGCACAACCAGTCTGCCCTTGCCATTACTGACCACGGTGTAATGTACGGCGTGGTTGATTTTTACAAAGAAGCAAAAAAACAAGGGATAAAACCCATTATCGGCTGTGAATTGTATATTGCCGAGCGTACCTTGTATGAAAAGGAATATTCCTACGATTCAAAAAGATTTCACGTTATATTGCTTGCTAAGAATAATGTGGGTTATCAAAATCTTGTTAAGCTTGTAAGTATTGCTCATGTTGACGGATTTTATGTAAAACCCCGTATTGATAAAAATGTTTTGAGAAAGTACAGTGAAGGGTTAATATGCCTTTCTGCCTGTATAGCAGGTGAAATACCACAGGCGATTTTAAGTAACGATACAGAGCGTGCAAAACAGCTTGTGCAGGAATATGTCAGCATTTTCGGCAAGGAAAACTTTTTCCTTGAAATGCAAAATCATGGTATTCCTGAGGAAATGCAGGTTAATGCACAGCTTGTGAATTTTGCAAGAGAATTTGGTGTGGGAATAGTTGCAACCAATGACGTACACTACGTAAGAAAAAAAGATGCAAGATATCAGGATATACTTATGTGTATCCAGATGGGTAAAAAAGAATCTGAAACCGACAGAATGAAGTTTGAAACCGATGAGATGTATTTAAAATCATCGGAGGAAATGTCAGAGCTGTTTAAAACCCTTCCTACAGCCATAGAAAATACAGTAAAAATTGCAGATATGTGTAATGTGGAGCTTGAATTTGGAAAATATCACTTACCTGAATTTAAATTGCCACCTGAAGTTGACCATTTTGACTATTTGAAAAGATTGTGTTTTGATGGTCTTAAAAAACGTTATGAAAATTACTCCGAACATATTGAACGATTAAAATATGAAGTTAATGTTATAAATGATATGGGCTTTACAGACTACTTTCTTATAGTCTGGGATTTTGTGAAATATG
This sequence comes from uncultured Clostridiaceae bacterium, assembly GCA_964573775.1. Classification (GTDB taxonomy): domain Bacteria; phylum Bacillota; class Clostridia; order Monoglobales; family Firm-18; genus CAZNKU01. The sequence continues at coordinate 11,669 of CAZNKU010000032.1, read as the reverse complement.
CAAAGGAAAACGGCATATACGTAGGTCCCGGCAGAGGAAGTGCCGCAGGAAGCCTTGTTTCCTACTGCCTGGATATAACTACAATAGACCCCATAAAATACAACCTTATTTTTGAAAGATTTTTAAATCCTGCACGTATTACAATGCCTGATATAGATATGGACTTTTGTATTGAAAGACGCGGAGAGGTTATAAATTATGTCCGTGAAAAATACGGTAACAATAACGTTGCACAAATTATAACCTTCGGTACTTTATCTGCACGTTCTGTTATCCGTGATGTGGGCAGGGTTATAAGTGTTCCATACGCAGATGTGGATGTTATAGCTAAAATGATTCCTGCATCACCCGGGCAAACCATAGAAAATGCACTTGATGAAAATCATCGTCTGCGTGATAAATATAATTCTGACCCTAAGGTTAAGGAATTGATAGACATTGCCAGGGAACTTGAAGGCTTGCCACGCCACGCATCAACCCATGCGGCAGGCGTTGTTATAACAGGCAGGGAAGTAAGCGACTATGTACCGTTGGCTCTTTCCGATGAGCAGCCTATTACACAGTATGTTATGACTACTTTGGAGGAACTTGGACTTCTTAAAATGGATTTTCTTGGACTTCGTAATCTTACGGTTATTAAAAATACAGTTAATAATATAAAATTGTGTAAGGGAGAAGAACTTGATATCAATAAAATTGATATGAATAAAAAAGAGGTTTATTCTCTTATAGCCTCCGGCAATACGGATGGTGTATTTCAGCTTGAAAGTGCGGGAATGAAAAATTTTATGAGGGAACTAAAACCCTCTTGTATGGAGGATGTTATAGCAGGTATTGCTCTTTACAGACCCGGACCCGCAGATTCTATACCTAAATATATTGAAAGTAAAAATAATCACAATAAAATAACATATAAGCATCCGATGCTTCAACCTATTTTGGAATCCACTTACGGTTGTATTGTGTATCAGGAGCAGGTTATGCAGATAGTACAGACTATGGCGGGCTATTCTTTAGGGCGTGCAGATGTACTCAGAAAAGCTATGGGTAAAAAGAAACCTGAAGTTATATTAAAAGAAAAAAACGCATTTATTTACGGTGATGATGAGGTTTGCGGTGCAGTGAAAAACGGTGTGCCTGCAGATGTGGCAGAATCTATTTTTAATGATATGGCAGACTTTGGTAAGTATGCCTTTAATAAATCCCATGCGGCAGCTTATGCAATAGTTGCTTATCAGACAGCATATTTAAAAACATTCCATAAGGTGGAATTTATGGCGGCACTTATGTCATCACAAATGGGTAATACCGACAAGCTTAATGAATATGTTGCACAACTGCCTAAAATGGGCATAAAGCTTTTGCCTGTTGATGTTAATAAAAGCTATGCGGATTTTACCCCTGAGGGAAACTCTATAAGGTACGGACTTACTGCAATAAAAAATGTTGGAAGAAATTTTGCGGAAAATATTATTAAAAACCGTCATAATGGGTATAATTCCCTAAAAGAGTTCTGTGTAAATAACAGTGAAGACGGTATTAATAAAAGGGCGCTTGAATTTTTGATTAAAGCAGGCTCCTTCGATAATGTTGGGAATGGTACACGCTCGCAATATCTTGCTATTTTTGAAAAAACCGCTGAAGAAGCATCGTCTTCGTCAAGATTTAATTTTTCAGGACAGGTATCGTTTCTGGGCTCGGAGCAATTAAGTGACGATTTGCCGAAAATTCAGCCATTTTCAAAAGAATATACCTTGCGTCTGGAAAAAGAAGCAATGGGTGTATATCTGTCAGGACATCCGTTAGATGAATATGCCGATGCTATTGAAAAAACCTCAACAAATAATATTGCTGAAATTATAAGCTCCTTTGACGGCAGTAATAGCGGAAATGTAAGAGATGGGGATGTTGTAAAAGTAGGAGGTATTATAACCTCAGTTAATACTAAGATTACCAAAAATAATTCACGTATGGCATTTGTGCAGCTGGAGGATTTGTACGGCAGTATAGAAATAGTTGTTTTTCCAAATAAATACAGTGCATTTGAAGCTTTGGTTGCAGAGGGAGCTAAGGTGTGTATAAACGGCAAGGTTGACGGTGATGATGAAGGGTTGCCTAAAATTTTGGCTGATAATATCACTGAACTTAAAATGTCGTCAAATAAAAAGGCGTACATTAAAATTCCAAAAGGTAAAGAATCTAAAATAAATACGGTTAAAGAATTGCTTAAATTGTATTCGGGAAATGTTCCGGTATTTATATATGTAGAATCCGAAAACAAATATTATTCAGCAAGTGAAGAATATTGGATAGAGCCAGGCTCTGCTCTTGAAAGACATTTGAAAAAAAATCTTGGCGATAATTGTCAGATTATAGTAAAATAACTATTGCTTTTTGTTGAAATTTGTTGTATAATTTAAAATGAATATTTTTTATTTAAATATGGGTAGCACGTTTACCTACAATCATCCGGAGGTTATATGTGGACTGTTGTATACACAGCGCAAGACAAAGATATGGTAAATAGTTTAAGTGATTCTTTACGCAGTGAAAATATACTGGTAAAAATTATATGCGCTGCAAGTGAAAATAAATTTGATGTTCTTGTTCCTTCTACTGAGGTTGAACAAGCTCATAGTGTTTTGATTGATTTGACTTTTTAATACAGACTGGGGGTTTTTGTATGTCTAAGGTACATTGCATAGGAGTTTTAACCAGTGGTGGAGATGCACCCGGTATGAATGCGGCAGTACGAGCAGTTGTACGTGCTTCTAAATATTACGGTATCCGTGTTATGGGTATAAAGAATGGATATGAGGGCTTGCTTCATGGCGATATTTTTGAAATGGATGCACGTTTTGTTTCAGAAACAATGCAACGTGGCGGCACAATTCTTAAAACTGCAAGAAGTAAGGAATTTAAAGAAATAGAAGGGGTAAAAAGAGGAATTAATGAAGCAAGTTACTTTGGTATAGACGGACTTGTTGTTATTGGTGGTGACGGTTCTTTCCGTGGTGCTAAGGACTTGTGTGAAAACGGCTTGCCTACAATAGGTATTCCCGGTACAATTGATAACGATATTCCTTATACTGAATATACTATTGGTTTTGATACTGCTATTAATACTGCTATGGAAGCAGTAGATAAAATAAGAGACACTGCCAGCAGCCATAGCCGTTGTAACATTATTAAGGTTATGGGCAGAAATTCAGGTAACATTGCTCTTAATGTTGGTATTGCATCCGGTGCGGAAGCTATACTTATACCTGAAAAAGAAATTGATTTTGAAAACGATATTGCAAAACCAATTGAACAGGGCAGAAAAAGAAATAAAAAACATTTCATAATCATTCTGGCAGAGGGCGTAAGAGTTGATGCTTCTGAACTTGAAAAGAAAATACAACAAGAAACAGGCATTGAAACAAGAACTACAATTCTTGGCTATTTGCAAAGAGGCGGAAGTCCTACTGTTTTGGACCGTGTACGTGCCAGCGAAATGGGTGTACGAGCAGTACAGCTTTTGAAAGAAGGTATCGGAAACAGAGTAATAGGTATTAAAAACAGTGAAATTTACGATATTGACATACATGAAGCATTGTCAATGGAAAACAAAATAAGAGAAGATTTAATTGATCTTTCAAAAATACTATCTATATAAGGAAGTGCCGATTTGAGTATTCCAAACATCTTATCCATATTCAGATTAGTATTAATACCTTTTTTTACATACTATATTGTCGTAAAAGATAATTTTCTTGTGGCGGGAATATTACTTGTTATATCTGGTATTACAGACTATTTTGATGGATACATTGCAAGAAAATTTAATATGAAAACTAATTTGGGTAAAATACTTGACCCATTGGCAGATAAGTTTACTCAGCTTATAGCTGTAATTTGTCTTGCAATAAAGGGTTATGCCGTAATGTGGTTTTTGGCAGTATTTCTGTTTTTAAAGGATTTATCCCTGCTTATAGGAGGAATAATGCTTTATCAGAAAAAAGACGGTATGGTTCCTTCAAATATGTTTGGTAAGTTTGCCACCTTGGTTTTTTATGTTGCAGTTGTTCTTTTAACATTGTTTGGACAATACCTCAGTGAAAATATAAAATATATTATTGCTATAATAGTAGTTTTGGTATGTTTAGTGGCGTTTATTTCGTATGTTTTTAAATTTTTTTCAATTCGTTCAAAAAAAATTCAATAAAGTACTTGCATTGTTGAAAAAAATTTGGTATAATATAAGACGCTGTATAAAATTTATAAAAATTTGTGTTGATTGTTTTGTGATTATATAAGGAGGTGCGAAGCATGGCAAAGTGTGAAGTATGTGGTAAAGGCGTTGCTTTTGGTATAAAAGTCAGCCATTCACACAGAAGAAGCAATAGAATGTGGAAGCCAAACATCAAAAGAGTTAGAGCCATTGTTAATGGCGAGCACAAGAAAGTTTACGTATGTACACGTTGCTTGCGTTCAGGTAAGGTAGAACGTAACTACGGTAGTGCTGCTCCTGTTGCAGCAGAGGCAATAGTTGCTGCAGAATAATATTGATGTTAAATATTAATACTGACACATATTACCGCTGATAGTTTATATCAGCGGTTTTTGCTGTTCTTACAGTACTTTTTTGTAGCATTTTTACTTTTCTTTCATAATATGTTATTGAGCGTAATTTCAATACTTATTATGGGAGGGTAACATTTTATGAATGATGTTCAAAGACCTAACTGCGATTTTAAAGACGGTGTATGTATTCATACAGACCAGGTGTATGATTCGTGCAGAGAAAAAGACTGTCTTGAGGATTTGCAGGTTATACTAACAGCAGAAGGTCAGTGTATAGTAGACCAGGCGATTAATGTGAAAGTGAGAAGTGCAGAAGTAATATGGGTATTTACTGACCTTGAACCTGTGCCATTTAACAAAGGATTTTTCACAGTAGATATTAAGTATTTCTTTAAGGTTGTTTTGGATGTATTTCGCGGTATAGGTCAGCCTACACAGGTAGAAGGCCTTGCAACATATGATAAAAAGGTTATACTTTTTGGCTCTGAGGGTAATTCAAAGGCATTTTCATCAGCATATAACCCAGGTAATCAAATGCCTGTAATGTGGAAGAAAAATAATCTCCCTAAAGCAGTGGTAGAGGTTGTTCAACCAATAGCTTTATCAGCAAGAATTGTGGATTCCGGTGATAAATGCTGTTGCTGTTGTTGTGATGTTTCAAGCATTCCGGATTCTATATGCGGATGCTTTAATCAGGAATTGGTTGTTCCGTCAAATGAGCGCAAGATTTTGGTAACTTTGGGTATATTCACTATTGTGAAAATAGAGCGTAATGTTCAGCTTTTGATTCCTGCAATAGACTTCTGCATTCCAACTAAGGAATGCCCTGCTGCAACAGAGCAGAATCCTTGTGAACTGTTTAACTCACTTAAGTTCCCTATGGATGAATTTTTCCCGCCACAGCGTGGAGAGTTTGATGACAATGATTGTTGTTGTAAATAAATGAATTTAAGGGGGTGTCGCAAAATTGCGCACACCACACAAGGCGAGGAAAAAGCTTAATAAAGCCATTTGGATGTGATAACAAAGTCAAAATAAATTATTTTTTAAGGCGGAAATTCGTCAATGACGAATTTCTGTCATAAAAGGCCTTGTGTTTTGAACAAACTTCACCTCAACAGTCGATTTCAACTGCTCAACTGCGTCATAAATGACTTGTTTTGCAGGAAATCTTTGTATGGGTGTTGTTAGCAAAATCAAAGATTTTGACAACATCGCATCTCGTACCATCGTACGCCTTCGGGTAACCCCTGCGGGTTCAGTTTGTCCAATCTGCACTATTTTTCATCCACCCCAAAGGGGCTGTCGCAAAATGAAACCATTTTGCGGCAGCCCATTTTCTATTTTTTGCCTTATATTGATATTTGTTTTTATATATGATAAAATATTTTTGGAAATGTACAACATTTTGCTCTTTTGAATTGTATTAATTATGAAAGGGCACTTTTGGAGGTGACTGATTTGGGTAATTCTGCGTTACGTACGGACGAAGAAATTACTCGGGTTTACGAAAAATATGTGGATACAGTCTATAGAGTTTGCTTTATGATGCTTAAAAATACATCTGAAACTGAGGATGCAACTCAAAATGTCTTTATAAAGTATATGAGATATGATAAAGATTTTGAAAGTGAAGAACATTTAAAGGCATGGTTTATTGTTACTGCTCAAAACGAATGTAAAAATATGCTTAAACACTGGTTCAGGGCAAAAAGAAACGATATTGACGATGTACCTGAAGAAACTTATGTAGATGATGACAGTAAAAAAGATTTGTTGGAAAAGGTATTTTCTTTGGATGAAAAATATCGTATGCCAATATATCTTTATTATTATGAAGGATATTCCACATCCGAGATTTCTGAAATGTTAAATACAAAACACTCTACAATTCGTACATATATGGCGAAGGGAAGAGAAAAATTAAAACTATTACTGGAGGAGGAGAGTTATGAAAATTGAAGAACTAACCGGATGTTTTGATTCCATAACTCCTACCAAGGAACAAAAAGAAAAAATGTTGGCGGGTATTCTTGGTGCTAAAGAAGAAGTACCTGTTAAAATAGTGAATTTCAATAGATATAAGATTGCCTCTATTGCAGCTGTTATTGCTGTAGGCGTTTTTGTTGCAGTTTATTCAAATATAGGGAAAAACATTGTGCCACAGGTTGATATTAAGCCAAATATCGAAAAAAGTGATGTTTCAACATACGCTGTAGCAGATGTGCAGGAAAAAACCGTTCAGGAACCTTTAGATAATAATGTAAAACCTAAGGTGTATTCCGATGTTGTTCCCCCCGTAGCAGAAGATTCACCTGCTGTGGAAGACAGTAGTCTGTCAGATGATTTAAATAAAGAATATACTGAGTTGAATGATGCAGAAATGGTAGAGGATGTTCCTTCTGTTGCGATGTTTAATAATGAAAATGATGCTCGTGTTGCTCCAACACCTGAAAATTCAGAAGAATTTGTCGAAAGTGACGAAACTTATAATGGTGGCGGAGGTGGAGGTGCATCAGGCGGTGGAAGCAGTTATGAATCCACTGAATATACTAACCTTACCATTACAGAGGTAATGAATCATGAAGTTTATTCACCACTTATGCCTGTTGTGTATGCGGACAAATTTAATTTTTACAATGCTGCTCTGTATTCAAACAGACTTAAGGTAGTGTTTAAAAATGTCAACGGAAATTATATGTCATTGTCTGTTTTCAAAGACGGAGATTATAATTTTTACGAACAGGTTTTAACTTTGGATGAAATAAAAAATATCGAGTCGGATGGCTATATGAATTTTGCAGTAAAATGTGGAGATTACTACATTGTTTATAATGTTGAATCACACAACCCTTCCGCTGTATACGATATGGTAGTTTCATCGGAATATTTTAACAATTAAAAATTTGACAACTAAAAGGAGTTGGGCTGAATGAAAAAAACTATCGGTATTTTATTGGCTTTGGTTATGATTGTATCATACATTCCCGTACTTGCAGACGTTGATATTTCTCAGAATATGGAGACTGTTTTACTGAATGTGAAATCCAAGGTGGATATTCCTGAAAAGTTTTCGGAATTCAGTCCTTATTCATATGAGCAAAACGGCAAAGCTTATTACACCTTTGATTGGTCAAAGGAAGATGGAAAGGGTAATATAAGCGTATCCTGCGATGAAAAGGGAAGAATTACAAATTACTATTTTTATGATAATACTTTAAAGTCGGAAAAGAAATTAACCTCACTTTCCAAAGATGATATTGTAAAGTTTGCAGAGAATTTTTTAAAAAAGTCTGCTCCCGAAGCATATGAGGATGAAAATAATAATTTTTGCTATGATGATAACTCATGGTTTGTAAGCAATAATAGCTACAAACTTACTTTTAAGCGCATGTATTCCGATGTGGAAGTAAAGGATAATTATGCTGATTTTCGTATCGTTGTATATGATGATGTTGCCTATGTCAGAAATATGGACATTGCATATAATTATGATTCTGATTTTTTACATGGCAGTGTTAACGAACTTGAATCTGTATACATGGAAGCTTTTCCTGTTGAACTTATATATAAAGATGTATATTCCTACAACTACGATGATAAAAAGGATGAAAACAAGACAGTCTTGGTATACCGTAATAAGAACAATGAGGCAGGATATATTTTAGCATCAAGCGGTGAAGTTGTTACCGAAGATGAAAATAACGAACTATTTTTTGGTAATGCCGGTGGAGGGGTAATGGAAGACGCCACTGTTGAAAACAATAAAAATATGCTTACGGAAAAGGAAATAGAGGAGCTGGAAAATGTAAAGGGAATTATTTCAAAAGCCGATGCAGATAAGTTTTTGAGAAATATTCCGGGTGTGGATATCAGCTCTGATATGAAGCTTTCTTCGTATAATATAACAAAGCAAAATGAAAAATATTTTGTTACTTTAACTTACAACACAGAGGATAAGGAAGCGTATAAGTATCTTACTGCAACCTTGGAAGGCTTAACAGGAAAGCTGATTAACCTTTCGTCAAGCGGCCGTCAAAGTTATGATGCCGTAACTCTTACAGAGGTACAGAAAAAGGTTGCATCTGAAAAGGCAGACGCGTTTTTGAATGCCGTTGCACCTGATGAATTTGCACAGTGCAGGGAACATAATGCTATGTATAATAATTTCAGATATTCAAGAGATTATGACCGCTATGTAAACGGTGTAAGATATATAAACGACGGTATAAATATAACAATGGATGCAGAACTTGGAAAAGTTACATACTATTCATTGGATTTTGAAACAGATAAGATATTTGATGATCCGTCAAATGCAATATCAAATTATATGGCATACAAGTGTATGTTTGATGTTAATCCATTAAAGCTTATATGGGTGTTATCAGGTGGTGAATATGTAGAATGTTGGACACTCGGCAAGTATGGCGTTTTGGTTGATGCTTTTACTGGCGAAGAGTACAACGAAAATATATATTTTGAACAAAAAACTTATGATTATTCTGACATTAAAGGTCATTGGGCAGAGGAAAAGATAACAAAGCTTGCTGAAATACAGATAGGTTTTGATGGTGATAAATTTAATCCTGATACACCTATAAGCCAGTACGATTTACTAAGACTTTTTGCGGCAGGTATTCATTATCAGGATTACCTTACATATCCTGAAGATATGCTTTACGAAAACTTTATATATGACGGCATATTAACAGAGGAGGAGAAAAATCCTGACGGGCAGGTACTTCGGGAAGATGCTTTTGTATATATGGTAAGGCTTGACGGACTAGAAAAGGTAGCAAAGCTATCAAGTATATTCAAGGTGGAGTATGCAGATGAAAATTTGCTTTCTGAAGGTAAAATCGGTTATCCTGCAATACTTACAGGTATGAATGTAATATGCGGTAACGGCGGATACTTAAAGCCTAAAACACCTATTACAAGGGCAGAAGCCGCAGTAATGGTTTATAACTACATGATAAATGTAAATTAGTCACACTATAAGCGAGGTGCTTATTTGTCGGTGCTTCGGTTATTGAAAAAGGTACAGATTTAATCTGTACCTTTTTTGTTAATTAAATTATTTAATTACTCTTACTGAAAGCAGACCTTCAAAGTAAATATCGTCTTCGTTCATTTCGTGGTCTACGTCAACGATAGTGTAAGCATATTCACCGCGGCTTTTGTTAATCATGTTTTCAATGTTAACGTGTTTGTCGGCAAAGTATTTACTTATCTGACCAATCATATTAGGAATGTTTCTGTGTACAAGGCAAATTCTTACGTCTGTAGAACGCTCCATAACACACTTTGGCATATTTACTGAGTTTACAATGTTACCGTTTTCAAGGAAGTTTACAAGCTCATCAGCCGCCATAACCGCACAGTTGTCTTCACTTTCAGGAGTAGAAGCACCAAGGTGAGGAATAGCGATAATGTTTTCCTTGTTAATCATATCAGTATCAGGAAAATCTGTTACATATTTTGCAACCTTGCCGCTTTCAAGTGCAGCAAGAATGTCTGCAGAATTTACAAGACCGCCTCTTGCAAAGTTAAGAATTCTTACGCCGTCTTTCATTTCTGCAATGGTTTCTGCATTAATAGTATTCTTTGTGTCATCATTTAGCGGAACGTGTATTGTAATATAATCGCACTGCTCGAAAATTTCCTTAAGTGAAGATGCCTTGTGTACTGCTCTTGAAAGGCTCCATGCAGCATCTACGGAAATGTATGGGTCATAACCTATAACGTCCATACCAAGTGCATAAGCAGAGTTACAAACCAATACGCCGATAGCACCAAGACCGATAACACCAAGCTTTTTACCTTTGATTTCAGGACCAACAAACTGTGACTTGCCTTTTTCAACAACCTTGCCGATATTGTCACCTTCTTCTGTAAGTGTGCCTGCCCAGTTGATACCTTCAACAATCTTTCTTGATGAAAGCAGAATACCTGCAATAACAAGCTCTTTAACAGCATTAGCGTTAGCACCAGGTGTATTGAAAACTACAATACCCTGTTCGCTGCACTTGTCAAGAGGGATATTGTTGACACCTGCACCTGCACGTGCAATAGCTTTTACACTCTTTGGAATTTCCATATCGTGCATATTAAAGCTTCTAAGCATTATGGCATCCGGATTTTCGATATCGTCGCCCCATTTGTAGTTGTCGTTAAAACGGGCCATACCGATATTAGAAATTTTATTTAAAGTTTTAATGTTATACATTTTATTTCCTCAATTCTTAATTATTTGCTTCAAATTCCTTCATAAATTCCACAAGAGCCTCAATACCTTCAACAGGCATTGCATTGTATATGCTTGCTCTCATACCGCCAACTGTTCTGTGGCCTTTAAGATTTACAAAGCCTTTTTCTGTAGCCTCTTTTATAAACTTAGCATTAAGCTCGTCAGAATCTGTAACGAAAGGTATGTTCATAAGTGAACGGTCTTCCTTAACAACTGTGCCTCTGAACATCTTTGAAGAATCAAGGAAGTCGTAAAGGATTTTAGCTTTCTTTTCGTTAATCTTCTGTATTGCGGAAATACCGCCCTGTTCCTTAATCCATTCCAATACAAGCTTCATAATGTAGATGCCGTATGTAGGAGGAGTGTTGTACATGGAACCATTTTCAACGTGAATTTGATAGTTGAACATTGTAGGAGTAATATCCATACAGTTGCCAAGCAAATCTTCACGAACGATAACCAATGTTACACCTGCAGGACCAAGGTTCTTCTGTGCACCTGCAATCAGGCAACCAAATTTAGATACATCAAGTTCTTCACTCATAATACATGATGAAATATCACCGATAAGAGGAATGTCACCTGTGTCAGGAAGTTCGTTAAACTTTGTACCGTAAATTGTGTTGTTAACACAGATATAGAAATAGTCTGCATCCTTTGAAAAAGTAGACTTGTCAAGCTTTGGAATGTAGCTGAAGGTCTTGTCGGCAGAAGATGCAACTCTGTTAACAGTAACGTATCTTTCAGCTTCTTCAGCAGCTTTTTTAGCCCACTGACCTGTAATTACAATATCAATCTTTTTGTTTTTGGTTGCAAGGTTCATAGGTACCATTGCAAACTGGCTTGATGC
>CAZNKU010000031.1:0-16007 GCA_964573775.1 uncultured Clostridiaceae bacterium | reverse complement strand
CATAAATAATCTTTTTCGTTATTTTAAAAAACTATCCTTAACAGTACCTGACATAACAAGTCGCTTTTTTCATTCTGCAATTTTTTCTGGTTCAGGATATTCAACACCGAATGTTTCTACCGTAACCTTTTTCATTACCTGAGGTACAGTTGGTTTATCGTTGAAATCTGTTGGCTGTTTTACAATGTTTAAAACAACGTCTATACCTTCTGTAACCTTACCAAATGTTGCATAGTCGTTATCAAGGAAGGGACAGTCTGCAACCATAATAAAGAACTGACTGCCTGCGCTGTCTAAAGGCATTGCACGTCTTGCCATTGAAAGAACGCCTAATGTGTGTTTAAGGTCGTTTTTAAAGCCGTTGTTTGTAAATTCACCTTTAATACAATAGCCTGGGCCACCCATACCATTACCCATAGGGTCACCGCCCTGAATCATAAAGTCCTGTATGCAACGGTGAAATATTGTACCGTTGTAAAAGCCTTTCTTTACAAGAGATACAAAGTTATTTACTGTGTTCGGTGCAATTTCAGGGTAAAGCTCTGCTTTAATTTGTGCACCATTTTCCATTTCAATTGTTACTATTGGATTGCTCATTTTCTAATCTCCTTTTATTTTATTTTTTGTGCTTCGGGATATGTTATACCCTTTGTGTCTACTCTTATTGATTTTATAACCTGATCTTCCAAAGGCTTGTCGTTTGCATCTGTTGCATTGGCTACAATGGTATCTGCAACCTCCATACCAGTTATAACTTTACCGAATGAGGCATAATCGCCGTCGAGATAAGGATAATCTTCAACCATAATAAAGAACTGGCTTCCTGCACTGTCAAGAGGTTGGCTTTGTCTTGCCATTGAGATAACTCCACGTTCGTGTTTCAAATCATTTTTAAAGCCGTTGTTTGTAAATTCGCCTTTAATATTGTATCCGGGACCGCCCATACCTGTACCTTCCGGACAACCACCCTGAATCATAAAGCCCGGAATACAACGGTGGAAGATAAGTCCGTCATAAAAACCGCTGTTTGCAAGCTCTATGAAGTTGCATACTGTGTTTGGGGCAATTTTCGGATAAAGTTCAATTGTAATTATTCCGCCATTTTCCATTTCTAATGTAGCTACGGGATTTTCAGTTATGTTAAGTTCGCTGATTTTATCCGCCATATTAATTTCCGTAGTTTCGTAATTCTGTTTTTTATCATTTTCGTTACCTTTGTTGAGTGTAAAGGCAAGAAGTGCCGCAATAGCAATAACCAAAACAGTAGCAACAATAATGAGTATATTTATAGTTCGGTTATTTGAAACCGTTTTTTGGTTAACCTTTTTCTTTTTATCCATAATGTACCTCCGCAAATTTTTCTTGTGTAAATTTCTTTTCAATGCTATAATAAATATTATAATACTCAAATAGTAAAAAAGCAATAAGAAAAAGGTGAACATCTTGAGAATTCTCGGAATAGACCCGGGTATAGCCATAGTGGGTTTTGGAGTAATTGAATATGATAATATGAATTTTAAGGTCATAGACTACGGGGCAATTACGTCACCTGCACACACTCCCGTGCCGTCAAGACTTAAAATGATATATGATGACCTTACATATGTTATTGAAAAGTATAAGCCTGATGAAATGGCGGTGGAAGAGCTTTTTTATAACAACAATGCAAAGACGGTTATAAATGTAGGTCAGGCAAGAGGAGTTTTAATACTTGCAGGTGAAAATCACAACATTCCTGTTTTTGAGTATACACCGTTGCAGGTAAAGCAGGGTGTTGTGGGCTACGGACGTGCGGAGAAAAAGCAGGTACAGCAAATGGTTAAAAATATTTTGGGACTTCACGAAGTGCCAAAGCCTGATGATACTGCCGACGCGCTTGCAATAGCAATTTGCCATGCACATTCCAGCGGTGGTGTAAACAGATTAATTACAGAACTAAAAAGCAGATAAGAGGTAAATTTTATGTATGATTATATAAAAGGAAAGCTTACAAGAAAAACTGAAAATTATGCAGTAGTAGAGGCAAACGGTGTGGGCTATAAAATTATTACAACTAAAAGCTCGCTTGCCAATATAAAAGATGGCGAGGTTACTTTCTATACATATTTGTATGTAAGAGAGGATATTTTTGACCTTTACGGATTTTCAACTATTGAAGAACGGTTTGCATTTGAGCTTTTGATTTCTGTAAGCGGTGTAGGGCCTAAGGCGGCTGTTGCAATACTTTCATGTGTTACGGCTTCCGAGCTTGCAATTGCAATAGTTACAAATCAGCCTAAAACTATTACCGTTGCACAGGGCGTAGGAAATAAAATGGCACAGAAAATTATTCTTGAGCTTAAAGACAAAATTAAAAATCAGGATATTAAGCCGTCAAATTATTCTGCGGCACCCATTCCCGAAGAGGATGATACGATTAATGCCCTTGTTGCCCTTGGCTACAATCAGGCAGAAATTATTACCGCACTTCGCGATGTCCCTGCAGAATATTCTGTTGAGGAAAAGATTAAGTACGGACTTAAAAATTTAATGAAATTTTAAGGGGTGTCGCAAAATTGCGCACACCACACAAGGCGAGTAAAAAGCTTAATAAAGCTATTTGGATGTGATAACAAAGCCAAAATAAATTATTTTTTAAGGCAGAAATTCGTCATTGACGAATTTCTATCATAAAATGCCTTGTGTTTTGAACAAACTTCACCACTTGACGTACCACCGTACGCCTTCGGGTAACCCCTGCGGGTTCAGTTTGTCCAATCTGCACTATTTTTCTTCCACCCCAAAGGGGCTGTCGCAAAATGGTTTCATTTTGCGACAGCCCCTTTTACATTTTTTATTAGAAGTCCATTTTTTTGAATATTCTTTTTATATAGAATAAGCTTAACGCAACTGCAACAAGCTCGGCAATGGGAAATGCAAACCATATAAGGTCTATGTTTTTTGTAAGTGAGAACAAAAATGCAATCGGAAGAAGGAACAAAAGCTGTCTTGCCGCTGACATCGCAAGGCTGTATTTTCCTTTGCCCAAAGCCTGAAATACCGAGCCAGACACAATGCAAAAGCCTGCAAATATAAAGCAATAGCTTATTGTTCTAAGTGCCCTTACACCAATGCCTATTAAAGCGGGGTCGTTATTGAACATTGCAAGAAGCTTGTCGGGAATTATCTGGAATAATGCAAAACCAATTATCATAATACATGTTGCATACAGTATGCTCAGTTTTAATGTTTTGGAAATTCTTTCTCTGTTTTTTGCACCGTAATTGTAAGCAATAATAGGTACCATAGCATTGTTAAGACCGAATATAGGCATAAATATAAAACTTTGAAGTTTGAAATATACGCCGAAAGCCGTTGTGGCAAGAGTTCCTGCATTTGCACCGTAAACTGTTTTTACGTGGTCAAAGCCCGTAAGTATTTTGTTAAGACAAAATGTCATCACAGAGCCTATTGCAACCATAAGTATTGAGGGAATACCTATGGAATAGATTCTCCCCACTATTTTTTTGTCCAGCTTCATATTTTCTTTTGAAAGCCTTATATATTCATTCTTTGTTGCATTGAAGTAAAAAGCTATAAACATTGCGGCTATCTGACCTATTACAGTTGCAAGTGCTGCACCTGCAATACCCATTTCAGGAAAACCGAAATAACCAAAAATCATAATAGGGTCAAGTATTATGTTGATTATTGCACCTATACCCTGACTATACATTGTGTATTTTGTTTTTCCTGTAGCCTGCAACATTCGCTCAAAGGTAATTTGTCCGAACACACCGAATGAAAGGCCGCCACAAATCCAAAGGTAAATTTTGCCATAATTTACAATGTCCGGATTTGGGTTTTGTGCACTAAAATAAATACCGGCACCTAAAAAACTTATTACGGCAAATACCAGTGAACTTATAACAGCAAGTACAAAACCGTTACCGGCAGCAGTATTTGCACCCTTTATATTTTTTTCACCAAGAAATTTGGAAAGTACGGCATTCATACCTACGCCTGTTCCTGTTGCGACAGCAATCATAAGATTCTGGAAAGGAAAGGCAAGAGATACGGCAGTAAGACCGTTAATGTCATAGTTCCCTATAAATATACTGTCCACAATATTATAAAGTGCCTGAACAAGCATTGATATAATTATTGGCACCGCCATACTTACAAGAAGTTTATTTATAGGTTGAGTCCCCATTTTATTTTCTTCCATTAAAACACCTCTTTTGCAAAAAATTATGGCAACCTTAAAAGTTGCCATAATTTATTAAATTAATTATTCAGCTTTACCATCGCAACCAAGAACGTTAACGATTTTCTTCTTAACCAAGTCACTGATAGCTGCACGAGCAGGTTTCAAATATTGTCTTGGGTCGAAGTGTGATGGATTTTCGTTAAGGTACTTTCTGATTGTACCTGTCATAGCAAGACGAAGGTCAGAGTCAATGTTAATCTTACATACTGCAGATCTTGCAGCCTGTCTTAACATATCCTCAGGAATACCGATAGCATCAGGCATATCACCGCCGTTAGCGTTAATCATTTCAACATATTCAGGAATAACTGATGATGCGCCGTGAAGTACGATTGGGAACCCCGGAAGCTTCTTTGAAACTTCTTCAAGAATGTCGAATCTGAGCTGTGGCTTCTGGCCCGGTTTGAATTTGTAAGCACCGTGGCTTGTACCGATAGCAATAGCCAAAGAGTCAACACCTGTACGTGTAACAAAGTCGATAACTTCTTCAGGTCTTGTATATGATGCGTCTTCAGCTGAAACGTTAACATCATCTTCAACACCTGCAAGACGACCTAGTTCGCCTTCTACAACTGCTCCGCGAGCGTGAGCGTATTCAACAACCTTCTTTGTAAGTTCGATGTTTTCTTCATATGGTAGGTGAGAACCGTCAATCATAACTGATGTGAAACCACCATCAATACATGATTTGCAAAGTTCGAAAGAATCACCGTGGTCAAGATGCAAAGCAATTGGAAGACCTGTTTCTTCAATAGCGGCTTCAACCAGCTTTACAAGGTAAGTGTGGTTAGCATACTTTCTTGCACCTGCAGAAACCTGAAGAATCAAAGGAGCATTAACTTCCTTTGCGGCTTCTGTTATACCCTGAATAATTTCCATGTTGTTTACGTTAAAAGCACCGATAGCGTAACCGCCTTCGTAAGCCTTTTTAAACATTTCTTTTGTTGTTACTAATGGCATATATTTTCACTCCTTAATTTATTTACTTATTACATTTTACCATACAATAAAAAATTTGCAATAGTTAATTTAACCAAAGTATTGCAATATTGTGAATATTTTGTCATTTTTTTAACAAATAATTCATATTTTGGGTGTTGAAAAATAAATTAATAAGGTTTATAATATAAATAGTAAGAAAAAAGGAGGTTTGAGGCTATGAAATCAACAGGGATTGTAAGGCGAATTGATGAACTTGGCAGAATAGTGTTGCCTATCGAACTTAGAAGAAACCTAGATATCGAAATCAGAGATCCTATGGAAATTTACATTGATGGAGATAGCATTGTATTGAAGAAACATTATGATGCCTGTGTTTTTTGTGGCGGTAGAGAAGACCTTACAGAGTTTTTGGGCAAACATATTTGTGGCGAATGCAAGAAAAAAATATAGGAAGAAGCCTGCAGATTAACTGCAGGCTTCTTTCATACTTTCTCACTTTATTCTGAAAAGTTTTGAAAATTCCACTGCAACAATGGGAAAAACCGATAGTATGGCAACAATTTTCCACTGCTCGGCATTTAGCATAACGGTTGAAAACCAATCCGAAAGTAAAGGTGAAATTACAACAAACACCTGTAAAATAATACCTGTCAATATTGCTCCGAATAACAAAATGTTTTTTTGCGTTCCTGATGAAAATATGCTTGAATCACTGCGTACATTAAGTGAATGCACAAGCTGTGACATTGAAAGTACACAAAATGCCATGGTTCTGCCTATATCCTGATTATTGTATCTTAAATAGCCTATGCAAAATGCAACCAATGCAAGTGCACCTATCATTATTCCTTCAAGAAAAATAGTAAGTGCAAGTCCGTCGGCAAAAAGACTTTTTTTGCGGTTTACAGGCTTTTGGGAAATAATTTTTTCTTTGTTGTTTGTATCAATACCCAGCGCAAGAGCAGGAAGGGAGTCGGTAATCAGATTAACCCACAAAAGCTGTACTGCCGAAAGTGGCGACGGAAGTCCTGCCACAATGGCACATAAAATTGTAAGAATTTCTCCAATATTACTTGAAAGTAAAAAGTGGACAGCTTTTTTTATGTTTTCATAAATACTTCTGCCTTCAAAAACGGCAGATACTATTGTTGCAAAATTGTCATCTGTAAGCACAATATCAGCCGCACTTTTTGCAACATCTGTTCCGGCTATTCCCATTGCACATCCTATGTCTGCCTGCTTAAGTGCGGGAGCATCATTTACCCCGTCACCTGTCATGGCAACAACTTCACCTTCAGCCTGAAAGGCTTTTACCAAACGGACCTTGTGTTCAGGAGTTACTCGTGCAAAAACAGAAAATTTTTTTATATTCCTTTTCAGTTCACTGTCTGACATTCTGTCAAGCTCAACGCCCGTTACAGCATACGGTGACATACCTATTTCCTTTGCAATTGCTGATGCCGTACCTGCGTGGTCTCCGGTAATCATAATGGGACGAATGCCTGACTTTTTACAGTTTTTAATTGCTTCGGCTATTTCCGGACGGGGTGGATCGGATATTCCTATAAGTCCGCATAGATTAAGGGGCAGTTCAATGTTGTCCGGTACATAGTCGGTTTCGCACATTGCCACTGCCAAAACACGAAGTCCTTTTGATGCCATTTTGACATTTTCGTCTAATGCCCGTTTTTTTTCTTCATGGTTCATATGACATTTGGGTATAAGTACATCAGGTGCACCTTTTACGGCAACTATGTATTTGTTTCCCTTTTTATTTACTGTAAGCATATATTTGGAGGATGAGCTGAAGGGTATTTCCTTTACTCTTTTTAATATGGGTTTTGTTATGCGGTTGTTATCGGCATATTCTACAATTGCATTTTCAGTAGGGTCTGTATTGTTACAGCATAATAATGCGGTAGATATTATTTTGGATATATCACCGAGTATTTGTGTAACAGTCATTTTGTTTTTTGTTAAAGTTCCTGTTTTGTCAGAGCATATAACCGAGGCACTTCCAAGTGTTTCCACAGCAGGCAATTTTCGTACAATGGAATTTTTCTTTGCCATCTTCTGAACGCCCACGGCAAGCATTACTGTAACTATGGCAGGCAACCCTTCGGGAATTGCCGCAACAGCAAGGCTTACTGATGTCATAAAAATTTCAAGTGGAGGAATATCTTTGAAAAGTCCTATGCAAAAAACAATTGTGCATATTGTAAGTGCAAGTGTTCCTAAAAGCTTTCCTGTTTGCTCAAGCTTGTTTTGCAGTGGGGTAGCAGGGGTAGAACTGTTTGTTATCGCCGTTGCTATTTTGCCAATCTGGGTATTTTCTCCAGTTTCGGTAACTATGGCTTTTCCGTTGCCTGCAGTTATCGCTGTTGCAGACCACAGCATATTTGTAACGTCTGCTATGGGAGTGTTATCAGCAAATGTTTTTTCTGCTTCCTTGCATATAGGGTGTGACTCTCCGGTAAGCGAGGATTCGTCGGCAGAAAGTCCAACACTGCTTATAAGTCTGGCATCTGCCGGTACGAAATCTCCTGCCTTTAAAGATATAATATCTCCGGGTACAAGATCATATGCAGGTATATGTTTTGTTTCTCCGTTACGTATTACTGTTGCTAAAGGCTGAGAAAGTTTTTTTAGCTGCGAAAGAGCCTTTTCTGCCTTTTCTTCCTGCATAACTCCTATTATTGCATTTAAAACTACTATACATATTATTACGATGGGTTCTACAAAGTCATTTTTCCCTTCATATATTGCTATGGCAAATGATATTACCGCGGCAATAATCAGTATAATTATCATATAGTCGTTAAATTGATTAAATAGTTTTTTTATTATACTTTCTTTTTGTGAATCGGGAATTTCATTTTTTCCGTAAACTGTATGTCTTTTTGAAGCTTCGTTATCTGTAAGACCTTTTGCTTTTGATGTACCAAGTTCCGATGCTACTGCGTCACTTGTTAATGTATGCCATATCATCGATTATTCACTCCCTTTGTACAAGTTTATTCAAAGGACAAGTGGTTATGACCAGAATTTACAAGTGCAGAAATTTATCCATAAACCATAGGATAACAAATTTTTAATTTACAAGTGACTTTTTTTGTGATATAATTAATTTATAATTTTATGAGGAGTTGTAAATTATGAATTTCAAAAAAATACTTTTAACTTTGGTTTTTGTACTGTCATTGTTGTCTGTAAGTGCTTATGCAAAGACAATGCAGTTTACAATGAACGATTATGACGCAAAGGTGGATGAAGGGGAAATCTCCGTATACACAATGGAAGTTGCACCTTACACTGTTGAGGGCAGAACAATGGTTCCGGTACGTATCATCGGTGAAACATTCGGTGCAGATGTACAGTACATTCATGAGGAAACAAAAGTCGTGGTCACTCTTGGTGATAAAACAATCTCTATGATAATAGGCGAAGCTGTTGCAGATGTTAACGGTGAAACCGTTGCGTTGGATGTACCTAGTGTTGAAACAAATGGAAGAACTTTGGTTCCTCTTCGTTTTGTATCAGAAACATTGGGCTTTGATGTAAAATATGTTGCAATAACAGAACAGATTATTATTACAAATGATCCTGCTGTTGTAGAAGTTAACGGTTCAAAAATTTCTTTGGCTGATTTCAAGGCTACTTATGATACTTATATCTTGCAGTATGGTGAGTCTTACAGCCAGGAACAAATTATTGAGGCAGCAAAGATGATGATGACAAACTATGCTTTGTTTGAATCTGAAGCAAACAAGTGGGAGATTGGTTATCCTTTTGAATATAAGGAAGAAATTCAGGCTATTGTTTCCGAACTAAGTGCAACAATCCCAGGAACACTTGACGCTGTATGGGCAAACATTCTTGAAATTGAATACCGCAGTTTGGATCTTGATAATTTCCTTAGTCAGATCTATATGCCTGATGAGAAAGAAGTGGCTGCATATTATACAGATACATTTATGGCAGCAAAGCACATTCTGATTTCCGATAAAAACACAGCAAGCTCAGTTCTTTCAAAAATTAAAAAAGGCGAAGATTTTGACAAGCTTATGGCTGAATATACAGAAGATCCGGGTCTTGAAACAAATCCCGACGGTTATGTATTTACATCAGGAGAAATGGTTGCCGAATTTGAAAATGCCGTAAAAGCTCTTAAGGTAGGCAAGGTGAGTGATCTTGTTGAATCAGATTACGGTTATCACATTATCAAGAGAATTGAGCTACCGGAATTCGAGTCAACGAATTATGAAGATGTTGCAAGTGCAATGGTAAAAGAACTTGTTGCAACTCACTATGACCAGGTTATTAACGAAGGTGAAATTTCAAGAGATGCATATACAACTGAACAGCTTATGGAATTGTGCAAATAATGTCGATGGTTAAATGTTGACAAACTTTTTATGATAGTTTAAAATTAAAATATAAAGTTATAAGGAGGATTTAGTATGACTTTTGAAGAAAAATACAGCAAAATTTCTAAAAAGCTTATCAAAGCTGACATAACAAAGTATACTGAAAATTTTGCTATCCAGATTACTATGGATGATGAAGATTGCGGAGGCACATTCTTTGTGGCTTATGTTGATGGAGCCTATAAGGTAGAACCTTACGATTATGTTGATAACACAGCAAACATTAACATTATGGCGGCTACATTGGAAAAGCTTATTGATAAAAAGGTTACTGTTGATGAAGCTTTTGAAGCAGATGCAATTGCTGCAAACGGCAATGCGGACCATGTTGTTATGCTTTTTGAAGGCTTTGAAAAGAAAGTAAGAAAAGCTCCTGCAAAGAAGGCTGCTCCAAAGGCAGAGAAAAAGGCAGAGCCTAAAAAGACTACAAAGAAAGCAGCTGAAAAAAAGGAAGCAAAAAAAGATGAGCCTAAAAAGGATGAAGCTAAAAAGCCTGCAGCAAAAAAGACAACAACAAAGAAAAAATAGTATTGGTTAAAGACATTGCTTTTGCAATGTCTCAGACCGTCGAAAAAGTCGTTCTACCGCAAGTGATTTAATAATAATATTCAATTGTAGGGCAAGGGCTTGCTCTTGCCGAAAAAGAATTATAACTATAAAACCGCAAGGAAAACATCGAATTTCCCTTGCGGTTACTTGCTTTTTGTCAATTTGAACTCTACCGTACCATCGTACGCCGACGAATTCAAATTGACAAAATATAACTTCCTTTTTCGCAATCTGCCAGCGTGTCGATAGGTTTATCGACACACAGAGACATTGCTTTTGCAATGTCTTTTCTCTTGAAAAAAATTCTTCTGTATTATATAATGTAGATATTAAATAATAGGAGTAATTTGTATGGCTAAAAAGAATACCAGAAACACAAGAGGTAAAATTATAACCGCCGCGTGGGACCTGTTTTATGAACAGGGCTATGAGGATACTACAATTGAAGAAATTATTGAAAAGTCGGGAACATCCAAAGGCTCTTTTTATCATTATTTTGAGGGCAAGGATGCACTGTTGGGTTCACTTTCATACATTTTTGATGAAGAGTATGAAAAATTGCAAGCTGAGATTGAAGAAAATATGAACAGCTTTGACAAGCTTTTGTACCTTAATACAAAACTGTTTGAAATGATAGAGGAACGTATTGATATAGCCCTTTTGACAAGACTTTATTCAACTCAGCTTACAACCAAGGGCGAAAAGCACTTGCTTGATAACAAGAGACTTTACTATAAGCTTTTACGTAAAATAGTAACTGATGGGCAAAAAAACGGAGAGCTTTCTCAGGAAATGTCTGTAAATGAAATAGTAAAGCTCTATGCCATGTGTGAGCGTTCCTTGCTTTATGACTGGTGCCTTTGCAATGGTGACTATTCCCTTAAAAGCTATGCAAAAACAGTAATGCCAATGCTTTTGGGTTATATAAAAACCTCGGTTTGATTTTTGTATAAAAAATAGTATTTATTTTAGTCTATTAAATTTTATTAATATATCTGTAAAAGGTTAAAACACGGTATAGAATACATTCTATACCGTGTTCTGTATTGCATTCTTGAAAAAATTATGATATAATACAATGCATTGCGGAGATTTTATCTCCGGCAGATTTAGTAAGGAGTGAATAATAATGGGAGAAATTTTGGCTTTTGTTCTTTATTTTGTAGCCATGCTTGCAATTGGTGTATGGTTCTTTGTAAAGTCAAAAGATAACGGTGAAAAGGAATATTTCCTTGGTGGCAGATCCATGGGTCCATGGGTTACTGCAATGAGTGCGCAGGCATCTGACATGAGTGCATGGCTTTTGATGGGCTTGCCCGGTAGTATTCTTGCCTTTGGTTTGGGTCAGGCGTGGATAGGTATCGGTCTTGCAATAGGTACAGCTCTTAACTGGATTTTTATTGCGAAAAGACTACGCAAGTTTTCTAAGGCATCCGGTGACTCAATTACTTTCCCTCAGTATCTTTCAAACAGATTTGCAACAGCAAATCCTACACTTAAGATTATCTGTGCGGTAGTATTTTTGGTTAGCTTTACACTTTATGTTGCATCTGCATTTTCCGCAGGAACAAAAGTGTTTGTAACATTGTTCCCTGATTTGGGTGAAAATCTTGCAATGATTATCTTTGCGGTTATCATTCTTGTTTACACTTTCATGGGTGGGTATAAGGCTGTTTGCTGGACAGACTTTTTCCAGGGTCTTTTGATGTTGGTTGCTCTTTTGGCTGTGCCGATTATCATTGTATTTACACAGACACTTGATTTTTCTGCTTTGAATAATGTTTATACATATGACGGAACAACTTATACATTTACGGCTAATCTGTTTAATGCAAGCTGGCAGGAAATTGTAACAGGTCTTTCGTGGGGACTTGGTTACTTTGGTATGCCGCATATTCTTGTAAGATTTATGGCTATTGAAAAACCAAGTATGGTTAAAAAGTCTGCAACTGTTGCTATAATCTGGGTTATAATTACTTTGGGTGCTGCAATTCTTATTGCATACTTTGGCAGAATGCTTATTGGCGGTGAATTGCTTATGGCAGGTGCACAGGAAATGGTATTTGTTACACTGGCAAGAAAATTATTCCCTGGCTTCATTGCGGGACTGTTGCTTGCTGCTATTATTGCGGCGTCAATGTCTACTGCGGACTCTCAGCTTTTGGTTGCATCATCTTCATTTACAAGCGATATCTACAAGCCTATTATCAGAAAACAGGCATCAGATAAGGAAGTTATGTGGGTTGGAAGAATTGTGGTGGTAATTGTTTCTGTTGTTGCATTCTTTATTGCAAGCAATAACGGTTCCGGTGCTCAGGCTATTATGACCATGGTTGATAATGCATGGGGACTTTTTGGTGCGGCATTCGGTCCGGTTGTAATTCTTTCACTTTTCTGGAAGAGATTTACATACAAGGGTGCTGTTGCAGGTATATTAGCAGGTGCCATAGTGGATATCATATGGTTGTTGAGATTGACTGATATAACAGGCATCTATGAAATATTGCCGGGCTTTGTTGCAAGCTTGATTATTGCTGTTGCGATTTCGCTTATCGACAAAAAGCCATCTGCTGAAGTTGAAAAGATATACGAAACTGCTACAGACAAAAACATTGACGATTAATATTTGTTTTTTAGACTGTCCTTCGGGGCAGTCTTTTTTGCATAAAATTCTCCCAATAATCATATTATGTCATATAATCACTATTCGGAGGATAAAAAATGTATGAATTAAAACGGCTACTGAAAAGGCATATTGAAGAAAATCTTTTCAAATACATACTGATACTTGCTTTGTTTGCAATGGGCATCCTTGCAGGATTTGTGTTTTCTGCAAATCTTTCTTATGAAGTTTCTGAATCCGTAAATGGTGAGGTAGGCGGTTTTATAGATGGCTTTTCGGAAGGTGTATTTAATAAGGGCGAAATTTTCAGGACATCTTTTTTAAAGACTCTCCGCATTACTTTGCTCATATTTGCAGGAGGACTGTCGGTATGGCTTTTGCCGATTTCATTTGCCACACTTTTTTCATACGGATTTTCTTTAGGTTTTACATTAGGTTATCTGTCTTCGAATTTCGGGGCAAAAGGGCTTGGTGTGGGGGTGGTTTCCGTTTTCCTTGTTTTTTTAATAAACATACCTTCTTATATAATATTATCAGTTGTTGCAATAAACAACAGCAGATATAAAAGGAAAGGTCGTAATTCGGAAAGCAATTTCGGTCTGTACAGCATAATTTTTACTGTTTTATTTTTCTTTTCGCTGATTCCTGTTGTTGCAGACACCTTTTGTGTGCCGTGGATTATCGGCTTAATTTGTAGGTGATTATATGTGCAAATAACAACATGTTGTATCAATGTAAATATTAAACAAAGTTTACATTATTTTTTTGTTGAATTTATTTCAAAAAAAGCTGTACAAAATGAAAAAAATGTTGTAAAATAATGTTCCACGCATTTTTTGAGTTTACATAAATCAAAGGAGTAAGAATTATGGTAAATATGTTAAATGATTTTACCGACTATCTTGTTACAGATAAAAAAGTATCTGCAAATACATTGCAATCATATATAAGAGATGTAAAACAATATATGGAGTATTTGGAGTCTGCAGGTATGTCAAGCTGTGTTGATGTTACGCCTACTGCTTACCTTAATTATATTACATATCTTCAAAAAATGGGCAAAGCCCCTACAAGTGTATCCCGCGTAATTGCTTCCACGAGAAGTTTTTACAGGTATCTTTGCAATAAAAAGATGTGCAGCATAAACCCTGTGGAGAAGGTGCATGCCTTAAAATCCGAAAGAAAGCTGCCTCAGATTTTAACAGGTGAAGAAATACAGCTTTTGCTTGCTCAGCCTTCCGGTCAGGATTTTAAAGGAAAAAGAGACAAGGCTATGCTTGAACTCTTGTATGCTACAGGTATAAGGGTTACAGAATTGGTATCGCTTAATATAGAAGATATTAATCTGGACATAGGTTATATTATATGCCGTCGTCAGACGAAAGAACGTATAATACCAATATATCCGCGTGCTGCATCAGCACTTAAAGACTACATAAATGACGAAAGAAATCTGATGCTTAACGAAAATTCCGAGGCATTGTTTGTAAATGTTAACGGAACTCGCCTTACAAGACAGGGCTTCTGGAAGATTATAAAAAGCTATACGGAAAAAGCGAACATAAATAAGGATATTACTCCGCATACTTTGCGTCATTCCTTTGCGGCGCATCTTCTGGAAAATGGTGCAGACATCAAGTCTTTGCAGGAAATGCTTGGCCATGCAGATGTTTCTTCCACTCAAATTTATACAAGCATTATAAAAAACAAAATAAATGAAGTTTATAAAAATGCTCATCCTTTAGCAAGAGGGTAGTTATAAAATTTAAATTTTACGCATATCTATTTAATAATAATCCTTATGGAGGTATTTATTATGAAAACGGGTATGCGTTTTGTTTTATTTATACTTATAATATCAATGTCCGTTACTGTTTCGGCGGACTTTCAACCGTCATACACTGTCAGAAGCTATATGTTGATGGATTATGATACAGGTACGGTGCTTGCGGAAAACAACAGCAATGAACCCTACCCTATAGCAAGCGTAACAAAGGTTATGACAATGCTTGTGTGTATGGAGTCTTTACAGGCGGGTAAAATTACTATGAATGATGTTGTGACGGTAAGTGAATATGCCGCAAGTATGGGCGGTTCGCAAATATATCTTGAACCCGGAGAACAAATGACCGTTGAAGAACTTTTGAAATCCGTAGCTGTAGGCTCTGCAAATGACGCAAGTGTGGCTTTGGCAGAATATATAATGGGCAGTGAATCCGCTTTTGTTGATGCAATGAATGAACGTGCAAAGGCGTTAGGTATGACAAATACGCACTTTGTGAATTGTAACGGCTTAGATGAAGATAATCATTACAGCTCTGCCGCAGATGTTGCTATAATGTCCAGAGAACTTTTAAAACACGATGCAATTCGTCCGTTTCTGGGAATATGGATGGATAGTGTGCGAAACGGTCAGTTCGGACTTACCAATACGAATAAGCTTATAAGATTTTATAACGGTGCAATTGGAGTAAAAACAGGTTCAACTACAAATGCAAAGTACTGTCTGTCATCGGCGGCAACGAGAGATGGGCTTACCTTAATAGGGGTAGTACTTGGAGCCGAAACAACAAATGAGCGATTTGAAACAGCAAAAGAACTTTTAAATTACGGTTTTTCAAATTATAAAATAGAAACACTTGTAGAGGAAAATAAAGACTTTGGGACAGTTGCTGTATCAAAGGGCAAGATGGCAGAAGTGAAAGCAGTAACAAAAAACTCCTTCAAACGACTTAAAAACAAACAGGAAGAAAAAAAGGTTGGAACAAAAACAACATTATATAATAATGTTGAAGCTCCTATAATTAAGGGGGATAAAATAGGCAAAGTAGAGTTTTTGGAAAACGGAAAGCCGATAGGAGAGGTGGAGCTTATAGCATCGGAAGAGGTAAAAAAGCTTAGTTTAGTTGATGTTTTCGGCATTTTTTTAAAAAAATGGTTTTTAAAATAAAAAAATTTAAAAAAAGTATTGACATTGTTGTTTTAGTGTGTTACAATATATCCCGTTGCGCTGTTACAAACACTTGCGTGGAGATAAAAAGTGGATACAATATGTAACCGTAACAAACGATGTCAAATTTTTTTGAAAAAATTTCAAAAAGTACTTGACAAGCTCCAAAGCATTTGATATAATAATCTAGCGCTTTACGGAGTGCATGAAGTTTGAAAAGTGAATAGCGTGAGAACGATGTACAAAATAAGTTCTCGTCAATTAAGA
>CAZNKU010000030.1:0-16438 GCA_964573775.1 uncultured Clostridiaceae bacterium | reverse complement strand
CTTTGATGCTACAAAGTATTCTTTGGAATATGACAAGCTTTCCGTTATGGATAAGTGGCTTCTTTCAAAGCTTAACACATTGATTAAAGAAGTTGACCACAACCTTGAAAACTACAAGATTACTGAAACCTCAAGAATTTTGCAGGACTTTGTTGATGATTTAAGTAACTGGTACGTTCGCCGCAGCAGAGAAAGATTCTGGGGCAAGGAATTGACTCAGGATAAGATTAATGCATATATGACCCTTTACACAACATTGGTTGAGCTTGCTAAAATCTCTGCGCCTATGATACCTTTCATGGCAGACGATATCTACAGAAACCTTGTGTGCTCTATTGACAAAAATGCTCCTGAAAGCGTACATCTTTGCGACTTCCCTGTTGCAAATGACGAATGGATTGACAAAGAACTTGAAGCAAATATGAAAGAGGTTCTTGATATAGTTGTTCTTGGCCGTTCATGCCGTAACAGTGCTAACATCAAAAACCGTCAGCCAATCGGCACAATGTTTGTAAAATCTCATACAGAGCTTAACGAATTTTTCAAGGCAATTATTGCAGAAGAGCTTAACGTTAAGAATGTTGAATTTAAAGACGATGTTAAAGACTTTACGTCTTATAGCTTTAAACCACAGCTTAGAACATTAGGTCCTAAGTACGGTAAGTTTATTGGCGAAATCAGAAACGCACTTGCTGAAATTGACGGCAATGCAGCTATGGATGAGCTTAATGCAAACGGCGTATTGAAGCTTCAGCTTTCAACAATCACAGCAGAGCTTGAAAAAGAAGATTTGCTTATTGAAACTGCACAGGTAGAAGGCTTTGAATCCGCAAGTGATTACGGTATTACTGTTGTTCTTGATACTAACCTTACACCTGAACTTATTGAAGAAGGCTTTGTTCGTGAGGTTATCAGTAAAATCCAGACAATGCGTAAAGACAGTGGCTACGAGGTTATGGATCACGTTGTTCTTTACCACAGCGGTAATGATAAAATTAAGGAAATCATCGCTAACAACAAGGACGAAATTATGGAAGATGTCCTTGCAGATGATATCAAATTCGACACAGAATGCGATAATCAGAAGGCATGGGATATAAATGGCGAAAAGGTAACATTAGGTCTTCAAAAATTGTAAAAAATGCACATAACACAAAAGCAGGGTAATTTACCCTGCTTTTATTTTGAACAAACTCCTCCTCGGAGTATCTTAATACACCGTCGTCGTAGTTTGTCCAACCTGCAACATTTTTTACTAATTTTTCGGATGGTTAAAAAATGCGCATAAAAAAACAGGGTGATGTTTCACCCTGTTTTGCTTTTATTCAATTATCTTTTCCAATACTGTTTTATAAATGGAAGCAGATTCTTCCTCGAATTTTTTTGCAATTTCTTCTGCATGTTTACGTGTGCCTGCAAAAATGCTAAGCTCCATTAAAGGCATTCCGAATTCATAAATTCCGCACTTTGCAAGGTATTTTCGTTCATCTACGGGTACGATATCTGCAACAATTTCTCTGCCTCTTTCAAGCTTTGAAAGATGAGCATCTGCAAGTGTGAATATTTTGTCCCTTATGCTGAAAGGTATCTGCTCTTTGAACATTCCAAGTGTTTCGTGGCCTTTTTTTGTTATGTCATAGCGTGTGTAGCCTTCAATTGTTACGGTGGATACAAGGCCTATTTTTTCCATATCAAGCAGGTAGTCCATCATTGTAAAGTAGTCTATAATTTCATTCCATACAAGTACGGATTGCAAATCTCCTTCGGTCATAGAAACCTTAAAACATTTTAGAGTATATAAAATTGAAAGTCTTATCTGTACGTCATCAAGATACATTTTAATTCTCCTAATTTCATTATGTAATTATTATAACATACTTTTCTTTTTTTGTAAATTGTGTTATTATAATATTGGGTGAATTTTTATGAATAATAATGAAATAATTATAAAGATACTTAAAAATGAAGGTGTTGACGAGGTTGGCTTTGCAAAGGTTGACTATGAGCTTCCATATGCAATATCAATTGTCATACCGCTTTCAAAATTTGTTTTAAGCAAAATTACTGACCAGCCTACATTTGAATATTTTCATCACTACCGTACGGTAAATGCCTTTATAGACAGAGTTTTGTTAAGATGCGGTCTTGAAATAGGTAAGCTTGGCTACAACTACATATGCGTAGGTGCATCACAGTCTACGGGTGGATATGTTTCCCATTTTCCTCACAAAACTGCCGCAAGACTTGCAGGTCTTGGTTATATTGGAAAAAGCTGTCTTTTTATATCTGAAAAATACGGTCCAGCTGTGCGTCTTGGTACAATACTTACGGATATGCCCTTTGAAGTGGACAAGCCATTGGAAAAGGATTGCGGAAACTGTAATATATGCCGTGAAAAATGCCCTGCTATGGCAATACGTGGTGTAAATTTCCACGAGGGAATAAGCCGTGAGGAAATGTATGATGCAAAGGCTTGCAGTGAATATATGAAAAGTAAGTTTCAACATATAGGCAGAGGTGCGGTGTGCGGTATTTGCATTAAAAATTGCCCTAAATCTAAAATTAAATGACTTATTTTTACAGGATAATTATTAACATACTACAGAAAATTGTAGTATGTTAATTTTGTTTAAAGGAGATTTGTATGTCAGTAATTAAGGTAACGGATAAAAATTTTCAAAAGGAAGTTATGGGTTGTGAAACACCTGTGGTTGTAGACTTCTGGGCAGATTGGTGCGGACCTTGTAAAGCACTTATGCAGGTTATTGATGAATTTGCCAATGCCCATAATGAAATTAAGGTAGGCAAGGTAAATGTTGACGAGGAGGAAGAGCTTGCAGCAAAATTTGAAATTGTAAGTGTTCCTACTTTGTTAGTTTTTAAGGAGGGTAAGGTTGTAAACAGGGAATCCGGCATAACAACTGTTCAGCAAATTGAAGATATGATAATAAAATAACAGCAACCTATGGTTGCTGTCAGACCGTCGAAAAAGTCGTTCTACCGCAAGTGATTTAATAATTATATTCAAATGTAGGGCAAGGGCTCGCTCTTGCCGAAAAAGAATTATAACTATAAAACCGCAAGGAAAACATCGAAATTTCCTTGCGGTTACTTGCTTTTTGCCAATTTGAACTCTACCGTACCATCGTACGCCGACGAATTCAAATTGACAAAATATAACTTCCTTTTTCGCAATCTGCCATCGTGTCGATAGATTTATCGACACGATGAACAGCAACCTATGGTTGCTGTTATTTTATGCAAGTATTTATTTTGTACACACTTTTTAGTCGGCATCTATGTACTGAATTAAAAATAAAAATCCCAATGTTAAAATCATTGGTACATCACGCTTACCCTTTTCCTCCGACAAGAGTATGATAATCAGGGCGATTATCATAATATCGTCGGAAGAAAGATTGTCTAAAAAACCTAAGGAAACTGGTGAAGACATCTTTTTTTGTGGTTTTTGATTTGTGGGTCTTTGTTCTTTTTCGGGTGGGTTTGATGTTTGTTTGTTTTTTTCTTCAAAGGGACTACTGTATCTTTTATATACCAAAAAATCACCTCTATCCGCGTAAGGCTTTCATAATATCGGGAAGCTTGCCAAGACTTAAAAGCCTTATTGCAGTTTCAAGCCTTGCACTGCGTGCGTTGCTAAGGTATGGCTTTAAAGCCAGCAAAAGCTGACTTCTTGGGTCATCACGGCGTTGAAAGGTATCCATTATACTTTTCATTTTAATCATATTTTCAGGGTTAAACACAGGGTCCTGCGAAGGTTGAGAATTATCGGAAAGTCCTAAAGAACCTATCATTTCCTCAATGTTCTTTTTTTCCTCGTCAGATGAAAGCATATTCTGTAACTGATTTATGGCATTGCTAAGGCTGTCGTCCATTTTATTCACCTCTTTTTGTTAAGCAGAGAATTCAGCTGTTTCATAACATTAGGATTATTAAGCTGACGTATAAGTTGTTCGTTTGAAACACCGTTTGCATTTAATTTACCTATCTGATTCATAAGATTTTGTTTGTCAGCAGGTGTAA
Organism: uncultured Clostridiaceae bacterium; assembly: GCA_964573775.1. Taxonomy (GTDB): domain Bacteria; phylum Bacillota; class Clostridia; order Monoglobales; family Firm-18; genus CAZNKU01. The sequence goes on along the minus strand of CAZNKU010000030.1, from coordinate 12,394 downwards.
GCCCTTTTAGTAGCTTTTGTCCGTCTGGAGTATTTCCAAGCTTTGTTACAGCTTCCTTTAGTTTAGGGTCGTTAAAACCTTTTACAAATTCATTGATATCCATATATATACCTCCTGTATTACTTATGATTTGATTAAACGCCATACTAAAAAGTATGGCGTCTTATGATTTTTTATGACTTTCAGCAATAGAAAAGAATAAGGAAAATTATGATAAAAAACAAAATATTGGAATTATTGTTACACATAATTTGCACCTCCATAGGAATTTTAACTACACTACATATTATGCAAACCCTTACAATATGTGAAAAATATGTAAAAAGAATTGATTTTTAAAAGTATATTTGTTATAATATAATGTATGAAAATTTTAGTTATATCAGATACTCACAGACAAATAAATAAAGCAATAACAGTACTTCACAGCATACCGGATATTACCAATGTAATACACCTTGGTGACCTGGTCAGTGACGCGGAGGATTTGCAGGAGGTTTTTCCCGAAAAAGTCTTTCACAAAATTCAGGGGAATAATGACTTTTTCAGCTTTGCAAAGCCTGATATGATGCTTTTCCTTTGCGGTCATAATATATTCGCAACTCATGGTCATGCCTACGGTGTACGTGGTGGGGTTGCCGTACTTGCAAAAAGGGCGGCGGATATGGGGTGTGACCTTGCACTTTTCGGACACACTCATAACTACGCTGACGAAACTGTATGTGGTGTCAGGTGTTTAAACCCATCCAATAAAGGTTATTTTATAATTACGGAAGAAAAAATCGAATTTTTTGAATATTAAAACAGAATGGACGGTAGATTAATGAATTACGAAGAGTTTAACAAAAATCATCCCAAGGGACATTTTTGTCAATCTGAAAAATGGGCGCAGCTTAAGGATAACTGGAAGCATGAAGTAGTTACTGCCGAGGATGAAAACGGAAACATAAAGGGTATGATGAGCATACTTATACGCAAAATGCCTGTTGTGCCTTATACAATGATGTACGCTCCACGCGGACCTGTGTGCGATATCCATGATAAAGAAACTATTATGGAGCTTACAAAAAAGGTTAAGGAGCTTGCTAAAAAACATAAGGCTTATGTTATGAAGATAGACCCTGATGTAAGTGTTGAAGATAAAGAATTTATGCAGATAATGTCTGATTGTGGATATAAACTGCAGAAAACAGGTAAAAACTTTGAGGGTATTCAGCCTAAATTTGTTTTTCGTCTTAATGTGGAAGGCAAAACAGAAGAAGAAATTTTTGCTCAATTCCATACTGAAAACCGCCGTAAGGTGCGTATTGCCCGTGATAAATCAGGTGTTGAGGTTAAAATAGGTACAAGGGAAGATTTGCCTGAATTCCACAAAATAATGGTTGAAACAGGCTTGCGTGATAAATTTGTAGTACGTACTTTGGAATATTTTGAAAAGATGTACGACTGCTTTGCACCTGACAATTTACGTCTGTACTGTGCATATCTTGACGGCAAGATGATCGCAGGTACTGTTGCAATTTTGTACGGTGACAAGGTTTGGTACCTTTATGGTGCAAGCTCTAACGACAACAGAAAGGCCATGCCTAACTATTTGTTGCAGTGGGAAATGATACGCTGGTCAATAGAGGCAGGTTGTAAAATATACGATTTCCGCGGTGTATCAGGAGATATCAGCGAGGATAATCCGCTTTACGGTCTTTACAGATTTAAAAAGCGTTTCGGCGGTGACTTTGTGGAATTTGTAGGTGAATACGAGCTTCCGATTAAGCCGGTTATAGGTAAGATTGTTGATAAATCATTGCACCTGGCAATAGAACTCAGAAGAAAATTATTTGTACTGAAGGGTAAAAAATAATGAAGTATCTTGAAATAAAAAAAGAGGATTTGTGCTTTAACATTAAAAAGCTTAAGGAACACTGTGCACCTGCAAAAATTATTGCGGTGTTAAAGGGTAATGCTTATGGGCTTGATATGGTGAAAATGGGGCACATCCTTTTGGAAAACGGCGTGGACTTGTTTGCGGTAAGCGAGCTTTCGGAAGCGTTGGTTTTAAGGGAAGCAGGGTTTGAAAATGAAATAATATTGCTTACTCCTACAAATGATGTTGATGAAGCCAAAGTGATTGTGGATAACAAAATTACTGCAACCGTTGCAAGTTTAAATAATGCAAGGCTTTTAAACAGCATAGGTCTGCCTGTTAATGCACATATTAAAATTGATACAGGCTTTGGCAGATATGGCTTTTGTACAGATGAACTTACTGAGGATTTAAAGAGTTTTGAAAATATATCATACACAGGTGTGTTTTCACACTTTTCAAACTCCTTCGGTGATGATGTGACTTATTCAAAAAAACAGTTTGCAGAATTTGAAAAGGCTACTGAAAAGCTTTTGGATATTGGTATAAATCCACCTTTAAAGCACATCTGTAATTCCTGCGGTGCAATACGTTTTGACTTTGCAAGGCTTGATGCTGTACGTATAGGCTCCGCCTTTTTAGGCAGACTTCCGATTGCAAATACATTGGGGCTAAAAAGACTTGTTCAGTTAAAGTGTAATGTGTCGGAAATTCGCCACTTGCCAAAAGGTTCTGTAGTTGGATATGCCAACACATATACCACTAAAAGAGATACTGTTGCGGCAATAATTCCCATAGGCTACAAGGACGGCTACGGCGTACAGAAGTCAAATGATGTATTCAGATTTAAAGATGTCTTGCGATATATGTTTGCAGACTTTAAAATGTGGAAAAAGAAAATATGGGTTGATATAAACGGCAAAAAACATCAGGTAATCGGAAGAATAAGTATGCACAACATTGTTGTTGATGTAACTGACGGTAATGTTCAGATTGGGGATATGGCAACTTTGGAATGCAACCCGATTTTAATAAAAAGTGAGATAGAAAGATTATATATATAAACGGAGGTAAAGGCAATGAGTGAAAAATTTTATATAACAACTGCCATTGCATACACATCAAGAAAACCGCATATCGGTAATACTTATGAAATTGTACTTACAGACGCATTGGCAAGATTTAAAAGAATGATTGGCAACGATGTGTTCTTTTTGACAGGCACTGACGAGCATGGTCAGAAAATTCAGCAGCTTGCTGAAGAAGCAGGCATCGCACCAAAGGAATATGTGGATAATATTGCTGCTGAAGTAAAGGGCATCTGGGATTTAATGAACACAAGCTATGATAAGTTTATAAGAACAACAGACGACTATCACGAGGATGCTGTTCAGAAAATTTTTCAAAAGCTATATGACCAGGGCGATATTTACAAGGGTGAATATGAAGGTTGGTACTGCGTACCTTGTGAAAGCTTTTTCACAGATACACAGATAGCGGAAGGTAACGTTTGCCCCGACTGCGGACGTCCTGTACAGAAAGCAAAGGAAGAAGCATATTTCTTTAAAATGAGCAAATATCAGGACAGACTTATGAAATATATCGAGGATAACCCTGAATTTATTCAGCCGGAATCACGCAAAAAGGAAATGGTTAACAACTTCCTAAAGCCAGGACTTCAGGACCTTTGTGTATCCCGTACATCTTTTACATGGGGTGTTCCTGTTAAAACAGACCCTAACCACGTAATCTACGTATGGATTGACGCTTTGTCAAACTACATTACTGCACTTGGCTATTCTCCCGACAACAAGGGTGAGCTTTACAACAAATACTGGCCTGCAGATGCGCACATTATTGGCAAGGATATTTTGCGTTTCCACACAATATACTGGCCTATTATGCTTATGGCTTTGGGCGAACCGTTGCCTAAGCAGATTTTTGGTCACCCATGGCTTTTAAACGGCGCGGATAAAATGAGTAAGTCAAAGGGTAACGTAATGTATGCAGACGACCTTGTAAGACATTTTGGTGTAGATGCAATCCGTTACTACGTACTTCACGAAATGCCTTTTGCTGCAGACGGTACAATTACTTATGAAACTATCATAAGCCGTTATAATTCCGAGCTTGCCAACACACTTGGCAACCTTGTTAACAGAACAATTGCCATGACAAATAAATACTTTGACGGTGTTATTTCAAACCCTAATGCTGTGGGTGAATTTGATGACGAATTAATTGAAACCTGCAAGGCATCAAAGGAAAAATATTTCAATTTGATGAACAAATTCAGAATTGCAGATGCTATGGATGAAATATGGACAATTGTACGCAGAAGCAATAAGTACATTGATGAAACTATGCCTTGGGCACTTGCAAAGGACGATGCACAGAAGGAAAGACTTGCTACTGTACTTTATAATCTACTTGAAAGCATCCGCTACATTGCAGTAATGCTTCAGCCAATGATGCCACAGACAGCAGAGCTTATTTTTGCATCACTTAACACAAGTCTTAACACTTGGGAATCTGTTTCGGATTTCGGCGGCCTTGCAACAGGTGAAAAGGTAGGCGAAGCTAAGCCAATGTTTGCACGTATTGATGAGGAAAAGAAGTTTGCTGAAATTGAGGCAGAAATTGAAGCTAATACAGAAAAAGAACCTGAAATTGAGCCAATAAAGCCTGAAATTGAGTTTGCAGACTTTGAAAAGCTGGACCTTCGTGTTGTAAAGGTTTTGGCAGCTGAAAAAGTAGAAAAGGCAGACAAGCTTTTAAAACTTACAGTTAAATTGGGCAACGAAGAACGTACAGTTGTTTCGGGTATTGCAAAATACTACAAGCCTGAAGAATTGGTAGGTAAAAATGTAGTTATGGTTGCAAACCTTAAACCTGCTAAACTACGTGGTATTATGAGTAATGGTATGATACTTGCAGTTGCCGATGATGACAAACTTAACGTTATAGAAGTTGACGGAGAATATGCAACAGGAACACAGGTGAGCTAAATGCTGTTTGATACACATACACATCTTCATGACCCTAAGTTTGACGAGGACAGGGATGAAGTTATAAAAAAAATAAAGGCAAGCGGAGTAGGTGCCCTTGTTAATATAGGGTGTGATGTATTAACATCTGATTTTTCCGTAAAGCTTGCACATGATTACGATTTTATTTATGCCACAGTTGGTGTGCATCCTTGCGATACCGAAGGTATGACAGAGGAGCATATTGAAAAAATCCGTCAGCTTTCACAGGATAAAAAGGTTATTGCCATTGGTGAAATAGGTTTGGATTATTACTGGGACAATGTTCCCCGTGATGTGCAAAAGCACTGGTTTAAGCGTCAGCTTGACCTTGCAGAGGAACTTGATATGCCCGTTGTAATTCATAACCGAGATGCACATGAGGATACTTATAATATTTTAAAGCAGTCATCTGCCAAGGGAATTATGCACTGTTTTTCGGGTAGTAAGGAGATGGCACAGAGGTTTTTGAAGCTTGGGTATTATATATCTTTTGCAGGGCCTCTTACCTTTAAAAACAATGTTAAATCTGTGGAGGCGGCAAAGGCAGTACCAATGGACCGACTGCTTGTTGAAACAGATGCACCTTACCTTGCACCTGACGGTTTCAGAGGCAAGCGTAATGACAGTTCGCTTGTTCGTTATACTTGCGAAAAGCTTGCTGAAATAAAGGGTGTTTCCTTTGAGGAAATGGCAAAACAAACCTTTGAAAATGCAATGAAGGTTTATAGAATTAAATGATTTTGAATTAAAGGGCTGATGCCCTCACAGCCAAAACTGTTGAGAGCGTTAGCCCTTTTGCGTATATTTTTTAAAAGTGGAGGAGGAACAAATATGAAAATTTTAATGGTTGATGATGATGCTAACATCTGCGAACTGGTTAAGCTTTATCTTTTAAAAGCAGGCTATGAACCGTTAATTGCCTATAACGGTGTAAAGGCTATGCAAATTTTTAATGAGGAACAACCATCAATGGTTATACTGGATATTATGCTTCCGGGTATGAGTGGTATAGAAATTTGCAAAAATATACGTAAAGTTTCCAATGTACCAATTATTATGCTTACCGCAAAGGGAGAATCAGCAGACCGTATTACGGGACTTGAGGCAGGTGCAGATGACTATGTGTGCAAGCCATTTGACCCCAATGAATTGGTGGCAAGAATAAAGGCAGTACTTCGCAGAACAGAAACTGTTGAAACAGAAAGTGGAATTATTGAATATGAAAATTTCTTATTGGATATAATGAATTATAAGCTTGTGGTAAAAGGTGATGAAATTGAGGCTCCTCCAAAGGAAATAGAACTTTTATATCACCTTGCTTCAAATCCTAACAAAGTATTTACCCGTGATCAGCTTTTGAATCAGGTATGGGGTTTTGAATATGCAGGCGATACAACAAGAACTGTAGATGTTCATGTGAAAAGAATACGCGAGAAAATAGACGGTGTTTCTGATAAATGGGAACTTAAAACCGTATGGGGAGTTGGATATAAATTTGAGGTTAAAGAATAAGGTCGGTATATTTTCAAGGCTGATGAAGCTTTGTATAATAATTATTATATTGTGTGCTTTTTTAATGAGCGGTATAAATGTTTTTCAGGCAATGAGATATTCTGAAAAGGAAAAAGCGACCGAGCTTTATAAAGTTGCTAAATTAGTTAATGAACTTATAGTTTATTACAATGATGACGGTGACGGCATTAACCAGATTGCAACTTATGAGGATGTTATCATAGTTATAACTGATAAAGATGGGTATGTAAAATTTGTTTCCAGAAATGAGAATACATTTCCCAAACAGTTAGACATTAATGGGTATGAAAAAGTGCTTGAAAATCAGGCTACATACCGCACGGGCGCTTTTAATAAAATACTTAAATACAATACTTTTTCAGTTGCTTCACCATGTGTTGTCGGAAACAGAATTGAGGGTGTAATATTCGTTATTACAAAAAATGAGTTCTTCAGTCCGGAGGTAACTCATTCTATTACAATGAATCTTATTTCTTTAGGCATTGCTACACTTGTTGCACTTTTAATATCTTATTTTATATCCAGAAGTCTTGTAAAACCGCTAAGACGAATGGAGGCAGGTGCCCGTGAAATATCGTTGGGAAGGTACAATGCAATAATTTATGATTCTAAGGTTCGTGAATACAGCGAGCTTATAGGCACATTTAACAAGATGTCATCAGAGCTGGAAAAACAGGACAGAGCAAGGTCTGACTTTATTGCCAATATATCTCATGACCTTCGTACGCCCCTTACTACGGTTATGGGTTATGTTCGCGGAATAATGGATGGTGCAATCCCTTCAGAAATGCAAAATCAGTATTTGGGTGTGGTTCTTTCGGAAGGTGAAAGAATGCAGCATATGATAGAAAATAATCTTGACTTATCCAAATACGAAAGTGGTAATTTCGTTCCGAATATGTCCAGTTTTAATCTTAATGAAATTGTTCGCAGCATAGTTGTTACGATGGAAAAAAGAATAAGGGAAAAAAACATTGTAATAGATTTTAAATATGAAAAGTCCGAAAACATTGTCGATGCTGATGAATCTGCAATTTATCGTGTTATACAAAACTTGCTTGATAATGCCCTTAAATTTGCATCAATAGGTTCGGAAATACAGATATCTATTAAAAATAAAAACGGATTTGCGACTTTCAGCATTAAAAATTATGGTAGTTCAATAAGTGAAGAAGAACAAAAATATATATGGGACAGATATTACAAAGCTGACAGTTCAAGAAGTTATCATAAAACAGGGTCCGGTTTGGGACTTTATATTGTAAAGAGTATTATAAATCAGCACAATCAGCATATTGAAATAAAAAGTGATGAAAATTCCGTTGAATTTACATTTACTCTTAATTTAACAAATTGTTAACATGTTTTTGGCTTTTGTTAATATTTTGTTCATCAATTTATTTTTTGGATGTGTTAATATAAATACAACAGTTTATGATAATCCTTTGAGAGGAGGATGTTAAAGTGCTGGATAATAAAGATTTTTTCAGAGAATCAATTATTGAACCAGATGACAAATCTGATTTGAATTCAGAAGTTGAGGTTACAATTGAGGAACAATCAGAAACCGATTCACATACAGACTATGAAGATAAAAATTGTTCATCATTAATTTTCAGCCGTGACATAGACTATAAAAATCCTTTTATGAAAGAAGAATATCTTCGTAAAAAGATAAGAAATAGTTTTTTTGGTCGATATGCAATTGCGGCAATTTGCGGTATGCTTGTTGGTGCAATCATATGCGGCACTACCATGGCTTTGACTTTGGGTTTTGTCTATAAATCATCAGAAAATCAAATTAATCTTACTCAGCAGTCTGTTTTGGGTTCCGGTAGTGCAATTTTGACAGGTACTGTAGAAGTGCCTGGACAAGAACTTGATGTAACACAAATTGCTGAGGTTGTAGGCCCGTCCGTTGTAGGCATTGTCATTAATCAGACATACACCACATGGAATGGTGGCGTTTATGAACAGGAAAGCGGAAACGGTTCAGGTATTATAATTAGCAGTGATGGTTATATTATTACTAACAGTCATGTTATTGAAGGTGCTTCTGCAATTGATGTTGTTCTTAATTCCGGAGAAAGATATCCTGCTGAAATTATCGGTATGGATTCTAAAACCGACCTTGCTGTTATAAAAATAAATGCAAAAAATTTGCCTGCAGCTGTGCTTGGTAAATCAGCGGACCTTAAAGTTGGTGAACTAGCTGTTGCAATAGGAAATCCTTTAGGTTTGGAATTTCAAGGGTCTGTTACTGCAGGTGTTATAAGTGCACTTAACAGAACTATGGAGGTTGACGGCAGACAGTACACGCTTGTACAGACGGATGCGGCAATTAACCCTGGTAACAGCGGTGGGCCTCTCGTAAACAAATACGGTCAGGTTATAGGTATTAATACGGTTAAGATAAGCTCGTCAACAGCGGAAGGTATGGGCTTTGCAATCCCTATTGATGTAGCTGTTCCGATTATAGAAGAACTTATTTCAAAAGGTTATGTTTCCGGCAGACCTCAAATTGGTGTAAGTATACGGGATATTTCTGAAACCATGTCTATTTATTATAATTTGCCGGTAGGAATATATGTTGTTTCCGTATCACCGGGAAGCGGTGCTGAAAAAGCAGATATAAAGTCCGGTGATGTTATCATTAAGGCGGATGGAAAAACTGTTACAACATCCGACGAACTTAACGATGTGCGTGATACCCATAAAGTAGGTGAAAAAATAAAGCTTACTGTTGTGCGTGACGGCAAAACTATGGATATTAGCGTTACATTGGGAGAGGAAAAACCTACTAATTAGCAAACTAACTTAACCAATAATCTTTCTTCATATACTAAATCTCACTAAACAGAAGCGGCATTGTGCTACGGCACAGTGTCGTTTCTGTTTTTCTCTTTACAATATTAAAATAAAGTGGTAAAATTATACTATAAAATTCAGGAGGTAATTGAAATGATTAAACACATTGTATGCTTCAAACTTGCAGACAGCAGTGAGGCTTCAAAAAATAAGGCTAAAGAGGTTTTAATGTCAATGATGGGAAATGTTCCTACAGTGCGTTCAATTGAGGTTGGAACAGACTTTTTGTGCTCTCCACGTTCGTATGACGTTATAGTTCAGGTAGAACTTGATGACAGAGCAGCTTTGGATGAATATCAGGCAGATAAATACCATTGTGACGTTGTAAAAACATATATGCATGCTAATACAGTTAGTAGTGTGGCTATTGATTACGATATCTGAGATTGGTAAATTTGGCGATGAACGTTTAAAAATTTTTGATATTTAATGAACATAGAAAACTCCTTTCTGATATGATTGTATCACAAAGGAGTTTTACATTTCTGCTATTTAAACAAATCAAAAATATAACAAAATAAATATTTTAAATTTCCAGACTTACCGGACAATGGTCACTGCCCAAAATGTCAGAATATATTTCTGCGGACTTAATTTTATCTTTTATTGAATTTGAAACTACAAAATAGTCAATTCTCCAGCCGATATTTTTTGCTCTTGCACTAAAGCGGTATGACCACCATGAATATGCATCGGTTTTATCGGGGTACAGGTATCTGTAGCTGTCGGTAAAGCCTGCATCTAAAAGTTCTGTGAACTTTTCACGTTCTTCGTCGGAAAAACCGGGATTACCCACGTTTGATTTCGGGTTTTTAAGGTCTATTTCCCTGTGTGCAACGTTAAGGTCACCGCAGTAAATTATGGGCTTTTTGCTGTCAAGCTCTACAAGATATTTTCTCATAGCATCTTCAAATTCCAAACGGTAGTCAAGTCTTGCAAGTTCTGACTGTGCATTAGGCACATAGCAGGTAATGAAGTAAAAATCCTCAAATTCTGCTGTTATAACTCTGCCCTCGTCGTTGTGTTCGCCCTTTATACCGTAGGCTACATTAATAGGTTCTTTTTTGGTAAACAGTGCGGTGCCTGAATACCCTTTTTTTATTGCACTGTTCATATAGGTGTAGTAACCTTCGGGATAAAATGTCATCTGTTCAGGTTGCATTTTTGTTTCCTGAAGACAAAATATATCTGCATCAATTTTATTAAAAAAATCCTCAAAGCCCTTTGTAAGACAAGCTCTGAAACCATTAACATTCCACGAAATTAACTTCATTTTTGTACCTCCTTTGGTTTTTTTGTTGACTTTTATGTTCCTTGTATGTATAATAAACATAGTAAGGAAGTGATGTTGTGCAAAGTATAATTAAGCTAAGTGAAGATGACAGACAAGCATGTTGTAGTATATGCGTGTATTCAAAGCCTCTTGCAGGACTTAATGAATTAAGCTGTGAAAAAAAAGGTATAGTGTCACCTGACCATCTTTGCAAAAAATTCTCTCTTGATATTATGACAAAGACCGCTATGCGTAAGCGTTCTTTGGATAAGAGTAAAATAGAAAAAATGGATTTTTCTATTGATTAAGCACACAGGTTTCGACTTTTGTGTGTTTAAATATAACCGTATATACCTCTGACGGATACTTCACCTGAATTTATATTCAGTGTTGTACCGTCTTCTTTTTTTATTATAAGTTCACCGCTATTTGTTATTCCGATAGCTGTTGCATTTATTTGTTTACCGTTTTTGGTTGCGATGATTTTTTTATTAATATTTATGCAAAGCCTTTCGTATTTTTCTTTAAAAGGCTTGTTGCTGATGAAATCTATATAGTTTTTTTCAAAAATTTCAGTAACTTTAGTTATTATTTTTTCTCTTTCAAAGGTTTTGGCTGAAAGTAGATAAAGTGATGTTGCTTTATTACACAAATCATCCGCAAAGTTTTTTTGGTTTACATTTATTCCGATACCGACTATTGCCTTTGTTTCCTTCGGTAAAATTACACCTTCAGTAAGTATTCCGCATACTTTTTTACCATCTGCGACTATATCATTTGGCCATTTGATTTTAAATGGTATGTTGCATATTTCTATTAAAGCTTCACAAACACTGATACCTGCAATAAGAGTGAGAAGGCTTATTTTCTCAGCAGAGATTTTCGGTGTGAGTACAATGCTCATATAAATTCCGGTTTTGTTTTCGGAAATCCAATTTCTGCCCAGTCTGCCTTTTCCCATAGTCTGAGTGTCGGCAATAATGAGTGTTCCGTCTTTGTATGTGTTTTCTTTTGCGATATCGTTTGTTGAGCCAATGTTTTCGAAATATACAACTTTTTTTGCAATAAATGCAGTGGAGGGTTGTATTTTTTTAATATCAATACTAATCATAGTCTTTCCTCAAAATTAAAAGCAGAGAATAAATCTCTGCTTTTATAATTTTTATTAGTTGATAATTGCAAGCTCTGTATCTTTGTCGAACAAGTGAATTTTGTTAAGGTCAAATGCAACTTTAATAGTATCACCAATCTGAGCTTTTGAACGAGCATTAACTCTTGCAATTGTCTTTGTATCGTTAACCTGCAAGTACAAGTATGTTTCAGCACCCATCATTTCTGTAACATCAACATATGCAGAAACAACACCTTCAGGCTGGTTAGCAATAAATGTTTCTTCTTCATGGATATGTTCCGGTCTGATACCAAGAACAATTTCTTTACCAACATAAGCATCAAGAGCCTGTTTTGAAGCTTTACCCTGAGGAAGTTTAAGTTTGTCGTTATCCAACTGAACGTAAACGCCGCTTTCATCTTTTAGAAGCTTAGCATCAAAGAAGTTCATCTGAGGGCTGCCGATGAAGCCTGCAACGAACATGTTACGAGGTCTTTCGTAAAGTTCGATAGGTGTATCAACCTGCTGAACAATACCATCTTTCATAACAACGATTCTTGTACCCATTGTCATAGCTTCTGTCTGGTCATGTGTAACGTAGATGAATGTTGTATCAAGACGTTTGTGAAGTTTGTTGATTTCTGTTCTCATCTGAGCTCTGAGCTTAGCATCCAGGTTGGAAAGAGGTTCGTCCATAAGGAATACCTTAGGTTCACGAA
>CAZNKU010000029.1:0-16772 GCA_964573775.1 uncultured Clostridiaceae bacterium | reverse complement strand
CTTTTAAATTTATACTTGGTCTTGGTCGTTAAAATAGACGGTAAAGGGGGCGATTAAAAGGGCACTCTCGTCCCTTTAAAAATCTTGACTTTTCCGCCTTTTTTTGATATAATAATTATGGGTCTTGGTTGTGCATATAGCACGGCTAATTAGAAGGTGGGAGACGGTTTTTTAAACCGTCTCTTTTTCTATCTTCTCATGCATGCGCATTTGTGCTTTCTGTAAGCCACAAGGCCGTCAGAAACTTCGTCACCGTGAACCCACGTTCCGTTGTACCAATATGTGTCCTTACTTAAAGGATTCAAAATTATGTACACAGGCGTTTTACTCAATGTCACAACCTTGTTTGTTCCCTTTGTTCTTCTTGTAAGCACAGGTGCATTACAAAATCCACACCTGCCCCAGTTCGGCTTTTTCGTTGTTCTCTTAAATGCCATTAATTAGTCCTCCCTTTATCTAATTGATAATTAATAGTTGTTAGTTGATAATTATTGTAGAAACGCCTTGCGTTTCTTTCCTTAACTCTGCGTTCTGCATTCTTAATTCTGCATTTAACTAATTGCAAACTCAAAATTATAACTGCTATGCTTAATCCTTCTATAGCAAATACATAATCTGAAACGTTTCCGTTTTCCCATCCTCCGGCAAATCCTATCAATAAGGTAAATACTATTACCTGCATTGTTGTAATCACTTTCATATTTCCACCTTCCTTTTTATGGCTTCTCCTCGAGGAGAAGCTGTCGAGCCTGCGAGACTGATGAGGTGTATTTTACCACTTACTGTAAACAAGTTCTTTCTCATCCCAATCCAAATACTGCCCTTTGAGATAATCTCTTATCTTGCCACCGATTTCTTCTTTTTCTTCCTTACTTCCAAAGTCAAATTTATAATGACATCCACCAGGAAGCATAGTACACAAGGTAACAATGTTCTTTTCAATGCCTAAACCGCCTTTTGACCTCGGTATGTAATGTGCATTAGGCATTGCAACATTACTGCCGCATATTATGCACCTGTGCCCGTCACGTTCCCATACGGCATCTTTTACCCTCTTCGGTATGTCGCATGCCTTTGCCCTTTTGCTTGATAACCTTTTCACTTTTTCCACTTCCTTAATCCAATTAAACAAGTAATACAATTCACCACATACAGCACAGCTTGTCCGTATGCTCCTATCCATAGGTCATATATAACCCAAAATAGGTTTGTAAAAAGCCATACTATAAAGCACCAACGCTTTTGAAAAGCATTTGCCACCGTGCCCACTATCGACATCAAAGTTATTATGTAACTAATGTTTTGCATCCTTTTCCTCCTAACCGCACAAATAACTTGCAAGAGAGCCTATAGGAATCTGCCCCGCTTCGGTTTTTATGCTACCTTTTTTAATAAGTTTATCAAGAGTAGGTCTTGAAATCCCCAACTTTTCCGCTACATCTTTTTTTTGCATCAACAAAGGATATCCGTTTTCTGTTAAAAATTGTAATGTTTCTCTATAATTTGCCTTTTCCCTTGCCATACATATTCCTCCCTTCTTTCCTCTGCCGGCTCTCAGATGACTAACAGCTATACGGGGTGTGAAAAGAAGTATACTTCGGACAAAAGTATTGTTACGGACGGTAAATCCGCTTGTATAACTGTTAGCCACGTGGCAACCGACAGAAATTTCAAATATTTCTTGCCGCCTCACAAATGCCCGGGAGCTTTATATGAGAAAATTTATGTAAAAATATGTGGAGAAAATAATGAAACCAAAAACAACATTGTTCTCCCGGACACATATCAGACGGCAAGTATTTTGTTGTACTTTTAAAAAACTTATGCTATAATTACCATTGAAAGTGAGGTATTCGTAATGAATGATTTTAAGAAAAAATATGCAAACCTAAAATTTTCCGGATTAGGTACAAATTCCCCAAATTTAAATCGTTCTAAAGTATTTCATAACCTATTGAACTCTAAGGGCATTTGCTACAAAATCATCAGAAAAGGTGATAAATTATTTGAGTACAAAGGAATTATAAATACGGAAGAACCCACCGGAAGAAAGTACATAGGCTTTGAACCATGCTCCGACATCAAACCTTTAGATATATTAGTTAACCCCGCAAACGAAAAAGTGTACGTAGTCGAAATACAGACACAATATTATTTAGGTAATGCGTTCCAAATAAAGGCATATTATCAAACACAATATGAACATGACAATTTTGAAAAACAAACAGGCAATACCATATTCAACATTACAAATCCAACAAACTCAATAATTGGCAACAATAACATTGCAACAATTAATTGCGATGATTTACTCTCCGAATTAAAAACTAAAATAGACAATATTGCCGAGGACAAAGCCGAATTACAACAAATAGTTTCCTTATTGGAAATCATAATTGAAGAAAAATTACCACCTCAAAAAGGATTGTTTGCCAAATTTTCAGCCACAATGGAAAAACATTCATGGATAACAAGTGCAATATCAAACATATTGCTTAATTGGTTGATAAATCCCCCACTTTAATTTCACTGTTAAATACAATTTTTACTACAACCTCTGTTTCTCCCAATGCAGAGGTTGTTATTTTATAATCCTTCACATTCGGTATTTCAAAACCGTTTATTACCATACATGAAACACTATCTAATGTTTGAAATGATATATTCATTATTTTAACCTTCCCCCTTTTCTTAAATATTGAAAATCCTATCTTTTTATGTTATAATCGCCCTGAGGTGATTATGTTGTTATTAGATAAAGATTCAAAGCGAATATTAAAATACATTATTTCGCAATCTAAACGAGGTGATTTTATCGTAATTATGTGTGACGTTCCACAAAACCTAAGTATAAAGCCCAAACACGTTGTGGAAATTTGCAAACACCTTGAAGAAGTAAACCTCATAAAAGCAGTGTATTTTTCAGATACCGAAGTACTTGAAGCTACCTTAACGCATCAAGGATTGGTTTATTTAGATTTAAAAAGAAAAGAATTTTTTAAATCCATATTCACTCCTATAACGATAACCATTCTTACCAACCTAATAATATTCGCATTAAAATGGTTGTTACCACACTTAAAATTATTGTTAGCTTATTTTCTACAATAAATTTTTTCAATTAAATACCACCGCCCTCAGTTTAATATTTTAAACTTTTTCCGTAAAAAAATATTCGCTGATTTCATTTTTGGGTATATCCAGCATTTGAATTATTGTTAAAATATCATCTGTCGAAAACCTTACCTTATTGTTTAGTTTTCTTGAAAAGGCTATATTAGTCATTCCAAAAGCCTTTGCGAACGCAAGTTGTGTTCCATATTTTTCTATAATTTTCCCTTTTAATTTACTGTAATTGAAACTCATTTCCTCACCTCCTTATCCATAGTTTAACATATTAAACTTTCGTTGTCAACACTTTTTTTAAACTTTTTTAAACTTCACGATTGACAAGTTAAACTTTTTATGCTATTATGGTGATGTAGTTAAGGACGGTGGCGACTGTTCTGACACCTCACAGAGAGGGGTGTTGCTTATGGATAATATAATTTATCTGCTGATACTTACAGTAGTATTGGAAATTATAAAAAACATAAAAAAATAGTCGCCCATTCTGCCAAATGGACGACTTTTAAAAAAGTATAACCTTTGCGGAACGTCAAAACCGCTCCTTATCTACACCTATATTAACATATTCATGAAAATATGTCAAGAGGTGATTTAATGTCATTTCCAATAGATGAATTAAAAAATCGTTTACGGTTTGCAATGGCAAAAATGAACATACGCCCTATTGAGCTTTCAGAACTAA
The DNA here is from genome assembly GCA_964573775.1 of uncultured Clostridiaceae bacterium. Classification (GTDB taxonomy): domain Bacteria; phylum Bacillota; class Clostridia; order Monoglobales; family Firm-18; genus CAZNKU01. Next base: position 12,961 of record CAZNKU010000029.1, on the reverse strand, counting down.
CTCATATTCCCAAAAGTTCAATTAGTCAATATATGTCAGGCTACTCAAAGCCAAACAGCGAAAGAGTATATTTGTTAAGCAAAGCTCTCAATGTAACTGAAGCTTGGCTTTTAGGCTTTGATGTAGCAGAAAACAAAAACGAAATATCTCCCGAAAGCATTCCTCGTAACTTTCAAAATCTACAATTACCTATTTCATTTTGTAGTAAATATATAAAATTAAACAAATTGGGAAAAGCAAAAGCTGAAACTTATATTGATGATTTATTAGTCAATCCTCAATACACAGTTCAGGATACCTCGTCTGTAAACGAACTAAAATTGGTTGCAGAAAATAAAAACTCTGTTCCACCTATTGTTGACGATATAACACATACGTAAATAGCATAATAGCAGCCCTGTAAAAAGGAGTTTTTAAAATGAAAGATATTATTAGGACTGCTAAAACATTCAGACGCAAAGAATTAAAGGGCGTAGTAAACTTTGAAAACATTAAGAATTATTTGCTGACCAAAGGATATACGGTAAATTTTTATGATGTTGAAAAGGATAATGAAATACTTACAAAATACGGTTTGAACGAATATGCTAAAACCGTACATGCTTTTACGGTATGTTCAAAGGAATTAAAAGCAGTATTTATAGATAAACAAATTGCAACAGAAAGGGTAATCTATTCGTTATTGCATGAAACAGCTCATATTGTATTAAATCACCTTGATAAAACAAAGGTCGGCAATAATGACAGATTACAGGATATGCAGGCTGAAGCTTTTGCATATGAGGTTTTAAACCATAAAAGTAAAACACACATCTATGCTATGATCACAGTAATATTTTTAATTTTTGGAATTGGCATACATCAGAATATAAATGATTCCAAAATGGTATATGTAACTTCTACCGGAGAAAAGTATCATCGTGAAAACTGCATACATGTGCAAAATATAGATTGTACTGTTCTGACAAAGGGACAGGCAAGGAAAAATTATGACCCGTGTAAAGTTTGTAATCCGTAATATTAAATAACATACTAACATTAACGGGCTGTTATTATGTTATTATTAAATTGGGAGTGATTATGTTGAAAGATATTATTATGACTTTAGTTATAGGTTATGCTTCTTGGATTATTTCAGTATTTAGCTTTTCACAGATATTCGGTAGTTTCCAACATTGTAGGGAACGAGGTTTAATAATGACAATGGTAACCGTGATTATACATACTATAATCATAACATTAGTTGTATTGGCCATTCTAAAATGGTTTGCAAGATATAAAATCGTTGCACTTATAGGTGCAATTATAGGCATAATCATGCTACCAAGCAAAATAGAGTAGCATAAGAAAAATAAAAAAACCGCCCTGCTACCAACAGGACGGTTGAATACGGTGCTACCAACACCGCACATATAGAGCATATTGTTATATACTCCTTTTCACAAATATAGTATATCATTATGCTCTTTATTTGTCAAATAAAAATACAGATAAGGAGAAAAAACTATGAAGAAAAGAAAGGACGGCAGATGGCTTAAGAAGAAAAAGATAAATGGTAAAATAATTCCATTCTATTCCAGAGAAACTTCCGAAAGGAAAGCAATGCAGGATATTGAAAATCAAATGATTGCTTATAAAGAAAAACTGGAAAAAGGAAAAACATTTATCGAAGTTACTGAAGAGTGGGATAAAAAATATATTTCCACTGTGGAGGTACAAACCTACGCAAGAAACAAAAGCCTCATTCGGTATGCAAAAGAATACTTTGATAATCAACTTATAAAAACAATAACCTCCAATCAGATAGTCAGCTTTCTTGAGAGCCGCATTGAATTAGGCTATGCAAGTAAAAGCATAAGCAATCAACTATCTGTACTGAACACAATATTTAAATATGCTTGTATAAACAACTACATACAAATCAATCCTTGTCAATATATAACCGTTCCAAGAGGCTTGCCGAAAAGTCAACGTAGATTCCCGACTGAGGAAGAAATAAAAGTTGTCAAGGAAAGCTTGAATGCTGAATTTGGTTTGTTGGCATATTTCATATTGTATACAGGTCTGCGAAGGGGTGAAATACTCGCCTTAACCTATGGAGACATTGACAGAAAAAACAAGCTGATTAACATTGATAAATCTGTGTATTGGGATAGCAATACCCCACATCTGAAAGAACCGAAAACAGAGGCAGGTATAAGAAATTGTATATTACTTGATGTCCTTGCCAAAAAAATTCCTCACGGTCTAAAAAACAATCTTATATTCCCGGATGAAAACGGTGGATTAATGAGAAAATCTGTTTTTGAAAAATTATGGGGTAGATACAAAAAAGCAACGGGATTAAAATTAACCCCACATCAATTCAGACACGCATATGCTTCTTACATATTATACGATGCAGGAGTAGATGTCAAAGTTGCCCAGGAACTGTTAGGACATGCAAGTATAGAAATGACACGAAATATATACACGCATATCAGCCAAACAAAATTAAAAGAAACTACACAGAAATTAAATGAATTTGTTTCTGCGTAGGGTCAGCTTGGGTTCAGCATTACAATTTTTACTGATATTATTGGATTTATATGGGGTTCGAGTCCCTGAAGGTCCACCATAAAAAAGGAACACTTTTCGTGTTCCTTTTTTATTGCTTGTATTTACCAAAGGGACTCGAACCCTGCAGTGAGATTAATGAGGCTCAAAAAAAGCACCATAAGAAATATCATCTTATGGTGCTTATTCAATACAAATCTTAAATTTTATATGCCTTTTCAGTAGGAAGCGCAACGATTATTCCGTTAGCAGGAGACGTTGTGCCAAATTCCTTATTGACATCCTCCATAATCTGTGCACTTGTTTTTAGCGGGGCAAGGATACAAAGTATTTCTCTTTCACCCTCAACATCCGAACCGTCAAGATTTGCAAGTTGTTCCACATTGGCAAGTCTGCCCTTTATAACCGTTCCGCCTGTAGCACCTGCTTTTCTTGCAACCTGCATTACATCGTCGGAATAGCCTTCATTTACCGAAATAAAAATTAAATTATTGTGATGTTCGTTTTTCATAGAACCATTTCCTTTTTCTAAATTTTTATCAGTATTAAAACTCAAAATTTCCGTCAAAATTCTGTTTGCGGCAGATACCTTTAATATTATCATAAGTCCGCCGTATTTGTTATGACTTTCAAAATTTTCACCAAAATTTGCCATCATATCCTTAACAACATATTCGGCACCAAAGCTTATAACAATATCCTTATCCCTATGCCCAAGGCCAAATATATCCATCATTTCGGTAGGTGCTGTACCCAAACCCACACATTGAAAATTAACTTTTATATTTATGTTTTCCAATTCTTTAATAAGCTTTTTACCCTTATCACGTTCTACTATTGAAAAAAGCACCATAGGTCGTTTACTCATCTATATCATCCTCCTCATCAAAGAATAATATGTCATCCTGTACCATACTAATTTCATTATGGAATTTTTTAAGTGTTGCCATACGGCTTCTTCTTTCGTTAAATCCTAAAATCTGTATTGTAATAAGCGGCGTCATAGCAATTAAAGCAACAATACCGAAAGCATCTGTCATAACATTTCCGCCTATTGCTTCACATGCACCAACTGCAAAAGGAAGCATAAAAGTAGATGTCATAGGTCCGCTTGCAACACCACCGGAGTCAAATGCAATACCGGTGTAAATATTCGGAACAAAAAAGCTTATAATCAGTGAAAGTGCATAACCGAATATTAAAAACGGAAGTATGGGAATTCCAAAAAGCACTCTTAACATTGAAATACCAACAGAAGCGGAAACACCAATAGAGAGTGCAATACCTACTGACCTTTGTGAAATTGCACCGTTTGTTATTTCACTTACCTGTCTTTTAAGAGAATGTACTGCAGGCTCTGCAGAAACAACAAAGTAACCCATAAGCATACCTATAGGTACAAGCATTCCTCTAAATGAGCTTTCTGAAATAAGGGCACCAATAAGTCTTCCGGCAGGCATAAATCCTACATTTGCACCTGTTAAAAACAGTACAAGACCTATGTAAGTATACAAAAAACCAACTGACATTTTTAAAATATTGTGTATGTGAAATCTTCTTGTAGTAAGCTGGAATAATATAAAAAGTAAAACAATAGGTACAAAAGCTATCATTATTTCGTTTGCATATTCGGGCAGTGCGTGTGTAAACTGTCTGAATGCATCAACAGTAGTATCTACATCCGTTATTCTAAACGGACTTGTGCTTGCATGAGGCTTATAGAATATGCTTAGCAAAAGTACTGACAAAATAGGTCCAATACTGCACAAAGCAACTAAACCAAAGCTGTGTTCGCCGACATTTTTGCCCTTGCTTGCCGCAAGACCTGCACCCAAAGCCATTATAAAAGGAACTGTAATGGGGCCTGTTGTAACACCACCGGAATCAAAGGCTGTAGGCACAAATTCCTTCGGAGCAAAGAATGTAAGTGCAATAACAATACCGTAGAATATTATAAGTAATGTTCTCAAAGAAAGTTCTTTTTTATTTCTTAAAAGAGCTATACTAAGAAAAACACCAACGCCGATACCTACACAAACAATAAGCAAAAGGTTAGGTATTGTCGGCACCTGTTCTGCCAAAACCTGCAAATCAGGTTCTGAAACAGTAATAAAAAAACCAAGAACAAAGCAAATAAGCAGCGGAATTATCACTTTTGAATTTTTGCTCATGGATTTACCTATACCGTCGCCCAAAGGTTCCATAGATATTGACGAACCAACAGTAAAAAAGCCCATACCCATAATAAGCATTACTGTACCGAGTATGAATGTAACAAGTACCCCTGCATCAAGAGGGATGCAAGTTATGGAAAGAACCAGAACTATCAGCGCAATGGGCATAACAGAACTGAATGCTTCTTTAAATGACGAAAAAATATGCCTCATTTATACTACTCCTAAAACACTACAATTATTATTTTAACAAACTTTATTATTATTATATCATATTTCAACCTAAAAAGCAACAGTACAAAAGTTAATTTTTTGAAACATTTAACGACATATTACGCAAAAATATTCACTTTTTAAATTTAACTTAATATATAAAACCAAGATTCAACACCTTGGTTTTTATAGAATATTTTTTGCAATTTTTCGTATATCGCTTTCGCTAATCTTTGTGAGCAGCTGTCTGTCACTTTCTTCCTTCATTTGCCACGCCTTTTTAAAGAAATGTATACCCTCTTTAATTTTGCTGTCATAGGCACTCTTTACCAAATAAAGTTCTCTTTCAAATTTTTCATCTACACCCGAAAGTCCGGATTCCACATAAAAATTAAGCACCTCATCGTTTTCACGTTGCGGAAATTTTTCGTGGGGTGGGGTGGAATCAAAAACACAAAACGAAAGTTCTCTTGAAATCACCATATCCAGACTGTTTTTATCAAAGCTGCAATAATATTCTTCAACATCAAAGCCGTTTTCTCTTAATTTGGCGGAAAGCTTTTTTAAAAAAGTAGACTTTCCCGTACCAGGTCTGCCCTTTATAAAATATCTTTTCTTTATATTTTCCGTAATATTATCAATATGATTTGCAGGACCTTCAATTGTTGATGTGCCAAAAAATCTTTTGTATACTTTGCCATATCCACATTGACTTTTTGTTGTAACAATTTTTTCAATTATTCCGTCACAATAGTTATCAAGCCTTGAAAAATTCATATTTTCAACATATATTTTTTCCCATTCATCGTGAATATCTTTAGCTTCACTGTAAATGCTGAACATTCTTTCATAAAGAAACTTTATTTCAGGTTTATAATCTGCAACTCCAAAGTGTTCATCAAGGTCAATAATTCTGTCAGAATTATTACATTTGCTTACAATTGCAGTGCTTTTTTCTCTTAAAATAAGCCCGTTTGTAAGACGCCTGCTGCCTGAACACAGTATTTCCTCACATTCTTCCGTTTTTTCACGCAAAAGTTTTAGAACATAGCTTTTTATACAGTCATTTTCTCCCTTAAGCATAACTTTGTTTTTAATATCAAATATGTTATCCTCCGTAAAATCCACAAAACCTGCCGACGTATTGGCACAGGTATAATATTTCATAAAAAATCATCTCCTTTATGACATTTTATGAAAAATAAAAAGGACTATTACAGTCCTTTTAAAAAATCTTAAATTCATCAATTATATTATTTGTTTCCTTTATATATTCCCTGGTAATGCTAAACTTATTTAAAATATTAAACACCCTCTTTGTATTTTCCACAAAGGTTTTGTCATATTCTTCAAGGGCAATGTTGCCCTTTGCCAGTGGGCATATATGTACTGCACGGAGGTCATTTTTAAGTTCTCCATTGCAATTGAAAAGCGGAAATATTCTGCAGGAAAGCGGACGTTTTTTACGGTCACAGGTACCGTTGCAAATTGCAATTTTCACGGGATTGCCTCGGAACATAAAGTCGCTGTCATAAATTTTGAGCCAATCTTCATTTCCGTCGTACATCTGCTCCTCAAAGGGAAACAAATACATACCTGTTTCTCCGTCCCCCTCACAACAAGCGGCACCGCAAAGCTGACCGCAGTCCACACCGATTGGGGTTGCATTTTCAAGCAATTTATACAGATGTTTATATAACTTTTTAGCATTCATAATTAAAACAAACCTTTTATTTTTTCTAAGTTTTCCACAGTAAGGTCATACCCATACCGATACACTCTTTCCATTTTGTCCAGATCTTTCTCAAAGGATTTTATCTGCGTTTCCTTGCTTGGCCGTAGTATAACAGCCTTGCCTTCTTCTTCCAGTTTTTTGCAATATTCAAGCTGTTCATTATACATTATGTGTCTTTTAAGCATAGCCTCTGCAACCTTCGGATACTTCTTTTTAAAAAGCTTTGAGGCAAATTTTACACCCTTGGACAGAGTTTTTACATAATCATCTGTTCGTGTAAGTACAATAAGCATTTTTTCATTGCCGTCATCATACGCTTTTTTTGCAGGTATGGAATCTGTTATACCCCCGTCAAAATATTCATTGTTCCCAACCTTAATGGCAGGGAATGCAAGCGGCAGTGCACAGGTAGCCTTTAACATATCAAAGGTGTTATCTATTTTTTTGCCGTCAAGATATTCTGCCTCACCCGTGTGGGCATTTGTAACGCCCACCCTCACCTTTATGGGATTAGCCATAAAGGTTTCCCAGTCAAAAGGGTAAAGCTCATTTCCTATAGTTTCATATGCAAACTTAAGCCCAAACAAGCTACGGTCTGAAAAATAGTTTCTCATACCTATATATTTTTTGTCATGCCTGTGATTTTTTATAATATCGTGTGCCCTTCCCCGCTGTTTTGAAAAGTAGGAAAACCCATTTGTAATACCTGCCGAAACGCCTATCGCATAGTCAAAATGTATATCGTTATCCATTAAGGCATCCATAACACCGCATGAAAATATGGGGCGAAATGTACCGCCTTCCAAAACTATTGCTGCCAAAATTATCTCTCCTTTGAATTTAGTCCGATAATATATTATAACATAATTTTGAGAAAATTTTTGTAAAATTATAATATATCTATCTGACAGGATGCCATAGTTTCCAAAGCTGCTTTGTGCTTTTCTGGTGTTACCCCTGCACAGCAAGTTGAATCTACAGAAATTCTAATTTCAGGAAAATGCGCCTTTAACAATAGTGCATTTGACACAACACATATATCCGTACAAAGACCAACAATTTCAATTTCTATTTCTGCAACATTGTATGTATCTGCTATAATCTGTGGTAACCCCACAGAACCAAAGGTTATTTTTTCAACCTTTATATAACCTTTTTCATCAAGTACGGACTGCACCTTTTTGTTGATATTCCAACCGTCTGTACCCTTTATACAATGGGGCACAGGCAACTTTTCACCCTCACTTGTGTTCATATAATCCTCAAAATGAGTATCTAAAGTTGCATATATATCTCCGTTAAAATTACGTATTTTTGAAACAACATTATCAACAACCGCCTCTGCTTCCTTTGTGCCCAAAGCACCGTTAATAAAGTCATTTTGCATATCTACTACTATAAGCAATTTTTTCATGGCATATTCTCCTTAAGTAATATTTACTACATCTTTATTTTAGAATCAATGTTCGTTTCGTTCAATGTGCCACAATTTTGTAGGGACAGATGCCCACATCTGTCCGTTTTCGGGTCGATGAAGGGCATCGACCCCTACATTGTACGCAAGGGCAAACTTAGTTGATTTCATCTTCAATGAAATCATTTTACCATAAATGACATTAAAATTCAACAAACCCAATTATGCATGGTATAATATGCGCATTTTACGCAAAAAAACAAACAAAATATTGTGCAATTTGTGAATATACTTAATTAGAAAATTGTGATATAATTGTTAGTTACGTGGAGGTGTAATTATGAATAAAAATAAGTTAATTAAAAGAATAGTCAGTTTTCTTGTTTTGATGACTATTTTTGCAACAATGATGCCAAATTTTGTTTTTGCATCCTCATCAGATAATTTGGCAGGTATTTCAAACTGGAACATTATTCAAACACCAGAATATGCCGAATTTGTATCAAGTGGAGATGGTGTAAGAATAACGCAGACTAAAACAGTAGATGATACTGGTAATTTCGATGGTGAGTACGATTTGTACTTTACAAAAACCAATGGCAAAGGTTATTCTGTTAGTACTGAAGCTTACAGAGGTAATGTTACTATAACAATGAAGTATAGTGTAAGTCTTGATTCTGAAACATCTGCAGGTGCTTATTATTATTTAACTATTCCGGGATACACAAGTATCAGAATTTATCAGGATAAAATTTCTGTCAGAAACGGTAGTAATCCAGCAATTAAAACTTACAAAACAGCCGGCGATGAAAATACTCTTGTTATTAATATAGATACTGTAAATGACACGGTTGATGTTAAACTTAACTATCTTTCAACCGGAGAACTCGCTGCAACGAGTACAGGAACAGGATATGTCAGCAAAATTAATTTAAAAGCTATGGATCGTATGAATATAGGTGCATACCTTGATATAAGCTCTGTTGTAATTGAAGATGATGATTCAGCTAAAATTACTTTGGATGATGAAACACAGGCTATTATCGACTCATTACCCGATACATTAGCTGAAGACCAGAATAATGTTACTGAAAATGTAACTGTTCCATGGGAAAATACAAATATCAGATGGGTATCTTCCAACCCCGCTATAATGGATGCATACGGTAAAATCCAAAGAATGTCAGAAGATGACCCAACAGCTGTTACACTTTCTGCTGTCATTAACGGAAAGACTGCTGACGGCACAGCCAAAGAAATTACAATAACATATAAGCTTATTGTAAACGGGTTAAATGACAGACTAAAGAATACAGAAACCGTTGGTGCAACCTCTGATACTGAAAAATGGTATACACCACCTACAAGAAATGGTGCAGAAGACGGATATGAAATTTTAGGAGACCCTAATTACATTTCTGATGAAGCCTTTTTTGGTAAGTGGGATTCAACAAACAATAAATGGACATTAAAGCCATTTTTTGATTATGACTCATATGACGGATTATCTGCAGTAGAAAATTATGCAAAAGCAGGCGATTATGAAAATGCAAAGGTAGCAATACAAAAATATTATGCTGATAATTTTGCTAATAAAGCAACTAAACAGACATCTATGACTGATGATGACATTGCTTATACCAACGTATTGTATGAAATGGTTTCAAGAAATGCTTATCCTACAAATGTATCAAGTGGTCACCCTATTAATTCTTTTTATGTTACTAATAGTGATTCCACTGTAAAAATAGATGTAACAAAGAGATTAAAAGAAGCGGCAGAATCTTTTACATGTTTTTCAACTATGGTTGTGTCTGTTGATAAATATAAGAGTGATTCTGTGATTTATTCTAAGGAATCAGACTACGCTCCTCTTCTTGTTGCTACATTAAAAGATGGTTCTACAATAGAATGTCCTGTTATAAAGGACTCGTACATCCAGGGTGGTACTTACAGCGATACAAACTATGGTAGTGCTACCGAATTGCTTGTTCAAGAAGCAGGTGTGCATAATAACTTTGAAGACAGAACAAAACGTGCTTACATAGGCTTTGATATCTCTGAATTAATGCCAAAGCGCTCAAAAATCACAGAGGCTCATATAGAACTTACAGGCAGAAATAATGGTTCAGATGCTAGCAGAATGTTGCTGTTATATTGGTACAAAGACGCTAGCTGGCAGGAAAGTACAGTTTGCTTCAACACATTTACTGATTATTTATATTTTTCATGTAACGATATGGTATGCTGGGATTATGTAACATCTAGTCTGCCATCTGTAAAGGGTAAGGTTTGCGGATATCACCGTGGTTCCGAGCTTGGTGACCTTAGTGATTTATATAGTTACTACGACTATATAGGTTCTACAGAAGTAGACTATGAAAAGTATGCATACACATGCATAAGACAGTATATGGGTCTTATAAACTCTATTGGTGTAGAACACGATGTAATGAACAATCTTGATTTGGCATGCCATATGAGTGCTATATCTCAGGATTTCTTAAGACTTATAAACAGTGAATATATGACACCTGAAATATTCACAGCTTTCTTAAAGCATTTATGGTTGCTTGCTGAAGACCATATTTACGAAGGTTTTGGTAAAAAAAATAATAACTGGGCTACATTCTCAACAAGCGGTGTATATTCAATATGTGCAAGATATCCCGAATTTGCAAGACATGATGTTTGGTTAGATGCTACAAAGGATGAAAATGAACGTGTAACAGTTGGGTTTACTTTTGAAGACGGTATGTCTTACGAACTGTCACAAGCATATACAGGCACATTATTGTCTACATTTGATCAGCCATATACAGTTCATGAGGAAACAGGTGCTGAGCTTCCGTATAATCAAAGTAATGAAGAAATAGAAGAAATAATTTTAAATCTGGTTAGGTCATTATGCAACCAATCTGCACCTGGTTTTGGCAGTTTTGGTTTTGGCGACGATCCCGATCCTTATGACAAAAAAACTGCTGAAATCAAAAAATGGTATAACAGACTCTTAGTCGACAGGGGGTTGACAGACCCAGCACTTGAATATATGTCTACAAGGGGTCAGAGCGGTTGGATGCCCGAACACGCAACAACTAACTATCCTGATGGTCTCAGAACATTTATGCGTTCAGACTGGACTGCTGATGCTTTGGCAATGGGCTTTACAAATAAGATGGAAGGTTCTCATGGTCATAATGATGCGTTGTCAATATCTATGTACGCTTACGGAAAATTCCTTTTGGTTGACCCTGGTTACGGTGCGGCACTTACGGGTAATATCACCAATTATATGCTAAGTCCGCAACAGCATAATGTAGTTACAGTTAATGACTCTGAAAATTATCTTGATGAAAATTATACTGTTGTAGATGCGGTTGAAGATACATTAGCTACCATAAAAGCAAAAGATGGTACAGAGGTATGCTTTGATTCCAATTCACAGTATGATTTTATAGAATATTCAACAACAGCTTATACTAACACTGAATCGTCTCAGCGTAGTGTAACATTCCTTAAAAATCAAAAGATGTGGATTGTAACAGACTACATTGTTCCTAAGGATACATCTGCTGAAAATGTATATACACAAAACTGGCATTTGAATTATGACTCAGGAATGACTATTGATAGTAGCACTAAGATAATCAAAAGTAATACAGAAGATTCACCAAATGTTATGATTGTCCCTGTAGCACCTGATGAAATTGATGAAGCAAATATAGAAAGAACTTTGTTCTCTGAAAAAACAGGTAATTTTGAAGAAAGCAAAAAGGCAGTCCTTAAGAAAACAAAGACAGGCGAAACAACCTACAGTACAATTATCATTCCTATGGATGTTGGTGAGGATTTTGATGTTACAACAAAAAAACTAACAACATCATTGGATGAAGCTGCCGGTGATAAGATTAACGCATTCCAATTTACAGTAACAAACAATAATACAGATGAAACCAGAACCTTTATATACTATCACCTGAATGATGCAAGTCTTAAGACTGACGTAACTATTGGTAAATATACTACAGATGCACAGACATTGCTTGTAGAAGAACATAGTGGCGCAGTGTCAGTATATATGATAAAAGGTACATATGTTACGAGAAATACTACTAAAGTTTTACAAACTACTGTAGAAACTTCAGCATCATATATCAGAGATACAAGTGATACAGAAAATGTAGTGCTTGATTACTCTGTGATGGGCAGAGATGCAAATGCTTTGAAAGAAGTTACATTCCCTAAAGCATATGCAAATACCGTTACATATGATGGCGTAGAGTATGAATATACTGTAACAAGTAATAGAATAACCTTTACCGATATTGTAATTCCTGATGTCTGGACTATGTTGGCATTAAAGAACGGCCAAGTTGTTTCAGCATCTGTATCATGTCAGTCCGAAAACTATACTTCTAAACCTATATTGTTTATTGCAGGTTATAATAGTAATGGTGCTGTTTGTGATAAGCATGTCAAGTATGTAACAGAAAAACTTGAAAATTATACTTATACATTAAGTAGTGATTCCGTAAAGTCTAAAGTATTCTTGTTAGATAGCTTTAGCAGCATTAAGCCATTGATAGAAAATATAGTTTTAGACTAAAATAAATAGAGCTAACTGAAATCAAAATCAGTTAGCTCTAAATTTTTAGTATTTAATGTTGCCAAAAATTTTTGTACTCAAATTGTACTCACAAAGTTAATCAACACAAGTCTTAAGTATTCCTATCAAAACTTTATAGTTATCAACAGACATTATTGATACTTCTAAGAGTTCTTCTTTGTCTGCATTTCCCCAATTCAGGTCATATCCCATACGCTTTGCCATAAGGCGGATAAATTCACGAATAGAACGACCATTACCTT
>CAZNKU010000028.1:0-17543 GCA_964573775.1 uncultured Clostridiaceae bacterium | reverse complement strand
CCGCTGCAGGACAATGATTTTAGGGGCTAGCGAAATAAGTTTTCGTATAGCCCCGACCTGTAGTTTTTTGGATTTGACAGAAAGAACAAAGTATTAATTTATAAAATAAAGAAACCCCCGGAACGGGTCAAGGGCAGAGCCCTTGTCGTTTAGGAGCGCGAGGGAATCGAAACCCTCGCGTTTTGGGTACTTTTGCTACAAAAGTGCCCCGTCGGAGACATTATTATGCTTTTTATTCATTATTCGTATTGTGTGTAATGTTGCTTTTATACAAATATTTTGATATAATGTAAATATCAAATTCAAGGAGAATGTAATGAAAACTAAAAGATTGGTTTACTGTGCGTTATTTGCGGCAGTTATAGGCATAATGTCCTTAATTTCCATACCTACACAGCCCATACCCATTAATATGGCACTGTTTGCCGTGTTGCTTGCAGGTGGTATACTTGGCAAAAAGTACGGTACGCTTAGTGTTGTTGTATATATACTTTTGGGTGCTGTGGGCATTCCTGTTTTTGCAGGCTTTCGCGGAGGTCTTGCAGTACTTGCAGGCCCTACAGGCGGATATATTGCAGGCTATATTATAGTTGCCTTTTTAACAGGTCTTGTGTGTGAAAAAACACGTAAAATGCACTACACTCTTCCCATTATGATATTGGCTGTTATACTGTGCAATGCGGTTGGTACGGCGTGGTATTGTTACATTATGAAAAGCAGTGTTTCATCAGCACTTATGCTTTGCGTAATTCCTTTTGTGCCTGCTGATGTAATAAAGGTTGTGTTGGCGGCATTGGTTTTGAAAAAGAGTAATATGTAATAAAGACGGACAGCACCGCTGTCCGCCTTTATTTGTTATCCTCGTTGTTTATGTACATTTCTTCTGTTTCAAGCTGTATGTTTTTAAGTCTTTCAACCAGTTTTAATAATTCCTCCTGAATATCAGTTATTTCATTAAATAGCTTTGTATACATTTCGCTTGTAACTTTCATTTTAAAACCCTCCATAAAAATAAAAATGCGCCAACCGAAGCTGACGCATGAAAAATACATCGCTCCGATTGTCGCCAAACAAATCTACATAACCCGCGAAGTATATGCAAAATGGAGCATCTGTATTTTTACCGAAATAAAAATACACATACTTCTACGAGTTTAATATTCAGATTTGTTTGGCATGAATTTATTATACCAAATTACAAAATAAAATTCAATACCCTTTTCATCGACAAATTATTATAATTTATGACATTTATTTCCGCTGTCCGCGTGGGAGGCACTTTTGTGTGGGCAAAAGTGCCCAAAAACCCAACGCCGGGACGTTCGGTCAGCAACTCGTAGTTCGTCAGTTTCTTAAAATTGTCGCCGTCGTCATATGCGAACTTATCGCACTGACTCCTAAAACCGTCCGTCAGCAGAGGGAAATGATACGGACGGTTTTACGCCAATTTTTTCGAAACCTCGAAACGATTTGCAATCCCTCACTCTACGGCGTATTTTTTTTAAACCGCAACTATGTGCCTTGTAATGTAACAGAAAATCCAAAAACAAAGGATAAATCATTGTTATCAACTTCATCTGCCGGACAATGATTTAAGGGGCTTGCGCAATAAGTTTGCGTATAGCCCCGACCTGCAGTTTTTGGATTTGATAGAAAGCACATAAATTTAATATATAAAATAAAGTAACCCTCGGAACGGGTCAAGGGCAGAGCCCTTGTCGTTTAGGAGCGCGAGGGAATCGAAACCCTCGCGTTTTGGGTACTTTTGCGACAAAAGTACCCCGTCGGAGACAAAATAAAGCTTTAAGAAATTATGAAGATTTATTTTTTATTCTTATAAAAAGATTCAAAAAAAGAAAAGCCGATTTTTACATCGGCTTTTCCTCATATTAGAAAACTGTTATTAAATTTTCTTTTTGCGATATGCACTTTTTTTGCATCGCCAGAAAAATTATTTGTTAAGTCTTGCTTCCAAAGCCTTAAGCTGTTCAGCAAGTTCTGCAGGAAGCTTTTCAAAGCCTGCATAAAGTTCCTTAATCTGAGCAACTTCATCAAGCCATACTTCCTTATCAACGTTAAGAAGTTCGTTCAAATCTTCTTCGCTGATGTCAAGACCTTCAAGGTTAAGGTCTTCTTTATTTGGAAGGTAACCGATTGGAGATTCAACAGCGCCTACCTTGCCTTCGCAACGGTCAAGAATCCAAAGAAGAACACGCATGTTGTCACCAAAACCTGGCCACAAGAATTTGCCGTCGTCGCTCTTTCTGAACCAGTTTGTGTTAAAGATTTTTGGAGGGTTAGCAATTTTCTTACCCATTTCAATCCAATGTGCAAAGTAGTCACCAACGTTGTAACCAATAAATGGTTTCATAGCCATTGGGTCACGTCTTACAACACCTACTGCACCAGCTGCAGCTGCTGTTGTTTCAGAAGCCATTGTTGAACCGATGAATACACCGTGGTTCCAGTCGAATGACTGATATACCAATGGAGCAGTCTTAGCACGTCTGCCACCGAAGATAATAGCGCTGATAGGTACACCTGCAGGATTTTCCCATTCTGAAGAAATGCATGGGCACTGACGTGCAGGAGCTGTGAATCTTGAGTTAGGATGAGCAGCCTTTTCTTCTGAATCAGATGTCCATTCTTCACCCTTCCATTCGATACAGTGTGCAGGAGCTTCGTCGTCATGACCTTCCCACCAAACTGTGTTGTCGTCACGAAGTGCAACGTTTGTGAATATTGTATTGCTCATTGTTGTAAGAAGAGCATTCTTGTTTGTTTTTGAGCTTGTTCCGGGAGCAACGCCGAAGAAACCAGCTTCAGGGTTGATAGCGTAAAGACGACCGTCAGGACCAACTCTTAGCCATGCAATATCGTCACCAACTGTCCAAACTTTGTAGCCTTCAAGTTCCTTTGGAGGAATAAGCATAGCAAGGTTTGTTTTACCGCAAGCACTTGGGAATGCAGCAGAAACGTACTTAACTTCACCCTGTGGATTTTCAAGACCAAGGATAAGCATGTGTTCAGCCATCCAGCCTTCGTTTTTACCAAGGAATGATGCAATACGTAGAGCAAAGCACTTTTTACCCAAAAGAACGTTACCGCCGTAAGCAGAGTTAATTGACCAGATTGTGTTATCTTCAGGGAACTGAACGATATATCTTTCTTCAGGGTTAACATCAGCTGTACAGTGTAGACACTTTGTGAAATCGCCTTTTTCGCTAAGTTCTTCAATAGCGATTTTACCGATACGTGTCATGATGTCCATGTTAAGAACAACGTAGATACTGTCTGTAATTTCGATACCTACTTTAGAGAAAGGAGACTTTGCAGGACCCATGATGAATGGGATAATGTACATTGTTCTGCCTTTCATAGAATTTGTGTAAAGCTTTGTAAGCTTAGCATACATTTCCTGAGGATCCATCCAGTTGTTTGTAGGACCTGCAGCTTCTTTTGTCTTAGCGCAGATGAAGGTTCTGTCTTCTACACGAGCAACGTCGTTAGGAGCTGTACGGTGCAGGTAGCAACCAGGCAATTTTTCCTGATCCAATTTAATAAGTGTGCCGTCTGCAACAGCCTGAGCTCTAAGCTCATCCAACTGTTCCTTTGAGCCGTCAATCCAAACTACTTTGTCAGGATTAAGCATAGCTTTCATCTCTTCAATCCACTGAAGAGCCATCTTGTTATCTGTCATTTTGACTTCCTCCTTATATTTAAAGTTTTAATTTTTTACTTCGTAAAAATCCAATCTACGACATTTAACATTATACTACAAAAATACTTTTAAAACAAGTCTTTATTTTAATTTTTCCGAAATTTGTATAAATTGACGTAAATCAAGCTGTTCGCCACGAATTTTTTCATTGTTTGTTATGTCTTTAACAATTTCTGCAATTTCCTCTTTAGGTGTAGGATAAGCGGAAGAAAGTGCGTTTACCAAAGTCTTTCTGCGCTGACCGAATGCAGCGTGTACAACCTTAAATAAATTCTTTTCGTCAGAAACCTCAGGCTTTACGTGGTTTTTAATATCCATTTTAATTACTGCAGATGTTACCTTTGGGGGAGGCATAAAGCTTTCGGGCGGCACAAGTCTTACAATTTCAGGGTCGCAGTAATACTGCACTGCTACGGATATTGCACCGTAGTCCTTTTTGCCTGCAGGGGATACTATACGCTCCGCAACCTCTTTTTGTATAAGCACCGTTATGGATTCAAGTGGCAAATTCTCCTCCAGAAACTTCATTATAAGAGGAGTTGTAATGTAATATGGCAGGTTTGCAATAACCACAACGGGCATATCAGGCATATACTCCTCAATTATTTTGTTAAGGTCGGTTTTTAAGGCATCACCCTGTACAATTTCCACATTATTATATGCCACAAAAGCACCCTTTAAATATTCAGCAATGTTACGGTCAAGCTCTATTGCCACAACCTTGCCTGCGTGTTTGGAAAGCTCTACGGTAAGTGTGCCGATACCGGGGCCTACTTCAATAACACCGTAGCGTTCATCAATGCCCGATGCTTCTATCGTGCTGTCTAAAACGGATTGGTCCGTAAGGAAGTTTTGCCCCAAAGCTTTGTTAAAGCCTCTGCCAAGTCCGTCCATTATTTTTTTAATTGTTTCGGGGTTTGTTAAGTTCATATTTTTCTCCTTTCGGATAATGTAATTGCCTACTTTACACAAGGCTCCCCTGAAAGGCTCACCTGTGCAAGGGGAGCTGTCACGAAGTGACTGAGGGGTTGATTCTTGCCTAATAAAAGTCGCCTTTTATCCCTCCACCACCTTCGGTGGTCCCCCTCCCTTAATGCTTCGCATCAAAGGAGGCAAGACGGGGAGCTGTCACGAAGTGACTGAGGGGTTGTTATAATCACCTTTCTTTTACAGTATTATCAATAACTGTACATACTGCTTCAAAATTCATCAATACATCAAGGTTTGAAAATCTGATAACTTTTATGCCGTAATTTTCTAAATATTTTGTTCTTTCTTCATCATTTTTAAGACCAACATCCTCATAGTGTTGAGAACCGTCAAGTTCTATAACTAATTTTGCTGTGGCACAGTAAAAATCAGCTATATATCTTCCCAGTACTTTTTGCCTTGTAAATCGTATTGGGTAATTTCTTAAAAAATCATACCACAGTCGACGTTCTTCTTTTGTCATGCTTTTTCTGAGTTCTTTTGCAAACGGAACTATATTTTTATTATGCTTTCTATCCATTTACAATCCTCCCGTCACGCTTTGCGTGCCACCCTCCTTTGCACAAGGAGGGCTTTCGTATTTATGACTTTTTGCAAATCTACACAACATGTATTATACTATAAAAGGCCTTGGTTTTCAATAAATTTTAAAAATATATTGCTATAACCTGCAAATATGTGGTATAATACGGTAAGAAAAGAGGTTTGCAGATGAAAAGAATACTTGGTGTTGACTTTGGGGTTGCACGCACAGGTGTTGCCGTAACAGACCCGCTGGGTATGATGGCACAGGGCGTAGCTACAATAAGCTCCAGGCGTGTTGAAAAGGTTTTGGAAGATGTTGTTTCCTATGCTAAGCAGTACGATGTGGCAACCATCGTTGTGGGACTGCCCAAAAATATGAACAACACAATAGGTGAACGTGGTGAGGCCTGCATAGAATTCGGTGATATGCTAAAGGCTGAAACAGGGCTTGAAATCGTTATGTGGGACGAGCGTTTGTCAACGGTTAGTGCCATAAACTTTTTGAACGAAACCAATACCAGAGGTGCAAAGCGTAAAGCAGTTGTGGACACTGTGGCAGCGGAGATTATTTTGCAAAACTATCTTGATTTTAAAAAGAAAGGATGAATTTAAAATGGCAGATAAATTTAATGAAGAAATGAACGAGGAAATGGAAAATAATATAATCGAGCTTATCGATGAAGAAAGTGGTGAGGCAGTTCCTTTTGAACACCTTGACACAATCGATATGGACGGTGTAACATACTTTGTTCTTACAGAATTCTTTGAAGAAGCTGCAGAAGAAAGCGATGTTTACATTATGTCTATCGTAGAAGACGAAGATGGCGAGGAAACACTTGAAATCGTAGAGGACCAGGCAATAGTTATGAAGGTTTTTAACGAATTCAGAGAACGCTGTGAAGGTGAATTCGACTTTTTGGATTAATCTGATTATTTGTGTATCATAGATACGGACAAATTTGTGCAGGTAATACGGTACTTGTATTTAATCTTAGATAAAATATAGTTTCAGAATTGGGAGATGAGTAACATGAAGTATAAAGTTGTTGTGGTATTGATTTTATGTCTGTTATTTATCTCTTTTTCTGTAAATGCCATCAACTTTAAAGCCGAAGAGGTATATAATTCGGTAGTTGTTATACATACGGCATCGGGAGCAGGAAGTGGCTTTGTTATTGAAGAAAACGTAATCCTTACCAATGCTCATGTTGTTGGAGATTACAGTAATGTTAACGTAGAGCTTTACGACAAAACAAAGCTAAACGGAGTTGTTATAAAGGTGGATGAAAACATAGACCTTGCACTTGTGCAGGTAAATAAGGACTTAACACCACTTGCATTAAATTCCCATACGCCTGAAATCGGTCAGGATGTGTATGTTATAGGTGCACCAAAGGATATGTCCTACACTATGACAAAAGGCATAGTGTCGGCTTTGGACAGGTCTTTGGGAGGAAATAAATACATACAGATTGACGCATCCGTAAATTCCGGTAACAGCGGAGGCCCCCTTTTGGATGAAGAGGGTAAAGTACTTGGTGTAATTACACTTAAACACTCCGATGCAGAAGGGATAGGTTTTGCTGTACGTGCTGAAGATGTGGATAAGTTTTTAAATGATATACCAATTCAGGAAATGCCGGAAGAGGTAGAGGAATATGAAAATCCATTTCCTCAGTTGCCCGGATTAATAGATCTGTTACCTTCAGATAACATTTTGGCTATGGTGCTAATTGCATCCATTATGTTTAATATAGGATTATCGGTTGTTGTAATTTGTCTTATTGTGAAACTTGCAAAGAAAAACCGTGATAATACTGAAACGTAATATTGTGGTAAAAACTGTTACAAAATTGTAAAAATAAAACAGTTGCATATTTCATATAATTTGGGTATAATATAGTTAATGAAATATAAAGAATTATCCCTGATATGTTCGTGATTATTTTCCCATATTTATAACCAACACATTTATAAAAGGGAACAAGTTCTCCGAAGCCTGCGTGCATGCTCAAATTTATTTGAGAAGCCCATAAACCTTTGGGACGTACCCACCTGCGAAAGCAGGTTGTAAATATGAAATCACACGGCAATATTGGGGGATTTTTTTATATTTGGCGCATACCGTTCAAAGGCGGAAAATACATTAGAATATGTTTTAAATAAAAGTTTTTTTTTTTCGAAGATGATGAAATTCGCTTTTGGCGAATTTCTTTTTTGCCTTTGAACTATGAACAAACTTCACCGCTTGCTGTACAGAATTTCCCTTGGGATTACCTGCAAAAAGAAGAAACACAAAGTGTTTCTTCCATAATTATTCATTATTCATTATTAATTATTAATTACAACAACAGGTGACGTTATAAGGTCTGTCATAGATGGCTTATCTGCCAACACGGAATAAATGTTGGAGGCATTTATGTCAATATCAAGCATAGCTGACTTTGGTGCATCTGCAACCTTTGTTATTATGGGTATATCCGTATTGTCACGAAGGTCGGAAAGTATCTGCATACCCTTTTTGTTCATACCAAGCACCCTTATATATTCGGGTGCTTTTGTTATATGGTCTTTTGTAATTCCTAAAAGTGCGTTGTTTAAAATTCGTCTTATACGTGCCATTGTGTAGCGCTTTGTTTTTATCAAATCACAAAGCTCGTCAAGGCTTGTAGCCCTGTGGCACATCTGCAAAATTCTGTTTTCCAAACCCTCTGTTACATCGGGCACATTCTGCAACTGCTCGGCAGTCATTGTACGCAATTTATACAGCACCAGCTTTTCAAATGTATCACGGTCTGCCTTGTACGAATTTTCAAGAATTTCTACGGAGGTTTCAGGCATTAAACTTTCCGCATTTTCATTGTTTGAAATTTTTGCTCTTATGTCCGATGCACTGCCCTTGCCGTCGTGCAGTGAGCCAATACGTTTTACACCTACAGGCTTCATGGCTTTTATCTGCTTTAAATATTCTATGGCAAGCACATTGTTTGGTGTGTTTACCGCATCGTTACCTATTGCATCCGAAAGAGCTTTTGGGTAGCTTGCACCCTTTTGCAGATTTTTCTCTAACTCCTTTTTGAATTCATCATTGGGATTTTTTAAAAATTCTGCAATTTTCATAATTTCTTCTGTGTTTTCTGCTTCTATACCGAAGGAAAGATAATTACAATTAAGGTTTTCTAAAATGGAAACAGCACCCTTTGCAAAATATTCTGCCGACTGACAGGAGTATACGGCAGGAAGCTCAACCACAAGGTCTGCACCGCCGTATATTGCCATTTTTGCCCTTGACCATTTGTCACATATTGCATATTCACCACGCTGTACAAAATGACCGCTCATTACAACAATTACGCCATCTGCACCTGTTAAATTCCGTGTTTCTTCTATATGATATTTGTGTCCGTTGTGGAATGGGTTATATTCCGCTATAATGCCTGCTGTTTTCATTCCTTCACCTCTTTTGCAGAAAAATTTGACAAATTTTCAAAAAAGTTTTATCATTATTATATCACATTATTAAAATTTTTCAAATAATATTTACAAATAAGGAAATATTATGTATAATTATTAATTGGAAAGTTGTGTTTTAATAATTAAAATTGGAGGTTTTATAAATGGCATTTTTAGACAGAATTAAAGAAAGAGCAAAGGCTGACAAAAAGACTATCGTTCTTCCTGAATCTATGGACAGAAGAACATGGGAAGCAGCTGAAAAGGTACTTAAGGAAGATATCGCAAATATCATCATTATCGGTACTCCTGAAGAGGTTGAAGCTAACAGCAAGGGTCTTGACGTTTCAAAGGCTACTGTTATCAACCCATTCACATATGAAAAGACAGAAGAATATATCAATCTTTTTGTTGAACTTAGAAAGAACAAGGGTCTTACCTACGAAGAAGCTAAAAAGACAGCTTTGGGTGACTATATGTACTATGCTTGCCTTATGGTTAAAGCAGGCGATGCAGACGGCGTTGTATCAGGTGCTTGTCATTCTACAGCTAACACACTTCGTCCAAGCTTGCAGATTATCAAAACAAAGCCTGGCGTAAAGCTTGTTTCAGCATTCTTTTTGATGGTTGTGCCTGATTGTGAATTCGGTGCAAACGGTACATTCATTTTTGCAGACAGCGGTTTGGAACAGAATCCTGACCCTGAAAAGCTTGCTGCAATCGCTGCTTGTTCTGCAGAATCATTTGAACTTCTTGCAGAAACTGATGCAAAGGTTGCTATGCTTTCACACTCTACAATGGGCAGTGCTAAGCACGCAGATGTAGACAAGGTTGTAGAAGCTACAAGAATCTGTAAAGAACAGAACCCTGACCTTGCAGTAGACGGTGAGCTTCAGCTTGATGCTGCTATCGTTCCTGAAATCGGTGCTTCAAAAGCTCCCGGCAGCCCTGTTGCAGGTAAGGCAAATGTTTTGGTATTCCCTGACCTTGATGCAGGTAACATCGGTTATAAATTGGTACAAAGACTTGCAAAGGCTGAAGCATACGGTCCGGTAACACAGGGTATCGCAATGCCAATTAACGACCTTTCAAGAGGTTGCTCAGCAGACGACATCGTAGGTGTTGTAGCTATAACTTGTGTTCAGGCACAGGCAAATAACTAATGCAGAATTAAGAGTGCAGAGTGATGAATTAAGGAAGAAATGCAGAGCATTTCTACAATAATTCTGCATTCTACATTCATCATTCTTAATTTATTAAAAGGAGATTTTTGAAAATGAAAATTCTTGTTATAAACGCAGGCAGTTCATCACTTAAATATCAGCTTATTGATATGGATACAGAAAACGTAATGGCTAAAGGTCTTTGCGAAAGAATCGGTATTGACGGTTCAAAGCTTAACCACACACCAGGTGATGCTGACAAGGTAGTTATTGAAAAGCCTATGAAGGACCACGCAGACGCTATCAATATGGTTATTGATGCTCTTGTAAGCAAGGAACACGGTGTTATCGCTGATATGAGTGAAATTTCTGCAGTAGGTCATCGTGTTGTACACGGCGGTGAACTTTTCAGCCAGTCTGTTGTTATTACAGAGGAAGTTAAAAAGGCTGTTGAAAGCTGTAATGACCTTGCACCTCTACACAACCCTGCAAACCTTATTGGTATTGCGGCTTGTGAAAAGGCTATGCCTGGTGTACCACAGGTTGCTGTATTTGACACAGCGTTCCATCAGACAATGCCTAAGGAAGCATATATGTATGCTATCCCTTACAAATATTATGAAAACTACAAAGTAAGAAGATACGGTTTCCACGGTACTTCTCACAGATACGTTACTCAGCGTGCAGCTGCAATGCTTGGCAAAAAGCCTGAAGAACTTAAAATTATCACTTGCCACCTTGGTAACGGCTCATCAATTACAGCTGTTAAAAACGGCAAGTCTGTAGATACAACAATGGGCTTTACTCCACTTGCAGGTGTTCCTATGGGTACACGAAGCGGCGATATTGACCCTGCTATTTTGCAGTTTATTATGAATAAGGAAGGCATTGACATCGACAAGATGAA
Source organism: uncultured Clostridiaceae bacterium (assembly GCA_964573775.1). Classification (GTDB taxonomy): domain Bacteria; phylum Bacillota; class Clostridia; order Monoglobales; family Firm-18; genus CAZNKU01. Next base: position 6,784 of record CAZNKU010000028.1, on the reverse strand, counting down.
CAGCATCCTTAACAAGGAATCAGGTGTTCTTGGTGTATCTGAACTAAGCTCTGACTTCCGTGACCTTTCTGCAGCAGGTGCAGAAGGTAACGAAAAGGCTAAGCTTGCTGAAGATATGTTTATTTACAGTGTTAAAAAGTGCATTGGTGAATATATGGCAGTACTTGGCGGTGCAGATGCAATCGTATTTACAGCAGGTATCGGTGAAAACAACGGTGAATACCGAAAGGCTATGACTGCAGGTCTTGAATTTACGGGCGTTGCTATCGACGATGCTAAGAATTCAATTCGCGGTGAAGAAATCGATGTAAGTGCTGAGGGTGCAACAATAAGAACTCTTGTAATTCCTACAAATGAAGAGCTTATGATTGCCCTTGATACAAAGGAATTGCTTTCGTAATTTGAATTTGTAAAAAAACTATTGACAAAGGATTAATTTTTAGATATAATATTGCTTATGAATGTTGATTTGTTATCTATTATAAACAATACTGAAAAAGAGATTAACTTTGAGGGTAAAACATCTTTTACCGATAACGACTGTGTGGTAGACTGCAATGTATGCGGTAAGGCAAGCAGCTTTTCCGGACGAATTGAGGTTGCGGTAAATCTTGATGCAGTTGTTAACACTAAGTGTGCAAGGTGTTTAAAACCGTTGCAGCTTCCCATTAAAATGGATGTGGAAGAAGTAGTGGGTGAAGATGGTGTAGAACTTGAAGGAACACTCTTGAATGTTGACAACATTGTAAAAAACAATATTGTGGTGGAATTACCGATCAGATTTCTCTGCAATGAGGATTGCAAGGGTATTTGCAGTTCATGCGGAGCAAATTTAAATATTACTGAATGTAATTGCAAGCACGAACATTTCGACGAAAGATTTGCTGTGCTTAAAAAATTGTTGGATTCCGGTAACAAACCTGAATGATTTGAGGAGGTGTAGCAAATGGCAGTACCAAAGAGAAAAGTTTCTAACGCAAGAAGAGATAGCAGACGTGCACACTGGAAGTTAGCACTACCAGGTATGGTTAAGTGCCCTAACTGTCAGGAATTCAAATTGCCTCATAGAGTATGCGGTAATTGCGGTTTCTATAAGGGGAAAGAAGTAGTTAAAAAAGAAGCGTAAGCTGTTGGTGTGTTTGCAATTAGCGAACACACCTTTTTGCGTTTTATGCAAATCATAAAATGAATTAAGAATGAAAAATGAAGAGTGAAGAATTATTGTGGAAATGCTATGCATTTCTTTAATCAAAAGCAAGCGTAGCTTGCTGTCATAAATTCTGCATTCTGCATTCATCATTCTGCACTAATTAAACCGGAGGTTTAAACTATGGATGCAGTAATTAAAGAGGTTTATGAAAATTCAATAGCTGAAGAAATCGGTATTGAACCGGGGGATATTATTGTATCTATCGACGGTAAGAAGCTAAAGGATATTTTGGATTTTAAATTCCTTTCGGCATCCGATGAATACGAGCTTGAAATATTAAAAACAGACGGCACTACAGAAATAGTCGAAATTATAAATGAAGATTATGAAGAGCTTGGTGTAGAGTTTGAAAACGGACTTTTGGACAAGCCACAGGTATGTAAAAACAAGTGTATGTTCTGCTTTGTGGACCAGCTGCCGAGAAATTGTATGAGAAAAACTCTGTATTTTAAAGATGACGACTACAGACTTTCCGCACTTATGGGTAACTATATAACTCTTACAAACCTTGATGAAAGTGATATTGACAGAATTGTAAGAATGCATCTGCCACGTATAAATATTTCCATACATTCTGCCAATGCAGACATTAGAAGCAAGCTTTTAAACCATAAAAATGCCGACATTATGCCCTATGTAAAAAGGTTTGCAGAGGCAGGCATTACAATGGACTGTCAGGTGGTTTGTTGCCCTGGTATAAATGACGGTGCAGACCTTGACAACACCATTTTGGAGCTTGCAAAATACTACCCTCAGGTGCAAAGCCTTTCAGTTGTGCCTGTTGGTTTAACAAAATACAGAGAACACTTGCCAAATCTTGTAAGATTTGATAAAATAAGTGCAGAGGAGCTTATAAAACAGGTGGAGGGGCATCAGCAAAAATGTCTTGCAGATTTTGGCAGTCATTTTGTGTATGCTTCTGATGAATTTTATGTTAAAGCAGATTATCCGTTGCCTGCCCCTGAGGTTTACGAAAATTATCTGCAGATTGAAAACGGAGTAGGCTTGCTGACATCTTTAAAGGATGAATTTTTGAAGGCAAAGGATGGCTTTAAAAAGGCAGATTACAAAAAAACAGTTGCAACAGGCGTATCCGCCGCACCTTTTATCCGCGGACTTGTGGAAAGTGTAACGGATAATGTAGAGGTTGTTGCAATAAAAAACAAATTTTTAGGCGAAACTATAACTGTTGCAGGGCTTATAACTGCAGGGGATTTGGTTGAACAGCTAAAGAATGTGGATTTGGGCAAAGAACTTCTTATTCCAAGAGTTATGCTCAACCACGATATGATTTTTTTGGACGATAAAACAATAGAAGATGTTGAAAAAGAATTGAATGTAAAAGTTATAGTTGTCGAAAATGACGGCTACGACTTAGTTAATAAATTAGGTGAGGTGTTATAATGGCAAAGCCGGTTGTGGCAATAGTGGGTAGACCTAACGTTGGTAAATCCACTTTGTTTAATAAAATAGCAGGCAAAAGAATAGCAATAGTAGAGGATACACCCGGTGTAACACGTGACAGACTGTACACTGATGCGGAATGGAACGGTATAACCTTTACTATGATAGACACAGGCGGTATTGAGCCTGTATCTACCGACCATATTTTAACAGAAATGCGTAATCAGGCACAGGTTGCCATTGATACTGCAGACGTTATAGTTTTGGTTGTAGACGTTCGTGAGGGTATGACCGCAACAGATAAAGACGTAGCAAATATGCTTATACGTTCCGGCAAAGAGATTGTTATTGCATGTAACAAGTGTGATACTCCAGGTGACCCGCCCCTACAGCTTTATGATTTTTACAATCTTGCTCTTGGTGAGCCTATTCCCGTTTCAGGTGTACACGGAAGCGGTGTAGGTGACCTGCTTGACGAAATATGCAAGCACCTCCCTGAAAATACAGAGGAAGAAGAGGAAGAGGATATTATTAAAATTGCGGTTGTAGGTAAGCCTAATGCAGGTAAGTCATCACTTATAAACCGTATTTTAGGTGAAAACAGAGTTATTGTAAGCCCTATTGCAGGTACTACACGTGACTCTATTGACACTTATTATGAAAAAGACGGCGAAAAGTTTTTGATTATAGACACTGCAGGTATGAGAAAACGCGGTAAAGTTGAAGAAAATATAGAACGTTTTTCCGTTATCCGTTCACTAAGTGCAGTAGACAGAGCAGATGTTGTACTTATTATGATTGATGCAACAGAGGGCGTTACCGAACAGGATACAAAAATTGCAGGCTATGCACATGAACAGGGCAAGGCTTGTATTATATGTGTAAATAAGTGGGATTTGATTGAAAAGGACACAAAGACAATGAATAACTTCCGTTTAGAAGTTCAGGAAGGTCTTTCATATATGCTTTATGCACCTATCATTTTCATTTCCGCAAAGACAGGTCAGAGAGTTGACAAAATTTTTGAAATGGCAAAATATGTTGCAAACCAAAGTGCAATGCGTGTTTCAACAGGTATGCTTAATGACGTTTTAAACGATGCTACTTCAAGGGTTCAGCCACCGTCAGACAAGGGTAAAAGACTTAAAATATTTTACATTACTCAGGCTTCTGTTAAGCCACCTACCTTTGTTATTTTTGTTAATGACAAAAAGCTGGCACATTTTTCATATATCCGTTATCTGGAAAACCAGATGAGAAGCACCTTTGGTTTTGAAGGTACTCCAATAAGGTTTATTATAAGGGAAAGAAGTAAGGAGGATTAATATGTCAGTTGCTTTAATGTTGGTTATTGGTTATTTACTTGGAAGTCTTAACTTTTCAATTATATTTACAAAGCTTTTCGCAAAAACAGATGTCCGTGACCACGGAAGCGGCAATGCAGGCTTTACAAATACTATAAGAACAGCAGGCAAAAAGGTTGGCATACTTGTATTTGTATGCGATGCCTTAAAGGCTGTTGTTGCAATACTTGTTGCTATGGCTGTTGCAAAGTGGTTACCTTTTGACAACTTTGTGCAGTACGGTAAATTTGCTGCGGCATTAGGTGCTGTTTTAGGACACAATTTCCCTGTTTACTACGGCTTCAGAGGCGGTAAGGGCATAGTGGTTTCAATTGCTGTTATATATACTCTTAACTGGATTACAGGATGCTTTACTTTGGGTGCATTCCTTATAGTATTTGCCATTACAGGTATTGTGTCTGTAAGCTCCCTTACAGGTGCGGCAACTGTTATAATTTCAACACTTGTTATGTATTTGAACGGTTGGGCAGGTGTTGAGGTTGCTCAGCTTATACTTATGTCAGTTATGGGTGTTCTTGCTTTTTATATGCACAGAGCAAATATCAAAAGACTTTTAAACGGTACTGAAAGTAGTTTTAAAAAGAAGAAGTAAATCGGAGGTCGGCTATGGCTAAGGTTTCGGTTTTAGGTTCAGGCAGTTGGGGTACTGCAATGGCTATGTGCCTTGCAAACAACGGACATAAGCTTTTGTTGTGGTCACGAAGTGAGGAAACAACTGCTAATTTAACAAAAACACGTATTAACGAAAAATATCTGCCGGATGTTGTTTTGCCGGAGAATATTGATTATACAAGTGACATTTCAAAGTGTGGGGATGCCGACGTTATTATAGTTGCAACTCCGTCACATACTGTTCGTCAGGTGTGTAAAGCTATTTCACCTTACATCAAAGATGGACAGATAATTGTAAGCATTTCCAAAGGCTTTGATGAGGAAAATTACAACAGACTTTCCCAGGTTATTGCAGAAGAAATTCCAAACTGTAAAGTTGCGGCAATGTCGGGGCCTTCACATGCGGAAGAGGTTGTTAAAAAGCTTCCTACAACTAATGTTGTAGCATGTAAGGATATTGAGGTTGCAAAGTATATTCAGGAGATTTTTATTTCCGAGCATTTCAGAATTTATACCACCGACGATATTGTAGGTGTGGAGCTTGGAGGTTCACTTAAAAACGTTATTGCCCTTTGTTCCGGTATAAGTGACGGTCTTGGCTATGGTGACAATACAAAGGCTGCACTTATGACAAGAGGTATGGCGGAAATTATACGACTTGGTCTTGCAATGGGTGCAAAGTACGAAACCTTTACAGGTCTTTCGGGCATTGGAGATTTAATTGTTACCTGCACAAGTATGCATTCCCGTAACAGACGCGCCGGTATACTTATAGGTCAGGGTAAAAGCCTTGAGGAAGCTCAGGCAGAGGTTAAAATGGTTGTTGAAGGTGTAAAGACAGCTAAGTCTGTTAAGCAACTTTCCGAAAGGTACAATGTTGAAATGCCTATTTCTCGGGTTGCCTACGAGGTTTTGTTTGAAGGTATGCCTGTTAAGGAAAGCGTGTCCGCCCTTATGAACCGTGCTATGAGAAGTGAAAGAGAAATTTATACCTCTATGGGTGGTCGTAATGTATAATATACTTGAAAAAAGCAGATACGATGAAGTATATAAAATAATGGAAGATAACTTTCCTCCCGATGAACGCCGAAGCTATGAAGGTCAAAGGGCGCTTATGGACGAGGATAATTACTGCGTATACACTGTTGAAGAAAACGGTGTTATAATCGCTTTTTTTGCAGTATGGTTTTTAGATGGCTTTGTGTTTGCGGAACACCTTGCTGTAGATAAAAAGTATCACAACGGAGGTACGGGTACAAAGCTTATAAAAAGAGTTATGGATTCTCTGGACGTTCCTATGGTGCTGGAAATTGAACTTGAAAATTCTTCAGAAATGGCAAAAAGACGTGCAGGATTTTACAGACGTTTAGGGTTTAATATAAACACCTACAAATATGCACAGCCTTCCTATGGCGAGGGTAAAAGTGAAATACCTATGCACTTGGTGTCATACCCCCATGCTCTTTCGAAAGATGAATTTAAAGATTATAAAAAAACAATTTTTGAAGAAATATATAAAATAGAGTTGTAAAAAGAAAATTGATAATGCTTAATAAAAAATACTTCTGTTATGAGAAGTACCCTTAAGGATAGTTTTAACTATGCTTTTTAGTTTTTACGCTATCCGCGTGGGAGGCACTTTTGTGTGGGCAAAAGTGCCCAAAAACCCAACGCCGGGACGTTCGGTCAGCAACTCGTAGTTCGTCAGTTTCTTAAAATTGTCGCCGTCGTCATATGCGAACTTATCGCACTGACTCCTAAAATTGCACATCCGCAGAGGGAAATGATATGCGCAATTTTACGCCAATTTTTTCAAAACTTCGAAACGATTTGCAATCCCTCACTCTACGGCGTATTTGTCTAAAGGGAAAGTGTGTGCCACAGAACAAACAAAAAATCCAAAAACAAAGGAAAAATCATTGTTATCAATTACCGCTGCAGGACAATGATTTTAGGGGCTAGCGAAATAAGTTTTCGTATAGCCCCGACCTGTAGTTTTTTGGATTTGACAGAAAGAACAAAGTATTAATTTATAAAATAAAGAAACCCCCGGAACGGGTCAAGGGCAGAGCCCTTGTCGTTTAGGAGCGCGAGGGAATCGAAACCCTCGCGTTTTTGGTACTTTTGACTCCAAAAGTACATAAATAATCTTTTTCGTTATTTTAAAAAACTATCCTTAACAGTACCTGACATA
>CAZNKU010000027.1:0-17766 GCA_964573775.1 uncultured Clostridiaceae bacterium | reverse complement strand
GTATATTCAGAAAAATAATGTTTAAGCTTTTCGTTATATTCTCTTCTGCATTCAGGACATCCGATACTGTTTACATACAATTTTAAATTCTTAACACCCAATGATGTCAGTAAGTTAAATGCCATAGATATAACCTCAGCATCTGTTGAAGAATCAGGGCTACCAAAGGCTTCAACACCAAACTGGTGAAATTCTCTTAATCTTCCTGCCTGAGGCTTTTCATATCTGTAACAGGAAAGCATATAGTACATTTTTGTAGGCTGTGCTTCTGCATAAAGATTATTTTCCAGAAAACATCTTACAGTACCTGCAGTACCTTCAGGTCTTAAAGTAATACTTCTTCCACCTTTATCTTCAAAAGTGTACATTTCTTTTTGAACAACATCAGTTGTATCACCAACACCGCGCTCAAAAAGTTCAGTATGTTCAAAAACAGGAACACGAACTTCCTTATATCCGTAATTTTTACAGATGTCACGAATTTTTTCTTCAACATATTGCCATTTATAGCTTTCCTGAGGAATAACATCTTTTGTACCTCTTGGTGCTTTTGTAATCATTATTCTTCAACTCCAATCATATTTTTAAATAAACTCCACACTTCATCTACTCCATCACCTTTTTCGGATGAAAACGGAATAACTTCATCCATATTCAGTGTATCCTTTATCAATTTAAGTGCACTTTCCCTCTGGCTGGGTTTTACTTTATCCTTTTTAGTGGCAATAACAATCGGCTCAAAGCCACTTTCTACTATCCAGTTATACATCATAATATCATCATTTGTAGGCTTATGACGCATATCAACCAAAAGAACAACCTGAATAAGCTGTTCTCTTTCATTCAGATATTCTTCAATCATTTTGCCCCATTTTTCCCTTTCCTGTTTGGATACCTTAGCAAACCCATATCCTGGTAAATCAACAAAAATCAAAGTCTTGTCAATATCATAAAAATTTATTGTTGCAGTTTTGCCCGGTTGAGCACTTACTCTTGCAAGTTTTTTTCTGTTCAACAATTTGTTTATAAGTGATGATTTACCAACATTGGAACGGCCTGCAAATGCTATTTCAGGCAAATCTGTATTTGGATACTGACGCTTACTTACAGCAGAAAGCATTAATTCTACATTATTCAAATTCATTGTTTTATAACTGCCTCCTTATTTTTTGTAGCATCAATATCAACAAATTTATATTCACATTTCACATTTTTCTCACATAAAGCAACATCTAAAACCTTATCAATATTACTTACAGTAACAAAAGAAAGTTCTTCTCTTACAGATTTTGGAATATCGTTTATATCCGCTTCATTCTGAATTGGTATAATTACAGTTTTAATTCCTGCGCGGTGTGCAGCAATAGCCTTTTCCTTAAGACCACCAATAGCAAGAACACGTCCACGAATAGTAATTTCACCGGTCATTGCAACATTATGTTTCACGCATCTTTTAGTTAATGCTGAAACTACAGATGTAGCAATAGCAATTCCTGCTGAAGGCCCGTCCTTTGGCACTGCACCTTCAGGAACATGAACGTGTATATCATACTTTTTGTAAAAATCCTCTTCTATTTCCAGTTTATCACAATTTGCACGAATATAACTTATTGCCGCAACCGCAGACTCCTTCATTACATCTCCAAGCTTACCTGTAAGTTTTATTTTACCTGTTCCCGAAACTACATTTGTTTCAATTTCCAAAGTGTCACCGCCAACACTTGTCCATGCAAGACCATTGGCAACACCTATTGAATCCTCATGTTCAACATCAGATACCAAATATCTTCTTTTCCCCAGATATTTTTCGAGATTTATAGGTGTTACAGTAACTGTTTTTGCCTCATTTTCAACAATATTTTTTGCTGTTTTTCTGCATATTTCAGCAATTGCACGCTCTAAATTACGAACGCCTGATTCTCTTGTATAATAATTTACAATATCCCTTACAGCATCTCTTGTAATACGAATTTTCTTTGCATCAAGGCCGTGTTTATTACGCTGTTTAGGAATAAGATGATTTAATGCAATTTCCACCTTTTCTGGCAATGTATAGCTTGAAATTTCAATAACTTCCATTCTGTCAAGCAAGGGTCTGGATATTGTTTCAAGAGAATTTGCCGTTGTTACAAATACAACATCCGATAAATCCATGGGGATTTCAAGAAAATTATCTCTGAAAGAAAAATTCTGTTCAGAATCCAAAACCTCAAGTAACGCCGAGGAAGGATCACCCTTATAATCGGCACTCAATTTATCAATTTCATCAAGTAAAACAAAAGCATTCATACTTTTAGCCTGTTTAATTGCATTAACAATTCTGCCTGGCATAGCTCCCACATATGTTTTACGATGACCTCTAATTTCTGCCTCATCTCGTATACCGCCAAGTGATATACGGACATAGTTACGGTTCATAGACTTAGCAATGCTTTTAGCAACCGATGTTTTACCAACACCCGGAGGACCTACAAGGCACAAAATAGTCCCCTTGTATTCCTTTGCTATTTGTTTAACAGCCAAAAATTCTATAATTCTTTCTTTTACTTCCTCTAATCCATAATGTTCGGAATCAAGAATAGTCTTTGCCTGCTTAATTGATAGTCTGTCCTTAGTATATACACCCCAGGGTAATTCAAGTACCATATCAAGATAATTACGCATAACCGTGCTGTCAGCTGACATTGTAGTCATTTTAGAAAGTCTGTCAACATCTTTTAGTAATTTCTCTTTAACATCATCACAAACATTAAGAGAGGCCATTTTCTCCCGATATTCCTTGCAGTCGTTTTGCAATCCATCTTTATCGCCAAGTTCTTCATTTATTGCTTTGATTTGTTCACGAAGATAGTATTCCTTTTGGTGTTTGTCCATTTCTTCCTTAACACGTGCAGCAATATCATATTCCATTTTTATTATCTGTACTTCATTATTCAATATATCAATGAGTTTTTCTACACGCTTATATATATCGACTTCAGAAAGGATTTCATTTTTATCTTCAATTTTTATCAAAAGATTTCCTGCAACAACATCAATAAATTCTTCCGGATTGGTAATATTCATAATTGTTGCGATAATTTCGTCAGGCATTTTAGGTAAAAACCTAAGATAATTATCTATCATATTTTTAACAGTACGAACAAATGCCTCTAATTTATCGTCATATTCACCGTTATACAAGGGATATTTTCTAAGCTCTGCAATATAATGACTTTGTTCATCAGTCACTTTAGAAATTTTACCTCTTGCAATACCCTCTACCAGAATTCTGACATTGCCATTTTGCAGCTTCATAATCTGCTTAATCCTGCTTACTGTACCAAACTCATATACATCATCAGGTTTCGGATCATCAATCTTTATATCTTTTTGCGAAGTAAGAAAAATCAACTGTTCATTGTTCATTGCTTCTTCTACTGCTTTTATGGATTTTTCTCTGCCAACATCAAAATGCAAGGTCATATATGGAAAAACAGTCAAACCTCTGAGAGGTAATAACGGTAAAATCATTTTCTTTGTTATAATTCTTTTATTTTTAATTTCTGACAATCAATTCACCTCATTCTTTGCCATTAAAGTATTAATATAGCAATAATAAACTACTTATCAAAATATTATACTATTTTTTTATAAATATTTCAACCTTTTTTACAAAACTTTTACAGTAATTAATTTCCGTAAACTAATATTTAACAAATGAATAAATGTCTATTTTTATGAAATGATAAAAACAAATTATATTTGGAGGAATTTATGGTGAAAAAAATATCATTTCTGTTAATTTTAACAATTGCAATTTCAGCATATGCTGTATATAAAAACAAATCTGAAAATGTATTATCAAAAAAAGGTTCAACCGGTAACGAAGTAATACAAATTCAAAAAAAATTAAAAAATTGGGGCTATTACTCGGGTGAAATTGACGGCATTTATGGTAGTAAAACCAAAAGTGCAGTTGAAAATTTCCAAAGAAAAAATGGCTTGAAAATTGACGGTATAGCCGGCAAAAACACACTTGATGCCATGGGGATACAGTCAACATCCGATTATAGTTATGATAACGATTTAAAACTGCTTGCAAGAATTATAAATGCCGAAGCAAGGGGAGAATCTTATGTAGGTCAGGTATCGGTAGGTGCTGTTGTTTTAAACAGAGTTGCTCACCCCTCTTTTCCCAATACAATTGCAGGGGTAATATTTCAGGAAGGTGCATTTACAGCTATTATAGACGGACAATGGAATGCTGCAATGTATGAAAGTTCTTATAAAGCAGCACAAGATGCTTTAAACGGTTGGGACCCTACCGGCGGAGCAATTTATTATTATAATCCTGCAAAAACAACAAGCAAATGGATATATTCAAGAGAAGTAATCACAACAATAGGCAAACATGTGTTTGCTAAATAAAGTTGATTTTTCAAAAGATATATGTTATCTTATTTTTGAGGTGACACTATTGATTAAAATGCTTTCGAAAATAATTGAATATTTTCGTTCAACCGCTTTATATGAACTTATAACCAATACAATTTCTGCTTTAAAAAATCATAAAAAGCTCGTAAGTATTATGCTGATACTGATATTTGCCACAGGAATATCCACATATCCAATAATCCATAATATGTTTAATGGCAGTAAAACAAATACAAAAGATACTGTGTATACAGATTTAACAGTTACAAAAATTTATGTAACAGTAGCCGGCGAGGTTGTAAATCCGGGTATGTATGAAATGACAACTGATGACAGAGTTAATGATGCAATAAAAAAAGCCGGAGGTTTTACTGAAAATGCGTATACAACCAATATAAATCTTGCCCATAAACTCGAAGATGGGCAGTACATATATGTTCTTACTGCTGAACATGGAAAAATACTTGAAAGCGAAGCTAATTACAACACTGAAAATGAATTCCATGGAATAGTTAATATTAATACAGCCACAATTAACGAGCTTTGCAAGTTACCCGGAATCGGAGAAAAAACCGCAGAAAAAATAATCGAGTACCGAGAGAAAACAGATGGTTTTGATTCTATTTATGAACTTAAAAATATAGAAGGTATTGGAGAATCAAAATTCAATAAAATTAAATTTAATATTACAGTATAAAACCGCAGGATAACTAGTCCTGCGGTTTTTAGCAACAAAAAAAGCTTGCCTTAGGCAAGCTTTTTGGAGCTGATAATGGGACTTGAACCCACGACTTCCACCTTACCAAGGTGGTACTCTACCGCCTGAGTTATATCAGCAACGAATATATTATATATAAAAAAAAGAGGTTTGTCAAGAAAACAATAAAAAAGTGTTTTGAAAAAACACTTCAACCCCCTGCCCCCAATCTTTGGGGGATTAAGGTACACTTTTTGTGTAATATAGGAAATTGCAAAAAGCAGCAATTTCCTATAAGATAAAAAAAGCTTCCGAAAACGGAAGCCCTTTTACATAAAAAGAAAATTATTTTATAGCTTCTTTGAAAGCTTTACCTGCTTTGAATGCAGGAGCCTTTGAAGCAGCAATTTTGATTTCTGCGCCTGTCTGTGGGTTTCTGCCTGTACGAGCAGCTTTGCTACGAACTTCAAATGTACCAAAACCTACCAACTGTACCTTATCACCTGCTTTTAGAGCTTCAGTAATAGCTTCGATTGTAGCGTTCAATGCCAAATCAGCATCTTTCTTTGTCATTGAAGCTTTCTCAGCGATAGCTGCAACTAATTCTGTTCTTTTCATTATTTTTACCTCCTAAATTTATCGCATGCAAAAACGCATGTTTTATCTTAAGTCATAATAATTGTACCACTTAGTTTTGATAAATACAATACAATTTTAAGATTTTCGATAATTTTTAGTTATTTTCAATAAAAAAGACTACTGTTTTATTGTTCAAAAATTTGATATTCTGTGGTTTTTTAGTAAAAAACACCAATACATACACAATATAAAGTATTATTTACAAAAAAAGAGTTATAATACATACGAGGTGATTTAATGAGCGAAAATAAAGAAAAAAAACAAAATGAAAATAAAAATGATGCCACAACTCCGATAATAAATGCTGCCCACAACATACATTGTCTTACTGTAATTGGTCAGATAGAAGGGCACAGCATTTTACCTCAAAATAATAAAACAACGCGATACGAAGATGTGCTTCCTACACTCATAAATATTGAGGAAAACAAAGATATAGAGGGATTATTAATTTTGCTAAATACCGTTGGCGGTGATGTAGAAGCAGGTCTTGCAATAGCAGAAATGATATCAAGTATGTCAAAACCTACTGTGTCAATTGTTTTGGGCGGAGGACACAGTATTGGTGTACCTCTTGCTGTTTCTTCCAAAAAATCCTTTATTGTACCAAGCGCAACAATGACAATTCATCCAATAAGGACAAACGGACTTGTTATAGGAGCTATACAGACATATGAGTATTTTAACAAAGTGCAGGACAGAGTTGTATCGTTTGTATCAAAAAACAGTAATATATCTAAAGAAAAGCTGTTATCCCTTATGCTTGCAACAGGAATAATAGCCAACGATGTAGGTACAATACTTTTTGGAGAAGAGGCTGTAAACTGCGGTTTAATAGATTCTGTAGGCGGTATTTCAGATGCCCTTTCTTCACTTTACAATATGATTGAAAATAAACACACTTAAATTAATAAAAAAGTGTGTTTATTTTTTAAAATTCATTGCTTTTTTACAAAAAATCAAGTATAATAATAATAAGTATGATTTTTTGTAAGAAAGGATTTGATTTCAGCATGGAAAAAAACAAAATAACAATAACAATTAACAACAGAGACTACACTCTTGTATCTGCAGATACAAAAGAACATATGGAAATGGTCGCTGAATATATTGACAAAAAAATTGGGGATATAACATTTGCCAGCGGTGGAACTCTTACAATTCAGGATACTTCCATTCTTGCTGCAATTAACGTTGCTGATGATTATTTTAAAAGTGAGGAAACTGCTGACAATCTTCGTTCACAAATTAAACAATACATAGATGAAGCATCAGCAGCATCATTTAAAAACAGCCAGTTAGAAACAGAAATTGCTCGTTTAAAAGCAGAGATAAGAGCACTAAAGGACAGATAATATGGTAAACTGCGAACTATTGGCTCCTGCCGGCAGCTATGATGCTTTAAAAGCTGCTGTTATGAGTGGTACTGACGCCGTATACCTTGGCGGAAGTCTGTTTAACGCAAGAGCCTCTGCAACGAATTTCAATATTGAAGAACTTGAAAAGGCTGTTGAGTTTTGTCATCTTCATAAAGTAAAAGTATATTTAACAGTAAATATACTGATTTCAGACAAAGAATTTGAAGAGCTGGATAAATTTATCCGTACAATTAACCGCATTGGTGTTGATGCTGTTATTGTCCAGGATATGGGTGTTGCAATGTATATAAAAGCAATAGCTCCCGAACTGAGATTACATGCCAGTACCCAAATGACCGTATATGATGTTGAAGGTGCAAAATTCTTAAAATCATTAGGCTTCAGCAGAGTGGTTCTCGCAAGAGAATTATCTGCAGATAAAATAAAAAAAATTTCCGAAGAATCCGGAATAGAAACAGAAATTTTTATTCACGGTGCTATGTGCTTTTGCTATTCCGGTCAGTGTCTTATGTCAGGCATTATAGGCGGCAGAAGCGGTAATCGCGGAAAATGCGCTCAACCATGCAGATTGGAATATACGGCAAGCAACAAAAAAGGCTTTCTTATGAGTCTGAAAGACATGTGCCTTATTAAACATCTTAAAGAAATAGAAAGTTGCGGGGTAACATCACTTAAAATAGAAGGTCGAATGAAGGGACCCGATTATGTAGGAACAGTTGTTTCAATATATAGAAAATATCTTGACAGCAATTCCCCTGTAAGTGATGAGGATTACAAAAATTTAGAAACCATTTTCTTCAGAGGCGGTTTTTCTGATGGCTACTTTAAAGGTCAGAAGGGAAAAAATATGTTTTGTCATACAAAACCTGACAACCCCTATCTTCTTCAAAAAAACATTTTCAAACCGAATGTCAATTACAAAAAAACAGGAATATATTTGTTTTTCAATGGATTTGTAAACAAAAATCTTACCCTTTTAGCAGTTGATGAATACGGAAACTCAGCAGAATACAAATCGGAAATAACCTTGGAAAAAGCAAATGCTTCTTCCGCCACTGTTGAAAAAATCAAAAACAACCTTGAAAAACTCGGCGACACTGTATTTTCAGCTGAAAAAACCGAAATAAATATCGATGAAAATGTATTTATTCCAACATCTGAAATAAACAAAGCCCGTCGCAAAGTTACTTCTGAATTGGAAAAATTAATAATTGATTCGTACAAACGAAAAGAAAACAATATTAAATACACTTTGGATACCCGAAATAAAACTACTGAAGAATTTGAACTTTCAGTGTTTGTATCCGATAAATCTCAACTTGATGCAATTCGCAAGACAGATTGTAAAAGAATATATGTCCCTATTGAACTTAATGACTCTAAAGAAAACGAAGTTGTAGTTCTGCCAAGAATATCTCCTGACAATCTTGAGAATTTAATTTCTAATACCAAAAGCAAAACCGTCTTGGTACGAAATATAGGGCAAATAGAAACAGCAAGACGCTGTAACAAAAAAATACAGTTGGATTTTACAATGAATATATTTAATTCATATACCTGCGATTTTTATAAAAATTATGGCATTGACCTTGTTACACTTTCTACAGAGTTAACAACAAAACAAATAAAGCCACTGACAGATATTTGCAGTTGTGAATGTGTTATATACGGCAAATTACCAATGATGATTACTGAAAACTGCATATTAAAAACATCTGTTGGCTGTAAACATGGCGGATATATTTATGACCGTACAAATGAAGCTTTTTTAGTAAAATGTCTTCCCGAGTGCCGAAATGAAATATATAATTCCAAACCCATAGTTATGTCAGACAAGCTTGATGATATTAAAAATTCAGGCATCAAGTACGGAAGATTAAATTTTGTTGATGAATCGCCTGAGGATTGCATAAATATATATAATTGCTATAAAAGCAGTAAAAAAATAACAAATGAATTTACAAGAGGTAAATTTTATAAAGGAGTTTAATAAAATGAAATTACAAATTAAATTTGAATCAAATAAAATAGGAACATCAATACCTGCACCTTTTTATGCAAGTACCGGTGCTGCAGGAATGGACCTTGCGGCATGTATAGATGAAAGTATTACCATACCTGCCGGAAAGCATCAGATTATACCTACAGGAATATCTATTGCACTTCCATCAAATGAATATGTTGCATTGGTATATGTACGCAGCTCATTAGGATTCAAAAAAGGTGTTACACTTTCTAACTCTGTGGGTGTAATCGACAGTGATTACAGAGGCGAAATAAAGGTATCTCTTGCAAATCTTTCAGACAAAGACTTTACGGTAGCACCCGGTGACAGAATTGCACAGCTTGTTATTACTCCGGTATGCGTTCCTGATATTGAAGTTGTTAGTGAACTTCCTTCTACAGACAGAGGTGAGGGTGGATTTGGCTCTACCGGTAAATAAACTTACAAAAGCTGATATTATATTAATATCATTAATTGTATTATTCTCGCTTGTTTTTTCTGTATTCATCAGCCTTTACAACTCCGTAGAAGCCT
The DNA here is from genome assembly GCA_964573775.1 of uncultured Clostridiaceae bacterium. Classification (GTDB taxonomy): domain Bacteria; phylum Bacillota; class Clostridia; order Monoglobales; family Firm-18; genus CAZNKU01. The sequence continues at coordinate 8,096 of CAZNKU010000027.1, read as the reverse complement.
CCGGTTTTGAAATAAGAATTGACGGAAAACTACATTCAAAATATATGTTTTCTGATCTTAAAGATGGTGAAATTATAGAAATAAGGACCGAGTACGGATACAACAAATTTATATACGAAAACAAAAGCATAAGATGTATTGATACAGATTGCACAGATAAAATAGAATTACATTCCGGTTCTATCAGTAAGACAAATCAGACTATAGTTTGTCTGCCACATAAACTAACTGTACAAATTACAGGGCAAAACTCAATTGATGCTGTATCTTATTAGGAGAAATTATGAGAACAAGAAAAATAACATTAATCTCCATTTTACTTGCAATAGGTATTGTAATTCAGTTTATAGAGAATTCATTACCGCTAATTCAAGGTATACCCGGTGGGAAATTAGGTCTTGTAAATATTATAACAATACTTTGTATAAACTTATTTGATTTAAAAACTTCTCTTACAATAAGTATTTTAAGACCGCTAATTTCTTCTTTATTGTATGGAGGGCCTATACAACTCTTATATAGTCTTTCGGGTAGTATTCTTTCATTTATTGCAATGGCTGTTATAATAAAAAAATCAGACGGCTTCAGTTATATGGGTGCAGCCATATCAGGTGCAGCAGCACATAATTTTGCTCAGACAACAGTAGCAGTTATAATGTACTCAAATATTTATATTTATACATATCTGCCTCCATTATTGATTTTATCAATAATAAGTGGATATTTTACCGGATTTTGTTCAACAATAATTATACAAAAATATAAAAACAGAAAGAAAATAAACATATGAAAATAATATTAGCATCGGCATCCCCCAGACGCAAAAGCCTTATGGATGTTTTAGGACTGAATTTTGAAATAAAAGTAAGTGATTGCGAAGAAAACATTGATGTTAGTCACAATGTGCACGATATTGTTATGTCGTTGTCTTTACAAAAAGCACAATCAGTAGCAAAAATAACTGATGAAAGCTGCATAGTAATTGGTGCAGACACCGTTGTATCATACGGCAATGAAATATTGGGCAAACCAAAGGATGCAGACGATGCAATCAGAACACTAAAACTATTAAGCGGCAAAACTCACAGTGTATATACAGGTTTTACAATAATTGACACATCAGATAACAAAACAGTAACAGACTACGAAAAAACCGATGTGAAATTCAAAGAATTAACAGAAAAAGAAATTATTGATTATGTAAATACTAATGATCCTCTTGACAAAGCAGGTTCCTACAGCATTCAGGGTATAGCCTCCTCCTTTGTTGAAAAACTTGACGGAGATTATAACAATGTTGTGGGATTACCTATATACAAATTAAGTAAATATTTATATAACACATTTAAAATCAAAGGAGCAAATTAAAAAATGAAAGCTTTCGGCAAAGACTTAGGTATTGATTTAGGAACAGCAAACACACTTGTGTACGTAAAAGGCAAAGGTATTGTTGTAAGAGAACCATCCGTAATTGCAGTTAACAAAGACACAAATGAAATTTTGGCTGTTGGAGATGAAGCAAAGCTTATGCTTGGAAGAACTCCCGGAAACATTATCGCCATACGACCTATGAAAGACGGTGTAATTGCTGATTACACTTACACTCAACATATGCTGAAATATTTCATACAAAAAGCTTGTGGAAACAAAAGCTTTATCAAACCCAAAATTATTGTTTGTATTCCATCGTGCATAACTGAAGTTGAAAAAAGGGCAATTGAAGATTCTGTTATGCAGGCCGGTGCTAAAGAAGCGTATCTTATTGAAGAGCCTATGGCAGCCTCGATGGGTGCAGGACTTGCTGTTGAAGAACCAATCGGAACTATGGTTGTAGACATTGGCGGTGGTACTTCTGAAGTTGCTGTAATATCTCTTGGAGGAATTGTAACAAGTGTTTCTTTGCGTGTTGCGGGAGATTATTTTGACAATTCTATTGTTCAATATATAAAAAGAACACAAAATATTATGATTGGTGACAGAACTGCTGAACAGATAAAAATACAAATAGGTTCTGCATATCCAATGGGCGAAGAAAAAGCAATGGAAATAAACGGTAGACATATGCTTACAGGATTACCAAAAAAAATAGTCATTACATCCGAACAAATACGAGAAGCACTAGCAGAGCCGATTATGATGATTGTGGATTGTATCAAAAATACTTTGGAAAAAACCCCTCCCGAACTTGCTGCAGATATTATGGAACGAGGTATAATGATTACAGGTGGTGGTGCAATGTTACGTGGAATTGATATATTAATTACTGAAGAAACAGGGATTAAAGCAAACATTGCCGAAAACCCACTTGACTGTGTAACATTGGGGACAGCTCATGTATTGGATGAGATAAACTCTTTAAGAAAGGTGTTGTCAACTTCTAAAAGATGATAAAAAAGCTTTTTAATAATAAATATTTTGTAATTTTATTTATAATTACAATATTGCTGGTAGTCGGAATGATTTTTTCAATGAACCGTTCTTACGAAACAACAGCAACTGATAATTTAATAATAAAAATAACGATGCCTGTACAAAATTTTTTCGCAGGAATTGCCGAAAATGTCAGAGGTTTCTTTTCTCATTTTGGTGATACAGCATCTTTAAAGGAAGAAAACGAGAAACTAAAAGCAGATATTAAACAACTTGAATCTCAAAATCAAAGAAATCAAATATACAAAGAAGAAAACGAACGCCTGAGAGGAATGCTGGATTTAAAAGACACTTATAAGGACTTTAATTTGGTTGCAGCAAACGTAACCGGCAGAGATTCGAGTACGTGGTTTTTATCCCTTACAATTGACAAAGGAACTGATGATGGTTTAAAAATGGCAGATACCGTAATTACATCAGATGGTCTTGTAGGCCACATAACCGATATGGGTAACAATTGGGCAATGGTTACTACAATTCTTGACTCTCAGAGTACTGTGTCTGTTATGGTTGAAAGAACCGAAGACTTTGCAACAGTTGATGGTGACATTGATTTATCTGCAAAAGGGCTTTGTAAGATGACATATATATCAAAGGATTCAACCATTACAGTAGGAGACATGGTAAAAACATCTGGTTTGGGCGGTGTATATCCTAAAGGAATTAATGTTGGAAAAGTAACAAAAATCCATCCGGAAAACAAAGGTGTTTCTCAATATGCAGAGGTAGAACCTTCTGTTGACTTTAATAAAGTATACGAGGTTTTTGTTATAACAAATTAATCAGGAGGGAGATTAGGTTTGTGAAATACTTGAAAATACTAAAGTATGCCATAGCAGTAATTATTATTAATTCTATACAGGTATCACTATGCAACTACCTTGCCATAGGAAACGTAAAGCCTAATCTTGTAATTCCGTTTGTTGTATCAGTTGCCATCATAAACGGTCCGGTAACAGGTGGTATTGTGGGTTTGGCATGTGGAGTATTTATGGATGCACTCAGTAGTGGCACAACCATTATAAACAGTCTTACATATATGTATCTGGCTGTCATATCAGGTATATTGAACATTAACTATTTCAGGAAAAATGCAGGCGTTGTTATGCTGTTTACATTTATAGGAACAATTTTGTGCGAACTTTGTGTTCATTTTGTTCATTTTGCTATTTGGGGTTCATCAAACATATTTGTTGCATTAATTAATCCTATATTATTTATCGCATTATATACACAGGTATATACCATTCCTGTCTATTTAACAACAAAAAAATTATTCAGTTCAAAAAACAAGGAGGTATAATTAAGATTGAAAAAATATAAATTTAGCAGATATTATATTGTTTCAGTGCTTGTTGTACTTCTTACCTGTGTAATTTTTGTGAAACTTTTTAATTTACAAGTAGTAAACGGAGTTACATACAGGGAACAGTCTGAAAAAAGACTTCTGCGTTCTCATGCAATTACTGCAACAAGAGGTGAAATAACAGACAGGTACGGAAGACCTCTCGTAACAAGCCGAATGGGTTTTGAACTCATAGCATACAAAGAATATATTGAAGACGAAAAGTTAAATCAATTAATTCTTGATACTGCAAATATATTAGAAAAGTATAATACACCTTACTACGATACTCTCCCAATATCCGAAAACGGTGAATTTATATTTGATACACCATACTACAGTTCAGAATCAGATTTCAAAAAAAGCAATGACTTTGACAACAAAATGACTGCTCGCCAAATACTTGACGAGCTAATTAAAAGATATGAAATAGATACAAAATATACCATTTCAGAAAAAAGAAAGATTGTTGGTATAAGATTTGAAATGGAATTACGTTCCTTCAATTCCAGTACTCCATACACAATAGCTACCGATGTTCCTATTGAAGTGGTATCATATATCCGTGAACAAGGAAGCAAATTTAGCGGAATAGATGTATCTGTGGAGCCTATACGAGTGAATGTTAACGGCACAATTGCATCACACATGCTTGGAAGAGTCGGACGAATATATAAAGAAGAATACGACGTATTAAAATCAAAAGGGTATGGAATGAACGATACTCTTGGAAAAGACGGCATCGAAAAAATTATGGAAGATTACTTAAAAGGAACAGACGGTGTTCAGAATATTGAACAAAGTATAGATGGCCGTACCATGAAAATCCTGGAAACCAAAGAGGCCGTGCCGGGAAATAATGTTATTTTAACAATTGATTTGGAACTGCAAAAAATAGCAGAAAATTCATTGGCTGAAACAATCCTAAAAATGAGTACAAATCGCGAAAGTTTAGGTGCATCAGCCGGGGCAGTAGTAGTAGTCGACGTCAATAATGGAGAAATATTGGCAATTGCCTCCTACCCCACCTTCAATCAAAACACATTTAACGAAGATTATGGTGATTTGTTGAAAAACGATGCAAAGCCAATGTGGAATCGGGCTATTTCCGGAACATATGCTCCGGGTTCAACTTTTAAAATGCTTACAGCAGTTGCCGCATTAGAATCAGGTGTTACTACTAAAAACGAAATAATCAATGACCTTGGTATATACAAATATTACGAAAGTTCAAATTATACTCCGAAATGCTGGATTTATACAGACACCGGTCGTACACACGGAAATCAGAATGTTGTACAAGCAATTGAAAATTCCTGCAACTATTATTTTTATGAAGTTGGCAGGCGTATGGGTATAGACACACTTGCTGATTACGGAAAAAAATTTGGTCTTGGCGAATATACAGGAATAGAACTTTCAGGTGAAGCAAAAGGAATTTTTGCTTCAAGAGATTACAGAGAAAAAATAGGTTCTGTATGGTATCCCGGTGATACCTTACAGGCATCAATAGGACAGTCGGATCATTTATTTACCCCTATACAGCTTGCAAATTATGTTGCAACGCTTGCCAATGGCGGTAAAAGATACAGCCTGCACCTAATAAAAGAAATCAAAAGCGGTGTTAATTCAAAAACAATATTCAAATATGAACCAAAAATTGTTGAACAGATAGAAATAAGTGATGAAAATTACAAAGCTATAATTAACGGAATGCAGGCGGTTTCAGAAACCGGTACTGCAAGTAATGTTTTTGCGGGATATCCAATTCCCGTAGGAGGTAAAACAGGTACAGCTTCTGTTCCTTCAGGAACGGCTAATGCTCTTTTTGTAGCGGTTGCACCTCTTGATAATCCGCAAATTGCAATAGCAATAGTTGTTGAGCATGGTGGACACGGTAACTATGTTGCACCAATCGCAAAAAACATCATTTCTTATTATATGCAACTTAATGCAACAACTGATGCACCAACACCAAAAAACACTCTAATACCGTAGAAAGGATAACGATATGGCAGAAATTATAGCAATAGCTTCAGGTAAAGGCGGTGTAGGAAAATCTACTACAACTGCAAATTTAGGAACTGCACTTGCAATGATGGGAAAGAAAGTCCTGATGATTGACGGAGACATAGGATTACGCAATCTTGATTTGATTTTGGGAATGCAAAATTCAATTGCATATGATTTTAACGATGTTATAAACAACAGATGTACGGAAGAACAAGCAATACTTGCCGACGAAAAATATCCAGGTCTTCATCTTCTTCCTGCACCTCAAAACATTGATATAGGTGAAATTAACAGCGAAAAACTAAATATTCTTATTGAAAAGCTAAGCCCATATTATGATTTTATACTAATTGATTGTCCGGCGGGAATACACGAAGGATTTATGCTGATGTCTTCAAAAGCAAAAAAGGCATTAATTATTACTACACCCGAGCTTATATCCGTACGAGATGCCGATATGACAGTTTCCAAACTTGAGGGCTTGCATTTTGATGAAATTTATCTTATAATAAATAAGATAAGTGTTGAAATGGTAAAATCTGGTGAAATGATGTCTGTGGATGATATAATTAACATAGTAGCTGTTCCTCTTATTGGTGCAGTTCCTGATGAAAAAGAAGTAATCCATTCCAACAATATAGGCAGACCGGTAATTTTAAAATCACGCTCACGTGCAGGTATGGCATATGCTAATATCGCAAAACGATTAACAGGATTAAAAGTACCTATACTGGAAGATGAAAAGAGAAGATTTTTTGGTTTCAGACGCAAAAGATAAATAAAGGAGATGATAAAATGAACGTAGCACTAATCGCACACGACAAAAAGAAAGAACTGATGGTTGAATTTTGTATAGCATATTCAGGTATACTTTCAAAACACAATATTGTAGCAACAGGTACAACAGGTTCTTTAGTATCAGAAGCTACGGGACTGAAAATACAAAAATTTTTAACAGGTCCGCAAGGTGGAGATCAGCAAATAGGTGCAAGAATTGCATATAACGAAATTGACCTTGTTTTGTTTTTCAGAGATCCACTTACTCCATTACCTCACGAACCTGAAATTTCTGCGCTTTTAAAACTTTGTGATGTACATAATATTCCAATTGCAACAAATGTTGCAACTGCTGAAGTTTTAATCCACGGTCTTGAACGAGGCGACCTGGATTGGAGAAATATAGTTCGTTCCAATTAATATTAAAGGGGATGTAAAAAAACTGATTGTTTTTTACATCCCCTTTTTGCATATAAACCGTTCTTTTGGCAATAATTATATTAGTCAAAAAACGGAGTGTGAGAAAATGAATAACAAAGTAGAAATCTGCGGTGTAAACACCTCAAAGTTGCCTGTTCTCACAAGGGCACAAAAGGATGAGCTGTTCAAAAAAATTCAGCAGGGTGACAAAAAAGCCCGCGAAGAATACATCAACGGTAATTTGAAGCTTGTATTAAGCGTAATAAAAAAATTTAACAACCGTAAGGAAAACCCCGACGATCTGTTTCAAATAGGATGTATAGGGCTTATAAAGGCCATTGACAACTTCGATGTTACCCAGGGAGTACAATTCAGCACATACGCAGTTCCAATGATTATAGGTGAAATACGAAGATATCTACGTGATAATAACACTATACGGGTAAGTCGTTCAATGAGAGATATTGCATATAAAGCACTATCTGCAAAAGAAAGGCTTTCAACAAAAAATTTTAAAGAGCCAACAATAAATGATATAGCAAAAGAAATAGATATTTCTAAAGAAGAAGTTGTAATGGCACTTGATGCAATACAAGACCCTATTTCCCTTTTTGAACCAATTTATCACGATGGCGGTGATGCAGTATTTGTTGTAGACCAGGTTAAAGACGAAAAAAACAACGATGAAGCATGGTTAGAACGTATCGCCCTAAAGGAAGCATTAAAAAAATTGAATAAAAGAGAAAAACAAATTTTAAACATGAGATTTTTTCAGGGAAAAACTCAAATGGAAGTTGCTGAAGAAATATCTATATCTCAGGCACAGGTTTCAAGACTTGAAAAGTCTGCACTTAACAATATGCGTAAATATATATAAAAAAGGGGTGTCGCAAAATTGCGCACACCACACAAGGCGAGTATAAAGCTTAATAAAGCTATTTGGATGTGATAACAAAGCCAAAATAAATTATTTTTTAAGGCAGAAATTCGTCATTGACGAATTTCTATCATAAAATGCCTTGTGTTTTGAACAAACTTCACCACTTGACGTACCACCGTACGCCTTCGGGTAACCCCTGCGGGTTCAGTTTGTCCAATCTGCACTATTTTT
>CAZNKU010000026.1:0-18385 GCA_964573775.1 uncultured Clostridiaceae bacterium | reverse complement strand
ATAACCGCCTGCTCTGCCGCGAGGTATAATGGAAATCTGATGTACAGGGTCCTGTGAAGGCAAAAGTCTTGTTGCAATTGCATGACCTGCCTCGTGGTACGCAGTAAGCTTGCGTTCGTGTTCGGTTATAACTCTAGTCTTCTTTTCAGGACCTGCAATAACCTTTATAATAGATTCCTCAAACTCTATCATACCGATAGCCTTTTTATTACGCTTTGCCGCAAGCAATGCAGCTTCATTTGTAAGATTTTCAAGATCTGCACCTGAAAAGCCTGCAGTGGATTTTGCAAGTACATCAAGCCTTACATTTTCTTCAATAGGCTTTTTGCGTACATGAACCTTTAAAATTTCTTCTCTTCCCTTAACATCGGGAGAACCTACAACAACCTGTCTGTCAAAACGTCCGGGTCTTAAAAGTGCAGGGTCTAGTATGTCAGGTCTGTTAGTAGCCGCAACAATAATTGTACCCTGATTATCACCAAAGCCGTCCATTTCTACAAGCAGCTGGTTAAGTGTCTGTTCGCGTTCATCATGTCCGCCACCAAGACCTGCACCTCTGTGACGTCCTACTGCATCAATTTCATCGATAAATACAATAGACGCAGGGTGCTTTTTTGCCTGTTCAAACAAGTCACGCACACGGGAAGCACCTACACCTACAAACATTTCCACAAAGTCTGAACCGGAAATGCTGAAAAACGGTACACCCGCCTCGCCTGCAACTGCTTTTGCAAGCAATGTTTTACCTGTTCCCGGAGGGCCTACAAGCAATACGCCTCGTGGAATTCTTGCACCAAGATTTGTAAATTTTGCGGGATTTTTCAAAAATTCAACTATTTCAACAAGCTCTGCCTTTTCTTCATCAGCACCTGCAACATCTGCAAATGTGTATTTTTTTTCACTTTCATTAAGCATTTTTGCCTTTGATTTACCAAAAGACATCGCTTTGCCGCCGCCACCTGACTGATTTACAATAAATATCCAGAAGAATATAAATACGGCAACCATAATTAAGGTAGGCAGAATACTTAACCACCAAGGTGTTTCCTCAGGCGGCTGATAGTCCACCATCTTAAGTGTACCTTCATCCATCTGTCCACGAATAGTATCACCAAGGTCTGCATAGAACTGCTCTATCGGTGGTATTGTAACATTCATAGTTTTACCGTTTTTAAGCACTGCTGTTGCATTTTGTTCTATAATGGTAAGCTCCTGTACCTCCTGAGCCATAATTTTTTCATAGAGGTCGTTATATGTTTTAGACTCCTCCGCAGGCCAGTTTGTATACATAGTAAATATTACCATTATAATTGCAAATAACAATATATAAAAACCGAAATTTTTCATGTATTTTTTCATTCTCTCACCTCTGACTTTTATATTATTGACATAAAATACACTTTTAATTATATTATAATTATAAACATTAAAAAGGAATAATTTGTAAAAAATTATTTAATAATTAAAAAACCTTTTTCAATTTTTGCAATTATTCCACCTGGCAGACAAAGCTGTTTGCCACCATAATTTTTTTCCGCCATAGATATAATATCATCTATATGCACCATGCACAGCTGTTTTTCTCTGCTGTCGTCAATTATACACTTAAGCAAACGACGGCGGATTGCAAGAGGCAATTTGTTAAAATCACTCAGCTGTATATGTTTTGCGTCATTTTTGTACTTAACACATTCTGCTATAATGCCGGCTGTGTACTGTTCCAGAAAGTCCTCTTCTGCGGACAGTACATTCATAGTACGGCAAAGACTTAAAAGACTGCATCTTTCAAGCATAGGTGCTAAAATATTGTGTCTTATATAGTTTCTGTGGTAGTCATCACTGTCATTTGTACAGTCATGGCGTGGAACAAGCCCATTTTCATCACAGTATTTTTCTATATCTGTACGATCTGCTTCAATAAGCGGACGTATAATATTTTCATTTTTAGGTCTTATACCAATAAGACCTGTAAGTCCACTGCCACGCATAAGGTGCATAAGCATGCTTTCTGCACTGTCGTTGGCATTATGTGCCGTAGCAACTACGGTATTTTCATATTTATCGGAAATTTCTTCAAAAAAGGCGTATCTTAAAATTCTGCCTGCAGTTTCAAAGGAAATTTTATTTTCCTCAGCATATTTGCTTACATTTACCTTTTTGGTATACGCTTTAATGCCAAGTCTTTCTGCCTCTTCAATAACAAATTCTTCATCAGCATCTGCCTCGGCACGAAGCATATGATTAATATGTGCAACACACACATCAAAACCGCGTATCTTACGCAATTTGCAAAGAACGTTTAACATACAAAGAGAATCATAACCGCCCGACACTGCCGCAATAACGGTCTGACCCCTTGTAATCATATTATATTTGTCAACAGTTTTAAGTACATGCCCTTCAAAAGCATTCATATTAAAATTCCTCGTGTTGATAATCAATATTGCTGAATTTTGTAAGTTCACCCTGCCAGCTTAAGCGGACTGTACCTGTTGAACCGCTACGGTTTTTGGCAATAATAACTTCTGCCTCACCCGGGTGTTCTGTATCCTTGTTGTAATATTCATCACGGTAAAGCATCATAACGATATCGGCATCCTGCTCGATAGCACCTGATTCACGAAGGTCGGAAAGCATAGGACGCTTATCCGTACGGGAATCACTGGCACGGCTTAGCTGCGAAAGTGCAACAACAGGAATATCAAGGTCTTTAGCCAGCATTTTAAGTGAACGGGAAATTTCAGTAATTTCCTGCTGTCTGTTTTCTGTACGTCTTGAAGACTGCATAAGCTGAATATGGTCAACTATAACAAGGTCAAGCCCTTTTTCCGCCATAAGACGACGGCATTTTGCCCTCATATCCATAGGTGAAACCGCCGCAGTATCATCAACATAAATATTTGATGAAGAAAGCTTTGAAAGTGCAACTGTAAGTCTTTCCCAATCGTTAGGCTGCATATTGCCGCTGCGGATTTTATTGCTTGGCACCAAGGCTTCGGAAAACCATATTCTGTTAATTATTTCTTCGTCACTCATTTCAAGGCTGAATATACCAACCTTTGCGCCTGCCTTCATTGCGGCGTAGTGTGCAATGTTAAGTGCGAAGGAGGTTTTACCCATAGCAGGACGTGCCGCTATAAGTATAAGATTGGACTTATTAAGTCCCGATATCATATCGTCAAGCTTAGTAAAGCCTGTGGGGATACCTGTAATATTGTTGGGGTTTGACGCAATTTCAGAAACATGGGCAAAGCTTTGGGAAAGCAAATCACGAATACCCACAAAGCCAGACATGTTTTTGTTTTCAGATACATCAAAAACCTTTTGTTCGGAAATATCAAGAATTTTATGAATGTCCTCACTGCCCTCGTAGGCAAGTCCCGAAATGTCGTTGGCAACATTTATAAGACGTCTTCTTATAGCATATTCCGAAACAATTTTTGCATAGTATTTTACATTGGCACTTGTAGACACGGCATTTGCAATATCCGCAAGGTAAATTTCTCCGCCTATTTTTTCAAAAGTGCCTCTTTGACGAAGCTGTTCTGCCACAGTAATAATATCTATGGGCTTGTCAAAGTTGAATAAATCCATTATTGACTCGAACAGTTCTTTATTTCTGGGATCGTAAAAATCCTCGGCACGGACATATTCTATAACACTTGCAAGACAATCACGGTCCATAAATATTGAGCCTATGACAGATTGCTCTGCCGCAGCATTGTACGGAGTTATTCTGTTTGTTACTTCGTCCATACCGTAAACTTCCTTTCAAAAATTATTCTGCTTCAACAGTTACTTTTACCTTGGCATTAACCTTTGGGTGAAGCCAGATGTTTACATCCTGTGTACCTACTACCTTTATACCTTCTTTAAGGTCAATCCATCTTTTATCAAGCTTGATTTTATATTTCTTTTCTATTTCTTCTGAAATATCCTTTGAAGTTACAGAACCAAAAATTTTACCGTTGGCACCTGCTTTTGTTTTAATTGTAACGCTGATGTCACCAAGGCGTTTTGCAAGGTCAACAGCTGTGTCGTAAGCAACCTCTTTTTTGTGGGCAATAGATTCCTCCTTGCCCTTTAGAATATTCATATTTGCAGGAGTAGCCTCAAGCGCAAGTCCCTTTGGGAACAACGCATTTCTTGCAAAGCCGTCTGCAACATTTATAACTTCGCCCTTTTTACCTGAGCCTTTTACATCTTTTAATAATATTACTTTCATCTGTGTCATTCCTTTCTACTCAAGTTCATCTATTGCGTGGCGTAAAATTTCCAACACTTCTGTTATGGATTTTCCTTTAAACTGTGCACCGGCAATTGTCATATGCCCTCCGCCGCCTATTTTTTCCATAACAAGCTGTACATTATATTCACCTAAGGAACGTCCGCTTACAGTAACACCGTCCTCAGTTTTGCAAAGAACAAAAGATGCCTTTATATCTGTAATATTAAGCAGTTCGTCAGCCGCCTGGCTGGCAATAATATTTGCCGCATCCTCCGGCTCATCCCAATAGGAAATAGCAAATTTGCCCAGATAGTTGTCTGCATTTGAAACAATTTTAGCACGCTTTACATACATGGACATATCATTTTGGAAAATGCGTTTTACATTTACCGTGTCTACACCCATTCTTCTTAAGAAGGAAGCGGCTTCAAATGTTCTCACACCTGTTTTCATACTGAAGTTTTTGGTATCAAGCACCATACCTGCATATACAGCCTGTGCTTCCTTTGGTGAAAGCTTGGCACCGTCTTTGATATACTGGAATACCTCTGTAATCATCTCACAGGTGGAGGAAGCATAAGGTTCGTGGAATGTAAGAACCGGCTTTTCAATATACTTTTCGCCTCTTCTGTGGTGGTCGATAAGAACAATATTTTTAACCTCGTTAACAAGCTTTGGTGCATCAACATACTGCGGATTGTGAGTATCAACAACTACAAGCAACGGATTTGTCATTTCCATCTGCAACGCTGTTTGTTCGTTTATAAACACATCCTTGTACATTTCTTCTTTTTTAAGTTCATCAATAAGACGCTTTGTGGCACTTTGCATTTCGCCTATAATAACATACGCCTTTTTACCGAAAAGTGCCGCCATTTTGCATATTGCAACAGATGCCCCCAAACTGTCGGCATCGCTGTTTTTATGTCCTGTCACAAACACAACGGAGGCCTTGTCGATAAGTTCACGAAGAGCATGAGCAACAACTCGTGACCTTACCTTTGTATTACGTCCTGTGCTTTCGGAATTACCACCAAAAAACTTGAATGTATCATCATACTTAATAACCGCCTGGTCACCGCCACGGCCCAAAGCCATATCCAGAGATATTTTGGCATATTCTTCGCTTTTTTGGATTGTTTCCGCATCACCTATACCGATACTAAGGGTAGGCTGAATAGAATTTTCAGTTTCTATTTTTTTAACCTTATTTAAAATGTCAAATTTTGTTTCAATCAAATTGCGGATGTTTTTATTTTCAAATAAAATATAATATCTGTCTTTTTCCAGCTTTCTGTATGTACCCTCATTTTCAGTTACCCAGTTACTGATAGTCTGGTCCATAACAGACGAAAACTGACCTATCCCCTGCTGTGAAAGTCCCTTTGTAATATCCTCATAGTTATCCATAAGAACAATACAGTTAAGAACTCGGCTGTCATTGTATTTTTTTACATATTTAGCCTCTCTTGTACGGTCTGTCCAATATAGTACAAGTGAATAAAGCTTGTTGTCGTTATCGTTAAATTCAACAACATTGCCTGTTATCTGATATATTCTGTCCTTATATTTTATGCTTAGATTTATGTTGTGTCTGTTTTCAAGAATTTTTAAAATTTCAATTCCCGGAACAACAGTTGAAATATGCTTTTCATAATGATTTCCGTCTGTAATTTTTGCAAACACATCGTTGTGCCATACAATGTTGCCCGTAAGGTCTAAAACCGTAAGAGGCATAGGTATGCTGAGCATAGAATCTCTTGCAGCATTTGAAGTGTGCATTGTAAGGTATTTGATATATTCCCCGATTTCATCAGTTTTCTTTTTTGTAGCAGTTATATGATAAAATATCATACCGCCGAAAAGCAGAATTTCAAAACCCATAAATACATAGTTTTTATATAACAATGCCAATACAGCAGATACAATAATGGCAACAAAATACCATTTGGTTTCTGCCATCAACTTAACTATAAAACGATCTTTTTTCATATGTTCACGCTCCTTTCGTAAGCGTTTATATACTTTTTTGTTTCATTTTTCTGAAATCCAAAAACGCATCAATTACTCCTGTAACAGGAAGCAAGGTTCCCCAGACAAATGATACTGAGAATATAACAACAATATATATAACCATACGTAGTACGGAAATTTTGAGTTTTTTTCTGAAAGCATAATCTACAACCGAAAGACCGCACATTGCGCTTACAATAAAAATTATCGCGGAAAAGTTTGCAAATGCATAACTAAGCTGTGGATTTTGCACACATCGGGAAAGAATAAGGCTTATAACCGAAAGTATAACTGCCATTCTTGACATTTTAAGGTTGCAGAATTTTTCAAAACCTGAAACATCCTTGCGGAAAATTGCAAAAATGCCTTTTGAAACCATAAAAATAATGTAAACCCACATTAAATTTCCAAGCACCAATAATGTCGGAAAAAATACTGTATATACCTGCTTTAACTGCTCCATATTCAGACTTATGGCCTGTATATCCTCCGCTGTTATGCCGGGTATGGAGCTGTATGCGTTAACCGCCTGATTTATACTGTCTCCCAAAACCATATCCACTGGGCTGTAACCGTATTCTATATGAATACAATACATTGAGCATACAAAAGACAACAAAAACAGGAATGTCCCTAAAAACACCCCGGTGAAAAATCTCATCTTTTTTCTGTATACCATCCACACTGCAGGAATAATACACAGCATAAGCAGTATTGATAAAACATTAACTGTATTTAAAATCATATATAACTCCCCAATATGTTAATCTACATTATAACATTTATAAATGAATAAGTCAACAATCAGAAATCTATATTTTTTGTGATTTTTTGGAAATGAATTTTGGTATTACGGCTACATTTTGCGACAGATATTACACCAAAAGAATAGTATAATTTATTTCACAGCTTTTAATACAAAGGAGAAAAACTATGGAAATAACAAAACTAAAGACCAATGTGCAAAAAATATCATTATTTAAAAAGAGGTATTTATTACATCTTTTTTTATCCTTTTTACTTGGCAGGGTTTTTCTTATGGATGCCATATCGCCCTTTGCAATTTCATATCTGTGTTCATACATTAATACAAAATCACACTCCACGGTAAAAACTGCACTTACCGTATGTGCGGCACTGGGCGGAATAATGACAACGGAGTATTCTAATACATCCATACGTCATCTTCTGGCATATGTCCTTTTTGGACTTATTTACATTTCTGCCACAACACTGACAGAAAAAAATCACAGGAAAATTGCCACCATTTCATCCTTTTGTGCAATGGCAATTTCGGGAATAATTTTTTATGCTCAGCTTCCGAACCTTGCACACAATATGACAATGCTGTTTTTTGAATGTGCAATGTGTCTTGTGTTTCCATCCATAATAAGGACAACGGCAGATGTTATATGCGATAAAAATATATTTTCCGATGCCGTCCGTGAGGACGCACCTGGAATTGTTGCTCTTTCGGTTATAGCAATGGGCGGCTTTTGCAATCTGTACATAGGTGATATATCCGTCGGCAAGGCACTTTGCGGTACATTTATAATGATTATCGCCTATACGGGCAGATGTGCTTTTTCCGTAACCTGCGGGGTTGGTTTGGGCATAATCTTTTCTCTGTATTCATTTCAATTTAATGAATATGCGGGAATATTAGGCTTTTGCGGGTTGGTTACAGGTATGGCTTCTGGTCTGAAACGCCCCGGAATTATTCTTGCATTTATAATTTCTACCCGTTTACTTGCCATGTACTTCGGCGGCTGGTCAGATTCGGTATTTTCAGGATTTGAAACGCTGATTTCCCTTGCACTTTTCTGCCTTATGCCCCATTCTGTTCTTATGAGAATAAAGGCATACTTCAGTGTGGGTTTTATACGGAATCCAGAGTACCAGAAACAGATGGATATGATAGACCGTAAAATAAGGTCTGTGTCGGACCGATTTGAAAAAATAGCTACTCTTTCCGACGATATTTTTTGCAAGGTACCCGAAAATATAAATGACCCCGCTACATTTTATGAAATTGCCGCAAATAAAATATGCAAATCCTGCGGGCTTAAATTTATATGCTGGGACAAAGACGCATTTGATACAAGAGATATTCTAAACAAAACCGTAAACATACTTGAAGAACAGGGACATTTGAATACACAAAATACTCCTGTAAAATTCAAACAGCAATGTATAAAATACGATACTTTTATAAACGAGCTTAACAGAATATATTTCCGATACAAAGCCGACGACCTGTGGCAAAGCAGACTGAACCAGGGGCAAAAAATGCTGTCCATGCAGCTTAAGGGTGTGTCGGATATTATAAGTGACTTTTCGGAAAACTTAAGTACAGACATAACCTTTGACAAGCTGGAGGAAAGTAAAATAATGTACAGTATGGAGCAGGCAGATTTACCCTGCAGTGACGTGACGGTTGTAAAGGACCATATTGACGCAGCATCGGTAAATGTGGTTATACGAAAAAGAAAACCAAAATTCACCGAGCTATGTAAAATTGTAGAACTTATAGTATCGGACTCTTTAGGTAAAACTATGAAAACCGAAAGCTATACATACAGCAAGGGCAGATTTACAATAAAATTAAAGGAAGTTGAAAGATTTTGTGTAGCCTGCAGTTATATAAGTATTCCCAAAAACGGTGAAGCGATATGCGGTGACAGTGTAATACACGGGAAAATATCCGGCGGAAGACATATTTTAATACTTAGTGACGGTATGGGCTCAGGAAAAAAAGCCGCAGAGCAGTCCATGGCTGCCGCAGAGCTTTTTAAACAATTTTTAAATGCAGGCTTTAACAGCACTACCTCTATGGAAATGATAAATTCTGCGCTTATTTTAAAGAAAAATGAAACATTTACAACTCTTGATGCGGTAGTTACAGACCTTTTTACATCAAAAGCAGAATTTATAAAGGCAGGTGCAAACACAACTTACATAAAAACAGGTAACCGCATTGAAAAAGTAATATCTGACACTTTACCCATAGGAATTATTGACGGTATAAAACCTTCAACTTATGAATACAGCTTTAAAAACGGGGATATAATTATTATGATAAGTGACGGCATTCACAACGCTATTGACAGTTGGTTTGAACCGTATATTTTAAATATGCATGAGGAAGACCCCTGCATAATTGCAAAGCTTCTTACCGATGAAGCAAAAAGACAGAAAAAGCAGGACGACGATATGACGGTAGCTGTACTTAAATTTACACGAAACGGAGAGGAAATCCATGTTTGACAACAGCAAAAAGGTAATAATAATAGACAACATAAAAAGTAGTAATATACAACAGGCAATATTTATTTTAAAGGACAAAATGCAGGCAATAGAGGACTATAACATTTTAGAGGAGGCAAACCACATAATTTACCAATATGTAAGTCAGAATAACAATTATCCCTCAAGACCCGTCAAGAAAAAGCGTCGTTTTTTCGGAAGAGGAAAACATCAGGCATAAAAAGTACAACCTCCTCATATCTTAGTACAAGATACAAGGAGGTGTTTTTATGAGTATCAAATTGTTTTTTATAATTATCGGAATAATACTTACCTGTATTTTAGCTATAGTTTTTTCAAAACAGTTAAATGCAATTTTAAAAATAGCCGTAAATTCCGCCCTGGGCGGAGTTTGCATAATAGCCTTTAACTTTATATCCCAGATATTCGGATTTTTTATAGGGGTAAATGCACTTACGGCAGTTACGGTAGGCATACTTGGCGTACCTGGCTTTATAATGCTTCTTACGCTGAGATTGATAGTGAATTAAGAAGCAGCATACATATTATTATAACTGCCATATAGCTTATTGTAAAATAATTTACATTTTCCTCTTTGTGTGTCTTTTTTCTGATACGAAGTATGGCAAGCATTGCCACAACACAAGCGATAATTGAAGACACCATTGCCCACGGTAGTATGCCAATCATAAAAACCATTGTTACAACAGCATATGCAATACCAATAAGTATTTCTTTTAATTTATAATTCATTGTAAATTCTCCTCAATAAATTCCCACATGTCAGGAGTTTCAAAAGTTTTGCTCCATGAGGCAACGCCTGCAAGGTCATATTTTTCAACAAGGTCAAGTCTTGCTTTAATGGAGGTTTTATCCTCTATCCACACCTTGAATATATTGCCTCCCGACGACCACTGTGCATAGTTCTGCCCGGTTTTGTTGTCGTAATAAACAGTTGCCCCATTTTCGGCAATTCGTTTTGCAACCGTAGACATTCCAACCGCAGATGTCTTTATAACCTTACCGCTTTGTGAGGTTTCCCATATTCTTGCATAGAAAGGTATTCCAAGAAGCAATTTTTCGTTTGGTACTTCCTCAAGGGTTTTTATAACAGCCTTTTCGGTCCAGTCAAGGTCAGCAACAGAGCCGGCAGTTGTGCTCCATGTACCGTTCTGGTCATATGCCATCAACGCTACATAATCTGCATATTTTGCAATAGCAGCACGGTCATAGCACAAGGAATACGTAGGGCTTGTAGCTTCGTATTTTGTAACGTCAACACTAAGTATTGCCCCTACGCTGTGGCACATTTCTGCCATTTCCTTTACAAACTGAGTATACACATCCCTGTCTGACTGGTACATATTTTCAAAGTCAAGATTAATTCCGTCAAGGTCATATTTTAAAATAAAGTCCTTCATCATTTTAACACATGCCGCTCTTGCGGAGGAGTTGTTTAAAAACTTGCTTGCCTTTGCCTGACTTCCCTCGGTGTTAAACATTGCCCATACTTTGTAGCCTTCCATTTTGGCATCTTTTATGTACTCCTTGTTGCCAAGGTCGGCAATATAAAGATTAAGGTCGCTGTAAAACTCGTGTTCGTATGAATACGGTGTAAGCCCTGTGTTATCAACAAGTCTGAACCATGTTGGGGAAATAACATTAAGCCCTGCCATATGGTCACCTGTTTTTGTAACACCCGTGTTGTAAATCTGGTGCCATGTAAGGTTTATTTTGCCGTCTATACCTGTATCCACATCGCCCGGAACATATTCAACATCAGGAATTTCCGGATCTTCACCCTCTGGATATTCATCCTCTTCAAGCTCAACAGATGGATCCGGTTCTCTTATAAGTTCCTTATCGGTTATGTAATTTAAAATTCTGCAAACCATCGCTGCGGTTTCTCCGCGTGTGGCAGTATTTTCGGGACGGAACAGACCGTCGTCATAACCCTGAATAATGCCGCTGTTTACGGCTGCACTTATTTCCTTATAATGCTTATTGCTTTTTTTAACATCATCAAAGTATGATGAACCGCCTGAAAGTTCAAGAGAATTTACTATCATAACAACCATTTCTTCTCTTGTTATAAGGTCTGACGGTCGGAATTCTTCCCCCTCTTCTTCCTCTAAAATACCTTCCTCAAATGCGGCGCATATATAATTGAAATACCATTTATCCTCAAAAACATCAGAAAAAACCTCTTCCGTATATGTACGGTAGTTACCGTAACGCAATGTAACAAGAAGCTTTACAAATTCCGCACGGGTAATTGTACCTCCAAGCTTAAAGGTGCCGTCCTCATATCCGTTCATTATCCCAAGGTTCAAAAGTCTTACCCCATAATCCTTTGCCCAATGTCCGTCCATATCGGTACCCGTAACATCTGCACTGACATTTATTGAAAACATCTGTATTAATAATATAAAGCACATTGTTAAACAAAGTAATATCTTTTTCACAACACCCCTCCTTCTGCACTTATAGATACATTATAACAAAATAACTTATATTTTGACAATAGAAATATTTACATATAACATAATTGTAATATTTAAAAAATTTCCTTGTATTTATTGTGCAGATAGTATATAATTAACATAACAACTTTCAGGAGGTATTTGCATATGGCTGATAATTCAACACTTGTGGTTATGGCAGCAGGCATGGGAAGTCGATTCGGCGGTGTAAAACAAATTGCCCCTATGGGACCTGACGGCGAAATTATAATTGACTTTTCTGTACACGATGCTGTGAAAAGCGGTTTTTCAAAAGCGGTTTTTATAATTAAAAAGGATATTGAAAAGGACTTCCGCGAGGTATGCGGTAAAAGAATAGAAAAGCTTATTGATACTGACTATGTGTTCCAGGGCTATGATTCTTTGCCCGATTGGTTTGAACTTCCTGCAGAGCGTACAAAGCCTTACGGTACCGTACACGCAGTTTTGTGTGCAAAGAATGCTGTAAAAACACCATTTGTTGTCATAAACGCAGACGACTACTACGGTCCCAATACTCTTGGTATTGTAAACAATTACCTTTCCCAAAACAAATCAATGTGTATGGCAGGCTTTAAGCTTGGAAACACAATTACAGATAACGGTACGGTTTCAAGGGGTGTTTGTCAGGTTGAGGACGGCTTCCTTAAAGATATTGTGGAATGTAAGGAGATTGATAAAAACAGCGGTATTCCTCTTGATGCAACGGTTTCTATGAACATGTGGGGATTTAATCCCGATATATTTGATATTCTGGAAGATTCCTTCCACAATTTTCTGAAAAATATAAAGGACCCTATGAAGGGTGAATATATACTTACAGATGTAATAGATAAAATGATAAGAGAAAATAATGCAAAAATAAAAGTGCTTGAAACACCTGACAAATGGTACGGCGTAACCTATAAGGACGACACGCCTATGGTACGTGAGGCACTGACAGGACTTATAAACCGGGGACTTTACAAGTGGTAAAATAAAAAGCATGGAAATATGAGAAGTCATCTTAAGGATAGTAATTACTTAAAATTACTATCCTTTTTGCACACTTGAAAATATAATAATGTCTCCGACGTGGTACTGTGGAAATTGATAACAATGATTTTCCTTTTGTTTTTGGATTTTCTGGGTTACTGTTTGATTAAAACATTTAATTCAAAGAAACACGGAGTGTTTTTTCCACAACTATCCACTATCAATTATCCATTTAAAATTGGACAGCGGAGTAAAATATAAGGACAGTAGCCGGTCAAAGTTACTGTCCTTTAGAGTATGCCTCATAATTTCTTACTTTTTTGGTATTCCTCCCACGGAATAAGCTTTTCTTTAATTACAATAAATGCCTTCTTTGAAATTTCTGCCAACGGAGAATCGGAAAGAGAGTCGGAATAAAATTCATCAATACTGTCCTTATTATATCCCGCCTCATAAAATCTTTTTACCTTTTCCTCACCGTAGCAGTTTTCGCCTATAATTTTGCCTGTTTTTAAATCTACATTTGTGGCATACAGATGCTTTATATTAAGAAGTCTGCAAATTTCATCAAGTATAAAGGTTGGAGATGCGGAAATTATAACATCATCCTCCCTTTGATTTTCAAGATAGAATTTTTTTATTTTGTGCTTATTTTTGCTCCAGAAATCCGCTACCGCACCGTTAAGGTCGGGCAGTAGTGTGGCAAATTTAAAAAAGCGGCTTTTAAAATCCTTCTTTTTTGTTATACCAAGTTTAAAAAGCAGACCAAACCACAAAACTTCAGGGATTTTTTTGTATATTACAGGATACTTTTTCAGGCAGTACTTATAAAAGTCTACCGTGCAGTCACCGTCATAAATTGTCTTATCGAAATCGTACGTGTTCATAATTTATCCCCTTTATATCATTATCGGCACAGCAAATATACTGTGCCGACATAACTTACTATCTTTCGAAACAACCCTCTTCTCTGCCTCTGCGACAGCGTCTTAGTATAAGCAGTACAACCAAAAGTACAAGCATAGACACAAAGAACAGCACCAATGCAGAAATGGCAGGTATAAGCGGTTCGCCTATCACTACACCTGTAATAATACCCAATGCCAATGTCATAACAGCGGCAACAATGGCAATTACAATATCAAAGCAACAGGTCTTTATACAACATCTTTCATCGTACATACAATGCACCTCCTTAAGCACACGATAGTAGACCACCGTATGCCTTAAAATATAACTACAATACATTGTACTCATTTTTTAACAAGGAGGTTACTGAAAATTTTATTTTTCGTCAGTATTTTCAGATTCATCCGAATCTATATTAAGATTATTAAGTGTTTTAATTGCATTACGACGGATATTTATAATTTCCCGTCTTATTTTTACAAGCTTCTGATTTTCATCAGCGACTTTCTGCTGAGATTCCTTATATTCCTCCTCAGCCTTTATACGGGCATCGGCAATTATTCTTTCGCCCTGCTCCTGTGCGGAAATAATAGCATCGGAAATTGCCGCCTTTTTGCTTTCTATTTCAGCTCTTTTGGCATCAAGCTCTGCCTTCTGACCGTTAAGTCTTTCAATTTCAACCTTGTAAGAATTAAGCTGTGCATTGAAATTAAAGCTTATTTCCTCTACATATTTTTGAACATCCTTTTTGTTGTAACCAAATAATGCGCCACGGAAAAGTTTAGCCATTATAAATCACCTCTTATATTACATTGATTATATTATATAATATTTTTTTGGATTCGTCTATTGTTTTTTACAAATTTTGTGGTATACTTATTATATGATTGTTTTTAAGAGGTATATTAATGAGTACATTTATCAACAACATAAAAAAATTCGATAAAATTTTAATGCTTCTGTTTGTTGCCGCTGTAACCATAGGACTTGTTTTTATATACAGTGCAACAAGGTCTATGGATGGTAATATGAAATTTGTAATTGTCCAGGGTGTGGGTATTTTAATAGGCATTATCCTTATGTATGTAATAACCTGCATAGACTACGAAGATTTATCAAGCCTTTGGAAATTTTTTACCGGTTTGTCACTTTTTTTACTTATACTTGTTCTTATAATAGGTATTGGCGGAGAATCTACCGGTACAAAGGGCTGGATTCGTTTCGGAAGCATTGGTATACAACCTGCTGAAATTGTAAAGGTATGCTTTATTCTTACACTGGCAAAGCACCTTGATACAATAAAAGATGATATTAACTATATAAAAAATGTATTTTTATTGCTTTGTCATCTTGCCATACCCCTGTGTCTTATTCTGGCACAGCCCGACTTTGGCAGTGCCATGGTATTTGTATTTATATTTATTGTTATGATATTTGTTGCAAACATCGACTGGAGATATATTCTTGCCGGCGGCATAACAGGGGTGGTTGTGGCAGTTATTTCGTGGTTTTTCTTTTTTGACTCATATCAGAAAAACCGTATATATGCACTTTTTAATCCGGAAAGTGCCGCAGAATCTTACGGTTACCATGTTATGCAAAGTAAAATTGCAATAGGCTCGGGGCAGGTTACAGGCAAAGGCTTGTTTAAGGGAATTCAGACTCAGATGGGCTATCTTCCCGAAAAGCATACAGACTTTATATATTCCGTTATTGGTGAAGAGGGCGGAATTATAATGTGTATGATTACCGTACTTGTGCTTATGTTTCTTATTTTAAGATGTATTCATATTGCAAGAAAAGCCAAAGACGAGCTTGGCAGTTTTATATGTATGGGTGTTGCGGCAATGTGGCTTTTCCACACCTTTGAAAATGTGGGTATGGCAATAGGCATTATGCCTGTTACAGGCATTCCGCTACCGTTTATAAGTTATGGCGGTTCGTCGGTAATGACAAACTGTATGGCACTTGGTCTTGTGCTTAATGTTTATATGCGAAGAAAGACACTTCATTTTGATTCATCATTTTAAAAACGGCGGTTTTTCGCCGTTCATACGCCCCCGTAGTAAAGAGGATATTACAAGCCCCTCCTAAGGGTTAGTCATCGGTTCGATTCCGGTCGGGGGTGCCACAATAAAAATAACATTGGACGACAAAGAATACACGGTAATTGAAAAGGCTGACGGCAAACCGGAATACGAAATCACATACAACGCAACAAGCGACAAAGTACGTATCCGTTTTGACAGTTTTACTGCAAATACTCCTTGTGTATATACAATTAAAGTATTATAGAACCAAAGGCTGCGAAGGGCGGTTCATCTTAGGGATGATTGGCCCTTCACAGCCTTTTTGTTATTCACAATATTTTTCTGCAAATTCTGTTGGCAAAAATTCTTTGTCTATTATATCGGTTACATACTTGTAAAGTCGTTCATATGACATTGAATTGCCGTAGTAATTGCTTACAGCGTGTTTATTTGCAAGCTCTTTTGTATAATCATACAGATAGTATACTTTATTGCCACGGAAATTCTTTTCAAAATGGTACATTGTAGGTGTAAACACAGGATTTTCTATATATGCCTCACCATTTTCGGAAACTATGTCAAATTCTATTATTCCGCCTACCATATTGTAGTCGTAGGCTTGCTCTGCAACAAAGTTACCAAGTGAATATACACAGAGTGTTTTATTTCCATCCTTGCCCGTAAGCCAATCAACAGGCTGTATAACGTGGGGGTGATGTCCGATAATTGCATCTGCACCGCTGTCTGCAATAAGCTGTGCAACACGCTTTTGTTCGTCACTTGGTTTAAATGCCCCTTCATTTCCCCAATGTATGGAAACAAAAATCAAATCAGCTTGCTGTTTTGCACTTTCAATTTGTGAAACGATATCTTCGTCATCTATATACGGAATTACAAGTTTGGAAGATGCAGGCTTTGAAATACCGTTAGTTGCATATGTAAAGGATAAAAACGCTATTTTTATACCATCTTTTTCATAAATTCTTACAGTATTGAAATCTTCTTCATTTTCATATCCGCCTATCATAAAGCAGTCCATATGTTTCCAGAAGGCTATTGTATTTTCAAGCCCGCCCGCACCCATATCAAGCATATGGTTTGTGGCAATGTTTACAACATCAAAACCCATTTCCACAACATCATAGCCCAAATCCTGAGGGCTGTTGAAGGTTGGATAATATTTTATGGGATAGCCTTCCCCTGCCATAACAGTTTCCTGATTTATAAAGGAAATGTCTGCCGCCTCTATTTTGGAAAGTACATTTTCATAGGTAGGCTTAAAATTATATGTTCTTCCTCCATCTATGGCATTTTCCTGTGCCTCTAGTACATTTCCCACATAGGTTATGTTGTCACCACACCCCATAAAAGTAATTCTTATTTCTGAATTTTTTTCAACTTCCGCCATTGTGGGAACGGACTGTTCATTCACATTTGTTCCACAACCGCAAAGCATTATTAGAACAGAAAGGATTAAAGCAATTAATCTAAAAGTTTTCTTCATATAATACGCCCTCTCTACTTTTTACAGGCATATAATAACACATTTCGACATAATAATCAACAAAAAACTGGTGACATATGAAGTATCACAGATAGCCTAATAGTATCATAGATAGCCTATAAAAGCAAGTTTTTTGGGATACTATTTTTATAGAGGTGATTTTATGAAAACCATAGATGTTATAAAAAACAGGATTTTGGGTTTATGTGAAGAACGAAAAATGACAATAAACGCATTGGCAGAAATATCAGCACTGCCACCATCATCTTTAAAAAATATTTTATATGGAAAAAGCAAAAATCCTCAAATACTTACAATCAAAATGATTTGTGACGGATTGGGTATAACATTAGGAGAATTCTTTTCAACGGAAGAATTTAACAAGCTTGAACAGGAAATAGAATAGAAATCATGCCGGGCTGTCGAAAAATTAAATTATTTTTCGACAGCCCTAAAATTAATGTATAACAGCGCAATTTAATAACAATGATTTTACCCTTGTTTTTGGATTTTCCGGTTGCGCTTTCTCTGTGGCACATACTTTCCCTTTAGACAAATACGCCGTAGAGTGAGGGATTGCAAATCGTTTCGAGGTTTTGAAAAAATTGGCGTAAAACCGCCCGTATCATTTCCCTCTGCTGGCGGGCGGTTTTAGGTGCTCGCGCAAAGGGTTTGCGTATAGCACCGTGCGACAATTTTAAGAAACTGACGAATTACGAGTTGCTGACCGAACGTTCCGGCGGTGGTTTTTGCTTACTTTTGCCCACGCAAAAGTAAGTCCTCCGCGGACAGCGGATTTTATTTAATCTATTCATTGGTAATAGACTCTATTGAACCGCTCGACTATCGCTTGGTTTTCGTATGCACACAAAAAGACAGTGACAAAAGTCACTGTCTCAGACTGTCGAAAAAGTCGTTCTACCGCAAGTGATTTAATAATAATATTCAATTGTAGGGC
>CAZNKU010000025.1:0-18600 GCA_964573775.1 uncultured Clostridiaceae bacterium | reverse complement strand
TACGCCGACGAATTCAAATTGACAAAATATAACTTCCTTTTTCGCAATCTGCCAGTGTGTCGATAGGTTTATCGACACACTGAGACAGTGACAAAAGTCACTGTCTTAAAATCAGTTTTTAATTACTGCTACGTTACCGTCAACAGCATCAACAACAATGCTGTCACCATCTGTAATTGCATTTGATATTATAAGCTCTGCAATTTTATTTTCAACCTCACGGAAAATTACCCTCTTCATCGGTCTTGCACCGTATTGTTCGTCAAATCCCTTTTCAATAATATAGTTTACAACCTTATCTGTATATGAAATTGAAATATTCTTTTCCTCCAAAGCCTTTTGAATATCCGAAAGCATAAGCCTGCAAATGCCGTCAAGCTCTTTTTTAGTAAGAGTTTCAAATACTACAACTTCATTTATTCTGTTCAAAAATTCAGGACGGAATATTTGCTTAAGTGCAATTTCAGCCTTGTTTTTGAGACCTTCTGCCTGTGATACACCAAATCCAAGTGTTGCCGCCTTAAAGTCTGAACCCGCATTTGATGTCATAATAATAACACAGTTTTCAAAGCTTACAAGCTTTCCGTGACTATCTGTAATTCTACCCTCATCAAGAATCTGAAGAAGAATGTTGAAAATGTCAGGATGTGCCTTTTCAATTTCATCAAGCAAAATTACACTGTAAGGACGTCTGCGTACCTTTTCGGTAAGCTGACCTGCTTCGTCATAGCCTACATACCCCGGTGGAGAGCCTATGATTTTAGCAACGGAGTGCTTTTCCATATACTCACTCATATCAAGGCGGATAAGCGCCTGTTCGTCATCAAAAAGCTCTTTTGCAAGCTGACGTACAAGCTCTGTTTTACCAACACCTGTAGGGCCTACAAATATAAAGGATACAGGACGTTTTTTAAGTGAAAGTCCCGCTCTGCTTATGCGTATTGCACGGGAAACGGATTCAACAGCCGTATTCTGCCCGATAAGTCGCTCATGCAATCTGCTTTCTAATGACATAAGCTTGTTTGACTCAAATTCACTTATTCTCTGGACGGGAATTTTTGTCCACATTTCTATAACTCTTGCTATATCATCTGTGGTAATTTCCGTATTTTTACATTCTGTTTCAATTTCCTTTATGCTCTGTTCAAGCTGGCATTCCCTTGTTTTAAGGTCTGCGGCTTTCTGATAATCCTCAGTAGAATCTGCCTCTATGCAGTTGTCCTTTTCTGCCTGAATTTCAGCAAGCTGATTTTTCATTATTTCAAGGTCAACAAGCTTTCGATTGTTAAGGTTTGCGCGTGAGCCTGCCTCGTCAATAACGTCAATTGCCTTGTCGGGCAAAAATCTGTCTGTAATGTATCTTTCGGAAAGTACAGCCGCAGTTTTTATAACCTCATCAGAAATTTTTACTTTGTGATGATTTTCGTAGTAATCCCTGATGCCCTTTATAATTTCTATTGTCTGTTCAACGGACGGTTCTTCCACAATTACAGGCTGAAAACGACGTTCCAAGGCGGAATCCTTTTCAATATACTTTCTGTATTCGTCAAGTGTTGTAGCACCGATAACCTGAATGTCACCCTTGGCAAGTGCAGGCTTTAAGATATTTGCCGCACCCATTGCGCCTTCGGAATCACCTGTTGCAACAATGTTATGAATTTCGTCTATTACGAAAATTACGTTTCCACGCTCAACAGCTTCATCAATAATTCCCTTTATTCTTGCTTCAAACTGACCTCTGAACTGTGTACCTGCCACAAGTGAAGTAAGGTCCAAAAGATATATTTCCTTATTTAAAAGCTTGTGTGGCACATCACCGTTTACAATTTTAACAGCCAACCCTTCCGCAATAGCGGTTTTACCTACACCAGGTTCACCAATAAGTGCAGGGTTGTTTTTCTTACGTCTGTTTAAAATCTGAACAACGCGTTCAATTTCCACATCTCTGCCTATAACGCGGTCTATCTGACCTTCCTTAGCCTTAAGGTTAAGGTTTGTAGCGTACTGCTCTATAAGGCTTTTTTTCTTAGGCTTGTTCATCTTTTTTGTTTTTGTTGTTTTTGAAGACTGTTCCTCCTGTGCTTCGGGGTCCATACCGCCTATGCCCGAAAACATATTTTGCATCATAGGCATCATTTCGTTAATCATTTCCGGTGTAATTTCCGGAGGATTTTCCATAATTTCCTGACTCATAGCGTCAAATTCTTCAGGAGTCATACCCATTTGTTCTATTATATTATCAAACTGTCCCTGAGGCATACCAAGTTCCCTGGCACAACTAAGGCACAAGCCTTCATTTTTCTTTTCACCGTTTTCTACCTTTGTCACAAATACAACGGCAGGTCTTTGGTTACATCTGTTGCACATCATCATATCAAATACCTCCTTTGTAAAATGATGTCGGCAATATCCTTGCCGTTATGACATTATATCATTAAACAAAGAGGATTTCAAGTATATAATTGTTAAGGATTTTTTAAAAAAGGGGATGTGAAAAAAGTCCGGAACGCAAAACCTGTCCCTTTGTCTTTTATTTTTCTTTAGGTTTTCCAAGTATGGCAAATATAAGTCCAAAGGTTACTGCGGCGGCTATACCTGCCGCAGTTGCAGTTATACCACCTGTAAATATACCTATAAAGCCTTCCTTATCTACTGCCTCCATTACACCCTTTGCAAGTGAATAGCCAAAGCCTGAAATGGGAACTGTTGCTCCTGTGCCTGCATAATCAACAATAGGCTCGTACAGTCCAAGTGCCGTAAGAACCGCACCTGCACAAACAAATATAACCAGAATTCTTGCAGGTGTAAGCTTGGTTTTGTCAATTAAAATCTGCCCTATGGCACACAAAAGACCGCCTACCCAAAATGCGTTTAGATATTCCATATTTAAGCCTGCCTTTCCTTTGAAATTACTACTGCATGAGCAATACCAGGTATGGATTCACCCTGCTGAATGCTTACAGGGCTCATAAGTGCACCTGTTCCTATAAAAAGCACCTTGTTAAGCCTGCCTTTTTTCATTTCAGGAAGAATATATGCACAAAGTACCGCCGCACTGCATCCGCATCCGCTACCGCCTGCGTGTACGTCCTGCTTTTCAAGGTCGTAAAGCATCATGCCGCAGTCGTTATAGTTTTTCATTTTTATACCATTTTTCTCCATTAAATCCAATACTATGGAATGCCCTACCTTACCTAAATCTCCTGTTACAATAAGGTCGTAATGTGAAGGGGAAATATCAAAATCTTCAAAATGAGCAAGCAGAGTATCTACTGCCGCAGGAGCCATTGCCGCACCCATATTAAGACCGTCCTTTATGCCCTTGTCCACAATTTTACCTGTTGTAACAGCGGTAATGTACGGCCCTTCTCCTTTGTCAGAAAGTACTGTCATACCTGATGCGGTAGCAGTAGACTGTGCCGTAAATGGGCGCTGACCTCCGTATTCCAACGGCATTCTAAACTGCCTTTCCGAACTGCAAAAATGACTGCTTGTACCACACACCACATTACTTGCAAAACCACCGTCAATGAGTATTGAACCTAAAGACAGTGATTCAGCCATAGTAGAGCATGCACCGTAAAGTCCGTAAAAGGGAATTTCAAGCTCACGCAGTCCATAGCTTGAGCCTATGCATTGGTTAAGTAAATCACCTGCAAATATTGCATCCATATCCGAAAGGGATTTTCCCGCTTTTGAAACTGCTTTTGAAACAGCCTCTTTCTGCATTTTAGACTCTGCCTTTTCCCACGTTTTTTCACCGTAATATCCGTCGTCGGTGGTTATGTCAAAAGCCGAGCCAAGCGGTCCTTCGCTTTCCTTTTTACCTCCTACACAAGCATATCCCTCTATGGATACACAGCCTGTTATATTATAACTTTGTTTACCTTGTTTTTTCTGCAAAATATCACCTCTTTTGTTATTATTAAGTTTTTATGAAAATTTATTCTTTTATTGACTAATATATTTATAAAGGTTACAATAGAGTAAAGGAGTGTTTATGTGTTTGAACTTAGGGAAAAAGACAACGTAAAATATCTTGTAATAAAAGAATTTGAGGACACAAATCTTGTAAGCCATTGCTTTTCCACACGAATTGGCGGTGTAAGCACAGGTGAGGCAGGCACACTTAATTTTGGTTTTTCACGAAGGGATACAAGAGAAAATGTGCTTCAGAATTTTAAAATAATATGTAAAACCATTGACGTTGACTTTGAAAAGCTTGTGCTTACCGACCAGGTGCACGACAACAAGGTTTATAGGGTTACAGAAAAGGATGCAGGCAAGGGCATAACAAAGGAAAGTGACATAAAATGTATCGATGCCTTTGTAACCAATGTTTCGGGTATACCTATTGTCACATTTCATGCAGACTGCATACCTATATTTTTTCTGGATACCAAAAACAAGGCAATAGGTCTTGCACACAGCGGTTGGAAGGGTACCTACAGCAATATTTCAAAAAATGTAGTTGACAAAATGACTAAGGAATACGGAACAAAATCCAAAGATTTGATTTGCGGTATAGGACCGTCAATTATGGAATGTCACTTTGAAGTAGGTGAGGATGTGGCAGATATGTTTGCGCAAAAATACGGCAATGAATTTATAAAAATGTATGATAAGCCACACATAAACCTTACGGCAATTGTCGAAAAACAGCTTAAGGACTGCGGTGTTTTAAATGTAGTACAATCAAACATATGCACATTTTGCAATAATGATTTGTACTATTCATACAGAGGCGACAACCACAAAACAGGAAGTCTTATTTCAATTATGGCATTGAAAGGGTGAATGATATGAAAAGAATTTTATCTGTAATAATTATTTTAAGTATTTGCTTGTGTCTTTTCGGGTGTAACGGTTGTAACAGTTGCACAGGCGGCGACGCAGAAAATCCAGAAGATGCTATCATAAAGGCTGAAAACGAAACTCTTAAAATACATTGCTACAACATTGAAAGTATGAATCCTCTGGATAACACTAACGAGGAAAATCTGCAGATGTTTAACCTTATATTCGAAAGCCTTTTTGTATGTGACACAACACAAAAGGCTCAGCCACTGCTTGCGGAAAGCTACACAGTATCGTCAGACGGTCTTTGCTGGAACATTAAATTAAAAAGCGGCATTAAATGGCATGACGGCACAGAACTTACGGCAAACGATGTTGTATACACATATAAATATGTTATGAACAGTGAAACATCATATTTTCATCACAACGTAAGCAATGTAACATCCGTAAGTGCCCCATCAGATTACGAAGTATCTTTTAATCTTGAGTCACCTCAGGCAAACTTTGTAAACCTGTTGGAAATTCCTGTTATAAAATCAGCTGAATCCACAACCGGAACAGGCCCGTACACATATGAAAAAACAGAAAACAAAATTATATACCTTTGTGCAAATGAAAAATGGCACAATGGTACGGTAAACATTAAAAAAATAAATGTCAAGATACTCCCGGACAGCGAAACCTCAACCTACGCATATGTATCCAAGGAAATAGATATGGTAGCCGTAAATTCCGGAAATGATATGGGTAAATACACTTCAAACTCTGACAATATAATTGCAGACTACACTTCAAATACTTTTACCTATATCGGAATTAATGTCAGCTCTGAACCCCTTTCAAACAGACTTTTCCGAAAGGCTATTGCCCACGCAATAGATAAAGAGGCAATCAATTCTGAGGTTTTACTTTCACACGGATCCGTAGCAAATTCCTGCATGAATTCTCAGTGGTGGGTATATAACCCTGACGTTACGGTATACGGGCACAGTAAGGACAAGTCAGTAAATGTTTTAAACGAAGTGAAAAAGTCCATGAAGCTTTCAAGCATAACTCTTTTGGTGAATACAGAAAATCCTGACAAAGAAAAAGTTGCAGAGCTTATAAAACAAAATCTTGAAGATTGTGGAATAACCATGAATATTGAGTATGCAGACTGGCAGACTTACACCGACAGGATAGCTTCAGGCAACTACCAGATGTATCTGGGTACAATAAAATATTCGTCGGAGATTAACCCCAAGTACCTGATTACAAACCCCGGGCCGGAACTGCAAAGTCTTTTTATATCACTTGAGGCTCAGACCACCGAGGAAGGCGTAAAGAAAAAGTATTATGAAATACAGGAAAAGATTGCACTTGATATTCACATAATTCCTCTGTACTTTGATGTGGGTGCAGTTTTATATAACAAACGTATTCAGGGACAACCTGCTCCGTACAGAGCAAACATTTTCAACGGAATAGAAGCTTTAAATCTAACTTCATAAAACTTAAAAACAGCCTGTTTGTGTGACAGGCTGTTTTTCTTGACTTTAAACATTTTATAATATATAATTTTATTATAAATTTACGGAGGTTTTGAATTTGGCAATTGTAAAATATGACAAGCTTTCCGAAGCAACCGAACAAAAAATTGCTGAAAATTTTGCCGACAAAGTAATATTGGAACAACAGGCAATACGCCGTGATAATACAAGAGATATTGCATCTGTGGTACGTCCGTCATTTGTAAGGGATATTGAAAAGATTATGAATTGTCCTTATTACAACCGCTACACAGATAAAACCCAGGTTTTTTCTCTGTATAAAAACGACGATATTTCAAGACGTGCTCTGCATGTACAGCTTGTTTCACGTATTGCACGCAACATCGGCAGACTTTTAGGCCTTAATACAGATTTGATTGAAGCTATTGCACTTGGTCACGATATGGGGCATACCCCCTTTGGCCATGCAGGTGAGGCAATTTTGTCAAAGCTTTATCACAAACGTACAGGAAGATATTTTAACCATAATGTACACAGCGTGCGTGTTTTGGACAAAATTTTTCACTACAACATTTCACTACAGACATTAGACGGCATACTTTGCCACAACGGTGAATTAGAGCTTGAACAGTACAGACCTGTCAAGAGGGATAGTTTTGAGGAATTTGACAGAATTTTCGAAGACTGCTACACCAAGGACTGCTCGGGAATACTTATTCCCTCAACCTTAGAGGGTTGTATTGTAAGAATAAGTGACATTATTGCATATCTTGGCAAGGACAGGCAGGATGCGGAAAGGGCAAAGCTAATTACCGACAACTCCGTATTTAACGACAATGCAATAGGTGCATTCAATGCAAAAATTATAAATAACCTTATTGTAAATATAGTTGAAAACAGCTATGGCAAAGACTATATAAAAATGGACGAAAAATATTATACTGCACTAAAAGAAGGCAAAAAAGAAAATTATGAATATATCTACAAAACCGAAAGGGTAGGCAGTATAAATGCGGTTATTGAACCGATGTTCGAAAAAATATATGCAAAATGCCTGAATTATATTTTAGTAAAGGACAGGTCATCGGTTATATACAAACATCACATTGATTACATTAAAAACTGCAATAAATTCTACACAGGTCCCGATTACGAAAACGAAGAGCCTAACCAGATTGTTGTAGACTTCATTGCAAGTATGACAGATGATTATATGATAGATTTATATTCCTACCTTTTCCCCGACGAGCCAAAGGTGGAATATGTGTCATATTTTAAAGATGTAAAGTAATTGGAGAAGCTGAAAATGAAAATAGCTTTACCTTCGTACAGGTGTTCAGCACCAGACATTTAACAGTATCAACAAATAAAATTCATGGTACCCTATTGACAAAACAAACAAATTTTGTTATTATATTTGGGTACCTTGTGTACGCTCGAGTGGCGGAACTGGCAGACGCACAGGACTTAAAATCCTGCGGCCCTTAAAGCCGTACCGGTTCGATTCCGGTCTCGAGCACCACAAAGACGGTTTTTTTAACCGTCTTTTATTTTTATCTTAAACCACCTTAAAACCGCATTATAAAGCCATTTTCACAGCATAGGGAAAGTAGTAAAAATAAACTTGGAATAACATAGAATTAAGATAATAGGCAACATATAGGCAACATTTATTGACGATATACTCATATTTTGATATAATGTATATGGTCTTGGTTGTGCTGTAAGCACGGCTAATTAGAAGGTGGGAGACGGTTTTTTTAACCGTCTCTTTTCTTATGTCAAACACAGCTTTTAAAACACTTATTTAATACCCCATAAGCAAAAGCTTCAGCCTGCATGTCCTGTAATCTTTCGTCTGTCATATCCCTGTCTGTTTCCAAATGTTCAAGTATAATATGCCCTGTTTCGTGCAATAAAGAATATAGTTTGTTTGTTACTGATGTGTTTCGGTTAATGAATACAGCCTTTAAACCGTCTGCACGTACTGTAAAGGCGTTTACCTTCTTTGAATACTCTGACAGATTATATTTACACAAAATCTCGTTGTCTTTGTCAGTTTCATAAAACATTATTGTATAACCCCTACTGTGTAAAAACTGCTTTATGTCCTCATAATTTGAGTATCTTTTAGCATATTTCCGTTTAAAATACTTTATAGCTTTATGTATTGAAACCTCTTTTGTATATATAAAAATCACGCTCCTATTATTCTATTTTCACCGTCTTTATGTACCAACACTTATGCCCGGTAGAATCAATATAACATTTACTTTCAACTAACTTGTGCCCTTTTGGTACTCGTGGCATTCCCTTTGGCTCGTGCTTGAGCTCCTGCACTTCGATTATAGGCTGTTCCAGGTTACGGCTCTGACTCCACCTTTTGCCATGCTCATTACGTATGGTTTCCTTTGTGATGTACATTGCAAGTCCCTCATAATCTTCGGACCATAGATTTACAGAGTAAACACCGCCATTATCCCAAATGTTTCGTATTTTGTTTATATCATTGAAATTCATAACAATATGATGATGCACCTTTCCTTTTCCTCTTTCGGTTACAGCTATATATTTAAGCTCAGGAAGGTTGTTCTTCTTGATGTAATACCTTAACCGGCGCATAAACTTTTTAAATTCCCTTAGTGCCGTTTCATCCGTCACCTGCTTACGGTATGACAGTCTGATGAACGTATCATCATTTGAAAAATTGGTGTTTATAAGACGTGTGAGCTTAAGCCTTGATTCTTTAATGTTTAACACTTGCTTTTCCTCCGGAGTAGTATTTTGATTTATTCTTCTTGGCAGCGCTTTAAGCCCCGCTTTGCGTGCGGAATAATATTGATATATCTCTGTTACATTTCCGCTTTTAATTTTCTTTTTATATATTGGCATAATTACTGTACCACTCCTTAATCATTTGCAACCTTTCAACAGTTCTGCAGGTGTTTCTTCCAAGCTGAAACCATAAAAAATTACTTATTTTTCGGACTTTCTGCACACACATATATTATTTTAGTGTACATAATTCGGTAGGGATTTTTCAAAGTTCTTAAAAAATCGGAAAAAATCGGTAATTTTCAACCTCAAAATTAAGCTGTATTCAATTTAACACCTACACCCTACAACTAACACTACAACTGTTTTTTATCAAGTTCAACCTTAACAAGTTCAATCCCTAACATTATTGTGTCAGTACGGCTCTTGCCGAGTAGCCACGCACATTCTTGTATTAAAATACTTTCGTTTTCTCTCAGTCTGAGATTTAACCGCCTGTTTCGTGGGTTAGATATTTTAGGTCTGCCTATCTTACGGCTCATTGTATCACCCTCAATTATAAATGTGTTGTAGTTGTTTTTTAGTCCTTAAAATAGACAGTTAAGGGGGCGATTAAAAGGGCTCTCACGTCCCTTTTAAATTCCCTTTGTTTTTTCACTTAAATATTGACTTTAAAACACGTCTGTGGTACAATAAAAATGTGAGGACACCTCAAGTGTTGGTGTTGTCATTTTTATATGTTTTAGAGAATCAGTCGCTTTTGTCGGGGCGGGCTGATTTTCTTTTTTTATTGTTTCGCAGTCGCAACGTTCCCCCGGGTCCAGATAAGCACCGCAAGCGGGGCATTTGTTATAATACATCTTTATACACTCCTTTCCTTTTTTCTCTTACGTTTGGGATTTTCGGCATTTAAAGCACCAAGAATAACAAAGCATAGCACACAGATTATAAAACCGCTGCCAAGCTCCACTGTTCCACGTTCCATACCGCCTATAGTTCCCAACAAGATAATTGCTGATAGTATGTATTTCATATTTACACCGTCCTACTTTGAATTACATGTACAAAATCTTTTTGAATTTGATTTTCTGCACTATGGTTATTCCACGTCTGAAGAACATTCGCAATACTTAGTGCTAAACTCCGTGCTGTTACCGGTGTTCCGTATTGGTTTTCTGTAAATAGTTTTTCGGTTTCTAAATCAACTGATTTTTCAAATCCACATTCAAAACATTTAAACTTGACGTTACTTTGTCTGTATAAATGCATATCAAGTATAAGCTGTGGCATAACTCCGCAAATAGGACATACCTTAATGTTTATCCTGTTGTTTACAATTTCTCTGAATTCCTTTTCGCTTACTTTCCGAACTTCTAAAATCCTTTCGTCCATTTTCTTTTACTCCTTTTCACTTATACACGTCTTTCCATTGTCCATTGTTCCAGGGCAACCTTTGACACCTTCATGCACTTGCCTACCATAATAAGCGGAAAATCTGACCGTCTCATTATTTCCCTTGCCGTAGGTACAGAACAGTTAAGCATCTTCGCCATGTCCGTTGTGTCATAAAATATTACTGTTTCTTCCGGGGCTTTTGTTTCTGCCCCGCTTTGGTTATAAAATTGCATTGTGGGTACTCCTTTCTTTTACCTTGCCAATAGATAATCTGTACTAACATTGAATAAGTCAGCCATTGCCACAAGTTTCGTCTGTGGTATATTTCCGCTATTTATCCAGTTATAGAATGTTTTGCGTGTAACGCCTAAAGCAGACGTTAA
Organism: uncultured Clostridiaceae bacterium; assembly: GCA_964573775.1. Lineage (GTDB taxonomy): Bacteria > Bacillota > Clostridia > Monoglobales > Firm-18 > CAZNKU01. Next base: position 7,757 of record CAZNKU010000025.1, on the reverse strand, counting down.
GCCTTCCACCGTCAAACCGTTGCGTGCTCTTTCCGCCTCAATGTTTGGATACAATACTTTTTTCATAACAAATACCTCCTTCACACAAAATGTGTTAATTTTATTTAATTATACACTAATTGTGTGAGTGATGCAACACAAAACGTGTGAAATATAATACAAATTATTAAAATGTTTTTTAGTTATTTTTCACAAATTGTGGTTTTGATATTGACATTATTACACTTATCGTGTACAATGAGCTAAAGAGGTGTTATTTATGTTCAGATTAAAAGAACTTAGATTTAAAAAGAACTTATCACGTAATGAAGTTGCTGAAAAACTCAATATAAAACCGAGAACATATTTGAGTTATGAAAACAACGAACGTGAACCAAATTCAGAAATGTTGATTGCTCTCGCAAATTTCTTTGATGTTAGTATTGATTATCTTATAGGAAGAACAGATAATCCTCAGCGTATCGAATATAAGCGAGAATCATCAAATAAAGAACATAGCACCTTGTTGGAAGAAATAAACGATTTATCAGAGGACGAAAAACAAGATGTAATAGAATATATAAAATTTAAAAAGACACAAAGACAATAATATTACTAAGATGTTAATATTCCGTTTAAACGGTTTATTATACCATTGTAGTTAAGGGGCGGTGGCGACTGTTCCGACACCTCACAGAGAGGGGTGTTGCTTATGGATAATATAATTTATCTGCTGATACTTACGGTAGTATTGGAAATTATAAGAAACATAAAAAAATAGTCGCCCATTCTCGCAAAATGGTCGACTATAAAAAAATAATTTTTTAAAAAGACTTCTGCGGAACGTCAAAGCCGTTCCTTATCTACATTCATATTAACATATCACCTAAAATATGTCAAGCAAATATTGAATTTAAAATAAAAACAAAAGAAAAAGCCACCGAGGTATTGGAAGTACCCCGACGGCTCATAGAGTGCATACTATGATACACCCACAATGCAATTAAATTGTATCATACGCGCTCTGTTTTGTCAAACACAAAAAAACAAAAGGAGTGCATTTTTTATGGCAAAAAGACGGTCAAAGGGTGACGGTGCAATATACCTGGATGAAAAGAGAGGTTTGTATGTAGGTCAAATAACACTTGGCTTTGACGAGAAGGGCAAAAGAAAACGCAAGACTGTATACGGCAGTACCAAAGCAGAAGTACGCTCAAAACTTAAAAATATTGAGTTTCAAGTATATACAGGAACATTTGTAGATAAAAGCGACATATCCATATACCACCTTGCAAAGCAGATACTTGATGATAAGCTGAATCAAAACGAAATAAAGCAATCTACATATTACCGGCACATGGAAACACTAAAGGCTCTAAAGCCTATATACAACACCCCGCTACAAAATGCAAATGAAACACAGATACGCAACTATCTTAACAGCTTGCTTTCTTATTCACAATCCAATATAAATAAAATCTATACACTTTTACGGCAGACTTTCAAAGAAGCTTTAAAACGTAAAATTATAAGTATCAATCCTATGGAATATATAAGCAAGCCTAATTCAAAGCAACAGTATGTTAAAGTAAGAGCTTTAACCAAAGAGGAACAGCGCCGACTTATGCACATATTACAGACAGAGGATATCAATTACAGTCAGCAGATGCTTTTAAGTATGGCTATGGGCTTTCGCATGGGCGAGATAAACGCTCTGCACGTGGAAGATGTAAATTTTATTTTTAACCGCATATACATAAGGCATACAATATCAAGAGGTGAAAAAGGTGCAGCAGTTCTCAGTGATACCACCAAAACAAAAGCAGGCACAAGAATTGTAACTATGACAGAATCAGTAAGAGCTCTGATGCAGGACTGCATAGGAAATAAAACAAGCGGACTGATATTCACTCACAACGATAAAATGATTACTACATCACAAGTAAATGCACAGTTTAACCGTATTATAAAGAAATATGCTGTGCTCGATACAAGCATAACAGACGGTAAGATTGATTTGCACTCACTCCGTCATACGTTCGGTACAAGATGTGCAGAGGCAAGTATGCCGCCTAAAGTGTTACAAGAGATTATGGGCCATACTGACATAAGTATAACAATGAACACATATTTCTATGCCACAGATGATTATATTAAGGACAACATAAACAGAATAGATGCTATTCTTCAGAACGAGGGTTTGACTGTTACCGTTCCGGGCATTTCAGCAGAACTAAAAATTGTGTAGACACAGCGGGGGGAATACCCCGCTTTTGTTTGCAGTATATCATTATGCTTTATTTGTCTTTTTTATTCGCTTAATACCCGAATAGGCAACATATAGGCAACACTTAAAATAAACTTTGCCTTTATATCAACTAAAAATAAATGTTGTTTCCGGTCTCGAGCACCAAAAGCTCATTGCAATAAGCAATGAGCTTTTTGCGATTTAATGGGACGTGATAAATTCCTATAAGATAAAAAATAATCAGGTGCAAAATGTACCTGATTACCTTTTTCCCAAGAATTCTTTTAGTTTTTCAAAAGTTTCGTTACTTATGTCATGTTCTATTTTACAGCTGTCCTCATATGCTGTTTTTTCGGATACCCCTATTGCAATAAGTGCCTGTGCAATAATTTTATGCTTTTCGTAAATACGCTTTGCAATTTCCATACCTTTTTCAGTAAGGTCAATTCCTCCATTTTCGTCAACAGTAATGTAACCTTCCTCACGAAAAGACTTCATTGCAACGGAAACGCTTGGCTTTGTAACGCAAAGCTCGTTTGCAATGTCAATACTACGTACGTTTCCCTTTTCCTTTTTCAACATAAGTATTGTTTCAAGATAATTTTCAGCCGATTCTTTAATTCTCATACAACTTACCTCATCAAATATTTACAAAATATATCATATCATATTTAATTTAAAATGTCAAAATTAAATACTTTCTTATTTTAACACCAAAATATGTATTGATTTTTCAACTTATATAATATACAATATATATGTAGATTATTATTTGGGGGTTTGTGTAAATGAGCGTTAAATTTAACTACAAATTAGCTGAAACTTTTATTTCAGAAGAAGAAATTAAAAACCTTGCTCCTATGGTTGTTGAAGCTCACAAAATGCTTCACGAAAAAACAGGTGCAGGCAGTGACTTTTTAGGTTGGGTAGAGCTTCCTAAAAATTATGACGAGGAAGAATTTGCAAGAATTAAAAAGGCTGCTGAAAAAATCCGGAGTGATTCCGAAGTTTTGATAGTTATCGGTATCGGCGGTTCATACCTTGGTACAAGAGCTGCTATTGAATTTTTGACATCACCGCTTGCTAACTACACAGCAAAGACACGGATTTTCTACGTTGGTAACAGTATAAGCGGTCCATACCTTGCTGAACTTTTAGATATGGTTAAGGACAAAGAGCTTTCTGTTAATGTTATTTCAAAATCAGGTACCACAACAGAGCCTGCTATTGCTTTTAGAGTATTCAAAGAGCTTATGGAAAAGAAATACGGTAAAGACGGTGCAAAATCAAGAATTTATGCTACAACAGACAAAGCACGCGGTGCTCTTAAAACACTTGCTGACAGCGAAGGTTATGAAACTTTTGTTATTCCCGATGATGTTGGCGGTCGTTTCTCTGTACTTACAGCAGTAGGGCTTCTTCCTATCGCAGTAAGCGGTGCGGATATTGACGCTATGATGCAGGGTGCTGCAGATGCTTATGACAAATACAACAATGATGACCTTGCTGTAAACGAATGCTATCAGTATGCGGCAGTAAGAAATGCTCTTCTTCGTAAGGGTAAATGTATTGAAGTTATGGCTAATTACGAGCCATCACTACACTATTTGACAGAATGGTGGAAACAGCTTTACGGCGAAAGTGAAGGTAAAGACGGCAAGGGTATTTTTCCTGCAGGTGTAGACCTTTCAACAGACCTTCATTCTATGGGTCAGTTCATTCAGGACGGTTCAAGAAACCTTTTTGAAACTGTTATCAATGTTGAAACACCTTCAATAGACGTTATGATTGGCGAAGATGCAGACAACCTTGACGGTCTTAACTTCCTTGCAGGTGAAACACTTGACTTTGTAAACCACAAGGCTATGGAGGGTACAATCCTTGCTCATACAGACGGTAATGTACCAAACCTTATGCTATCTCTTAAAAAGCTTGACGAATACACATTCGGTCAGCTTGTATACTTCTTTGAAAAGGCTTGCGGCATAAGCGGTTACCTGCTTGGTGTTAACCCATTCAACCAGCCCGGTGTTGAAGCGTATAAGAAAAATATGTTCGCACTTTTGGGTAAGCCGGGTTATGAAGAGGCTAAGGCTGAACTTGAAGCACGCTTAAAATAATGAATAGTGAATAATTAATGAAGGAAAGCCAAATTCATTTGGCTTTCCTTTTTTGAACCTTTGACGTATAATTAAAATACCCTTCTTTTTTATGCAAATTGCAGTAAAAAACATTAAATTCTTCAAAGATTACAAAAAAATTGCATAAAATTAGTTATTTTACCGATTGATAAATTGTTGAATTTGTTATATTATTGTATTAACAACAAAATTTCATCTTGGGAGGGTTTATTATGATTAAAATACTTATGGGTGAAAAAGGTACAGGTAAGACCAAAGCGTTTATTGATATGGTTAACCAGTCAATAAACGAAGAAAAAGGTAATGTTATCTGCATAATGAAGGGTGACAGACATCTTTTTGATTTGAAATCTGCTATCCGTCTTACAGATACAAATGATTTCTACATTGAAGACTATCATGCTCTTCACGGTTTTATCAGCGGTATGATTTCACGTGACTACGATATAACACATATCTTTATTGACAGTATCACAAAAATTGCAGGCGAAAGCTTTGGCGAACTTGACGGTTTCTTATGCAAGCTTGAAAACTTGTCCGATAAATACAATGTAAACTTTACCATTACAGTCAGTGCACCGGTTGCATCGGCTACTGATGAAATTAAAAAATATCTTACAGCTTTATAAGATTTCTCACTCCGTACCGAAAGGTACGGAGTTTTTTTGACTTGCTTTTTGGCAGATTCCGTAGTACAATAAACGAGTTGCAAGGGGTGTATTATGGAAAACTTATGGATGGTTTTAGTTCTGACATACGGTCTTTTAAAAGGCGTAAGAGAATGTATGAAAAAAGAATCTCTTAAAAAAAGCGGACTTATGGAAGTTTTATTTTTGTATATGCTTGTAGGCTTTATATTTACAATTCCTGATATTAAATCGGCTTTAGAACTTCCTGTCGTAAGCATTTTGAAGACGCTTTTAAAAGCTGTAATTGTAAGTATTGGCTTTTTGCTTTCTTTTATGGCAATAAAAGGGCTGCCCATTGGTCTTTACAGCATAATGACACTTTCACAAATGGTATTTACCACAATATTCAGTATTGTATTTTTAAAAGAACCTTTCGGCATAAATAATTTTATAGGTCTTATGCTTGTTATTGGTGGACTTGTTTTGGTTAATTTCAAAAAATATGACACTGATGAAAAAAAGGTTAAGATATGGGCACTTGTGTGTGTTGTTGCTTACTGTTTTTTTAATTCTGTTTCTGCCGTTATGGACAAATCACTTATGAAGGAAATGACATCTGCACAGCTACAGTTCTGGTTTATGTTTTTCAGCATGATTTGTTACGGAATAATAATTATTGTCAAAAAAGAAAAAGTTTCACTAAAAGCATTAAAAACTAATTTCTGGATTCCTCTTATGAGCTTTTTACTTGTTTTGGGTGACAGACTTTTTTTCATTGCCAACGGTATTCCCAACAGTAAGGTTACTGTTATGACCTTGCTTTTACAGGTATCTGTTGTTGTGACAATTGTTTTAGGTCGTGTTATATACAAAGAAAAGAATTTTATATACAGGCTTTTCTGTGCAGGTATAATAATTTCAGGCATAGTAATATCTGCAATTAAATGATTTATACAATATTTTTTTGTAATTTTTTTAATAATTTATAAGATTTTTAAAAATAATAACATATGTAAAATTTTCTATTGAAAAAAGTCGGAAAAAGTGATATAATAATTATCGTGTTTTAAGGCGTTTTTAAATTTTTTATAGATAGAAGGGATTAAAGTGGCAAATATTAAAGAGAGAAGAGTAGGTACAATTTCAAGAGGTATTCGTTGTCCCATAATCCGTGAAGGTGATGACCTTGCCGCAATAGTAGCAACAAGTGTTCTTGAAGCTGCTGAATATGAAGGCTTTGAACTTCGTGACAAAGACGTAATTTCTGTTACAGAATCAATTGTTGCAAGAGCTCAGGGTAATTATGCATCAATTGATGACATTGCAGAGGATGTTAAAGCTAAACTTGGTGGTGAAACTGTAGGTGTTATTTTCCCTATCCTTTCACGTAACCGTTTTGCTATATGCTTAAAGGGTATTGCAAAGGCTTGTAAAAAGGTTGTTCTTATGCTAAGCTACCCTGCTGATGAAGTTGGTAACCAGCTTATAACAATTGACAAAATTGATGAAGCAGGCGTTAACCCATATTCAGACGTTCTTTCACTTGAACGTTACCGTGATTTGTTTGGTGAAAATAAGCACGAATTTACAGGTGTTGACTATGTACAGTATTACGGAGACTTAATCCGTGAATGCGGTGCAGAAGTTGAAATTATTTTTGCTAACCAGCCAAAGGCAATTTTAGATTATACAGATTGCATCATAAACTGTGATATCCACACAAGAGTACGTACAAAGCGTATACTTTTGGGGGCAGGTGCAAAAATTGTTTGCAGCCTTTCAGATATTATGAACACTTCCGTAAACGGCAGTGGTTATAATACAAAATATGGTCTTTTAGGTTCAAACAAATCTACTGAAGATAAGGTTAAGCTTTTCCCTAACGAATGTAAGGATTTTGTTCTTGATATTCAGAAGAAAATTATGGATGCAACAGGCAAGCACGTTGAGGTTATGGTATACGGCGACGGTGCTTTCAAGGACCCACAGGGTAAAATCTGGGAGCTTGCAGACCCGGTAGTTTCACCTGCATATACAGACGGCCTTATAGGTACACCTAACGAGCTTAAGCTTAAATACCTTGCAGACAACGACTTTAAGGATTTGTCAGGTGAAGAACTTAAAAATGCCATTTCCGAAAGCATTAAGTCTAAAGGTAATAACCTTGTTGGTAATATGGCATCACAGGGTACAACACCACGTCAGCTTACAGACCTTATAGGTTCGCTTTGTGACCTTACAAGCGGTTCAGGCGACAAGGGTACTCCTGTTGTATTGGTACAGGGATATTTTGATAATTACACAAATTAAGGAAGGCAATTTGGAATAGAAAATGGATAATTGCTTTCACACTATTAAATTTATTATTTAATGAATATGGAGGAAATACCGCAAATGCGGTATTTCTTTTTTTGCCTTTTGCTATGAACAAACCTCACCTGCGGAGTATCTATATACACCTTTGGCTCGGTTTGTCCATTCTGAAGCAATTTTTCCTATCACTTGGTGGAGAATAAAAAAACCAAATATTATGTCAGGTACTGTTAAGGATAGTTTTTTAAAATAACGAAAAAGAATATTTATGTACTTTTGGAGTCAAAAGTACCAGCAGTGGATTGTACCCAATCAAACATCGCTTACACTCGTTTTCTTGGACAATCTGTGCATAGGTGCTGTTAGCCAAAACAAGTTTTGGACAGCACTCTAAAAACGCGAGGGTTTCGATTCCCTCGCGCTCCTAAACGACAAGGGCTCTGCCCT
>CAZNKU010000024.1:0-18834 GCA_964573775.1 uncultured Clostridiaceae bacterium | reverse complement strand
CAGTTAATATAATAATTAAATTACTTGCGGTAGAACGACTTTTTCGACGGTCTGAAAGGAACGCAAAGCGTTCCTTCCATAACTATCCACCATCAACTATATAAATTCACACATTACAGAGTTTGAAACGCTAAGACCTTCCCTTGTAAGCCGACAGTTTTCACCAACCTCCAAAAGTCCAAGCTCCGTAAATTTTTTAATCTGTTCTCTGTATTTTTTTCGAAAATCTACATTATATATGCTTTTGAACTGTTCAATATTAAAGCCATCCACCATACGAAGTCCCAAAAAAATATGCTCTGCAATTGCATCATCTGCTGTAAGCACTTCCTCGGAAACGGTGTTGTTTTTAATGTATTCTGCCACGTCACAGGTATTTTGATAACGCACATTGTTATACATACCGCTTGCACCGCAACCAAAACCAAGGTAGTTTTCACGTTTCCAGTACTTCACATTGTGCTTACATTCAAACCCATCCAAAGCAAAGTTTGAAATTTCATAATGCCCATACCCTTTTGCTTTCAGCAAATCCACAGCACCGTAATACATTGCACGGTCAGCTTCCTCATGGGGCAAATCAAGCTCTAGACTGTAAAAGGGTGTACCCTCCTCCACTATAAGTGAATATGCGGAAATATGTGTGGGCTTTAAGTCCGCTGCCTTATTTAATGTATAAAGCCACTTTTCCAAAGTCTGCTGATGCAACGAAAACATCAAATCTACATTGATGTTTGTAAACCCCGCTTTTTTTGCATCTTCATAAGTTTTTAAAAACATATCAAAGGTATGTATACGTCCTAAAAACTTAAGCTCATCGTCATTTGCAGACTGCAACCCTAAACTTATGCGGTTTACCCCTGCATTTTTAAGCTTTAAAAAACCCTCATAATCAATTGTCGCAGGGTTGCATTCTACTGTAAATTCCGCATTATCAAGGCAAAATTTACTTTTTATGGCATTAATAACCTTTATTAAATTGGAAATTTTAACGGCGGTGGGTGTACCGCCGCCGAAAAATACTGTATCAACTTTATCAGTATATGTGGTGTTTTCAATTTCACTTACAAGTGCATTTATGTATTCATCCTCCAAGCACCAATTTTTGTCTGATGAATTAAAGTCGCAATATCTGCACTTGCTTTTACAAAATGGAAAATGTACATATATACCAAGCTTTTCATTAATCAAGTTTAAGCACCGACATAAACGCCTCCTGAGGCACTTCAACAGAGCCTACCTGACGCATACGCTTTTTACCTTCCTTCTGTTTTTCCAAAAGCTTTTTCTTACGTGTTATATCACCGCCGTAGCATTTAGCCAATACGTCCTTACGCATAGCCTTTACGGTTTCACGGGCAATAATCTTGTTTCCTATAGCCGCCTGAATAGGAATTTCAAAAAGCTGACGAGGAATGGCAACCTTTAACTTTTCTGCAATCTTTCTGCCACGGTCATATGCTCTGTCCTGATGTACAATAAGGCTAAGAGCATCCACCATTTCGCCGTTTAGAAGCATATCCAATTTAACCAAAGGAGCACGCTTATATCCGCAAAGCTCGTAGTCAAAGGATGCATAACCCTTTGTACGAGATTTTAAGGCATCGAAAAAGTCGTATATAATTTCATTAAGCGGTAATTCATAATGTATGGAAACTCGTGTATCGTCAAGGTATTTCATATCTATAAAAATACCTCTTCTTTCCTGACAAAGCTCCATAATATTACCTGTATAGTCGGTAGGTGACATTATGCTTGCACTTACAAAAGGTTCTTCCATATAATCTATTTCCGAAAGCGACGGAAGATTTGTAGGATTTGCAACCTCAATCATTTCGCCATTTGTTTTATATACATTGTAAATAACACTTGGTGCAGTTGTAACAAGGTCAAGGTTAAATTCACGCTCAAGTCTTTCCTGAATAATTTCCATATGCAAAAGTCCAAGGAATCCGCAACGGAATCCAAATCCCAATGCAACAGAAGTTTCAGGCTCGTAGGAAAGTGATGCATCGTTAAGCTGTAGCCTGCCCAGTGCCTCACGTAAGTCATCATATCTTGCACCGTCTGCAGGGTAAATACCGCAGAATACCATTGAATTAACCTTTTTATAACCTGGCAAAGGCTCTTTGCAAGGTCTGTCGGCATTTGTAACCGTATCACCAACCTGTGTGTCTGCAATACTCTTCATACTTGCGGCAATGTAACCAACCTCACCTGTTTTAAGCTCGGATGAAGGGGACATACCATTAGGGTTAAGGTGACCAACTTCCACAACGTCAAAAACTTTACCGTTTGCCATCATCTTAATTCTCTGCCCAGGTTTTAGGGAACCATTGAACACTCGGCAGTATACAATAACTCCCTTATATGAATCGTAATAAGAGTCAAAAATCAAAGCCTGCAAAGGTTCTTCAACATCACCCTCAGGTGCAGGAATATTTTTAACAACTGACTCTAATACATCTTCAATGTTAAGCCCCATTTTAGCAGAAATAAGCGGAGCTTCATCGGCAGGTATACCAATAACATCTTCTATTTCATTCTTAACATAGTCAGGTCTTGCACTTGGAAGATCAATTTTGTTAATAACAGGAACAACCTCAAGGTTGTGGTCTATTGCAAGGTATGTGTTTGCCAAGGTCTGTGCCTCTATACCCTGTGCGGCATCAACTACAAGTATTGCACCCTCACAAGCCGCAAGACTGCGTGAAACCTCGTAGTTAAAGTCAACATGTCCAGGTGTGTCAATAAGGTTAAGGGTATATTCCTCCCCATCCTTTGCCTTATAAGCAACACGTACGGCACGTGCCTTAATGGTGATTCCTCTTTCCTTTTCCAAATCCATATTGTCCAGAATCTGTTCTTCCATATCTCTTTCAGCAACAACGCCTGTATATTCCAGAAGTCTGTCGGCAAGTGTACTTTTACCGTGATCTATATGAGCAATTATACAAAAATTTCGAATTTTATCCTGATAATCAGCCATGTTTACCTCCATAAAATTTACTACATTATAGTATAACACAGGTTATAGGTAAATTTCAAACATTTTCTTGACTAAACATAAATTTTTTTATATACTTAACAAAGAGGTGATTATATGAAGAGTGCAACAATTACCCCATCAAAATTAAACGGAAGAATTGAAATACCTTCATCAAAATCCTTGTGTCACCGTGCAATAATATGTGCGGCACTTGCAAAAGGAAAATCTATTCTTACAAACATATGTGATTCAGATGATATACAGACAACCATAAATGCCGTAAAATCAATGGGTGCAGAGGTTAAAAACCTTGGTAACGGAAAATATTCCATAGACGGTACGAACACCTTTTGCAACGAGGGTGCAATAAAAATTGACTGCCGTGGTTCAGGAAGCACGTTGCGTTTTTTAATTCCCCTTGCGCTTAACACTGCTGAAGATGTTATATTTACAGGTCGTGAGCGTCTGGAAAAGCGTTCACTTAAAACATACACAGATATTTTCGATAAATTTGGTGCAGAATATGTTACAAGCAACAATAACTCCTTGCCTATAACAGTAAAAAAGGGAGATTTAAGCGGTAATGTGATAGAGCTTGACGAAAATGTAAACAGCCAGTTTTTAAGTGGTCTGCTATTTGCTCTGCCATTAGCAAAATACGATACGGAAATAAGACTTTCAGGACCTTTTAAATCCAAAGGCTACCTGGATATGACAATAGATATTTTAGAAAAATTCGGAATAAAAATTTATAATTATAAATATATGCTGTTCCGTATAAAGGGTAACCAGGAATATAAGCCCTTTGATTACCATGCGGAAGGTGATTTTTCACACGCCGCTTTTTACCTTGCGGCAGGGGCGTTAGGTAACTTTATAGTGTGCAACGGTCTTAACCTTAAAACAAAACAGGTAGATAAAAACATTATAGATATTATAGAAAAAATGAATGGTCAGATAGTGGTGGAAAACGGTGCAATTGCGGCAGTTCCTACACTGCTTAAGGGAACAGAAATAAACATTTCCAAAAACCCTGATCTTTTACCTGCAATATGTGTTATGGCAACATTTGCTCAGGGAGAAACTATAATAAATGGTATTGAATGTGACAAAGAACGTGCAATTAACATTGCAAATCAGCTTAACTCAATAGGTGCCACAATAATAGAACAGCAAAACCGCCTTGTAATTGAAGGTGCAGACTGTATAGCAGGAGGTACCGCGAACACATGCAGCGACCACCGCATAGCTATGGCACTTGCCATTGCAAGCACTTGCTGTAAAAGTCTTGTATCTGTCGAGGACAGTGAAGCCATAAACAAATCTTATCCCCAATTTTGGGAGCATTTCAAATCAATTGGCGGTATAACCGAAGAATGGAATATGAATAAGCAATAAAAGATAGGGATGTAAAAAAAGTCCAGAACACAAAAAGGAAATAAAATACAAATAAGAAAAAGCTAGGGGCTGTAAAAAACAATCAGTTTTTTACAGCCCCTTATTATCCTACAAATTATTGCCAGGTTTCTACCTTACCTTCCAAACCAACATCAGCAGCATGGAACACAGGGTCTACTCCATTTTTACGCTGTCTTTCATAATTTTTAAGGGCTTGCAAAGCATATTTGCCAAGTATGAATATAACAGGAATATTAATAATTGCCATAGCACCCATTGTAATGTCTGCAATAGACCAAAGTATACCTGCATTAAGCCCTGCACCGACAAACACAAGCAAAGAAGCAATTACATAATATACTCTCCTGAAATTTTTACCTGGAACATTACCCTTCAGGTAGAAAATACCCTGGTCAACGTAGTATAGATTTCCTATAAGAGTAGTAAATGCAAAAAGTACCATTGCTACAGTAATAAATACAGGTCCAAAGTCCCCAAGTGTTGCCTGCAAGGACTGCTGAACATAAGGTGCACCGTCAAGTTTTGCAGACGGTTCTATGCCCGAACACATACACATAAATGCTGTAGCTGTACAAATAACCAATGTATCCAAAAATACAGAAAGTGTCTGTACCAAGCCCTGTTTAACAGGGTGATTTACCTCAGCCGATGCGGCAGCATTAGGTGCTGAACCTATACCTGCCTCATTACTGAAAAGTCCGCGTTTAATACCAAACACTACACAAGAACCCATAAAACCGCCGAAGATAGCCTGTACATCAAAAGCCTCGCTGAATATACGTGCAAAAACACTTGGAATTACAGATATATTAGTAAAGATAATTAACAAAGCTACGCAAACATAAGCAATACCCATAAAAGGTACAAGAAAACTTGCAACCTTGATAATTCTCTTGCCTCCGCCGAAAAGACAGTAGCCTACTGCAACTGCAAGTATAAGACCTATAATCCACGGTGTTGTAGTTTCATTATAAAATGAATAGCTTGAAAATGTGGACTGAAGGTTATATGAACCAAGCATATTAAAACCTACACCGTAGGTAAGAATAAGAAAGATTGAAAACAAAACTGCAAGAGGCTTTGACTTAAGTCCTGATTCAATGTAATATGCAGGACCACCGTAAAGATTACCGTCAGAACCGCGTCTTTTGAAAATCTGTGCCAATGTACTTTCTATAAATGCAGATGCACCGCCTATGATGGCAATAACCCACATCCAGAACACAGAACCAAAGCCACCAAGGCATATAGCCGAAGAAACACCGATAATATTACCTGTGCCTACTCGTGAGGCTGTGGAAACCATAAGTGCCTGAAAAGAAGAAACGCTGTTTTTATCCTTTGGCTTTTCCGTAACAGCACGAAGCTGTTCGCCAAGTAATCTGAACTGTGCAAATTTTGTACGCACCGTAAAATAAATTCCTACCGCAACAAGTAATACAATGAGAATATAACCGTATAAGACATCATTAACCTTACCGAATATACCCTCTAAAAAGAACATAAAACGGCTCATTGTATAGACAAATCCACTTAATAATTCATTAAACATAAAAAACCTTCCTTCAAAATACTAATTTGTCGAATTATATCATATTTATATGAAAAAAGCAAACAAAAAACAGTAAAACAAAAAAGTTTTACTGTTTTATTATTACTTATTTGCACAAATCAATACACACAAATCATCATTTTCATTGCGAAGTTCATAACAGAGTTTTTCACTATCTGCATTTCCATACACTTTTATGATTTCGCCCTCCTTAAGCTCTTTGCGATATTTAACCTGAAGCTCTGAAAACTCAAAATCTTCAGGCATTCGATTTAATGCAACCTCTACAGATTTTACGTTATTCATATGGTTGTTTGTGTCAAGATCACGTTTTTCAACCACACTTTTACCTATGTACTCTGTATTTTCAGCAGGTTTTAGCTTTTCACATGGTAAATTATTATCTTCTTCTGAAACACTTTCAAATGCTGTAAAAAGCTCCTCGGTAACACGGGCTATACGCATTTTTTCAGTATTTACCGTAAACCATACGGCAGTAGCAACAACCTTGCATTCACCATTCTGCCACACTTCATATTTACGGTATGCCTCACATTTGGTTATCTTCATAATACCTGTCTTTACAGTTACCTTTTCGTATGGTATTAATGGTTTTATAAATTTTATGCGCCAGCTTGCCAGAAGACATGCCACAGAAACTGACTCAAACTTTTCATGGTCAAGTCCAACACTGTTTGCATGCATAATGGCTACATCCTGCAAAATGTCTATAACCGCACTTTTTTTTATATTACAGCCTCTGTCCATATCGCTGTATCTTAATTCATAATCTTTTGAATACATAAAATTACCCTATTTAAATTTTTATTTATGATTTCAGACCATCAAGCAAAAAACCAAAGCTGTACTTAAAGTTTTCCACCGCTTCATCCTTAGGAAGATTTCTGCCTACCGCATCGGCGTTGTAACCACGGATAAAGCACCATATTGAATAGCTGAGTACTTTGGAATCCACCTTTTTAATGTATCCTCTGTCCATAGCGTAATCAATAAGCTTTTTAATTTCACCACACCACCATCTGGAATTACTTTCAGAGATAGAATCACGTTTGAATACATACTGGTTAAATTGCATCTTGTGGTCATATGAACTCTCAAGAGAATGAACCACGATATCCATAACATATTCAAAAAAAGCTTCCTTGGTGTTTGCTTCAAAATTTTCAGGTAAGCTTTCACGTATTTTCAATATAGTAATTCTGTAAACAATTTCCAAAACCTCGTTTATATTATGAAACCGATTATAGAATACCCTGTTTGTAATCCCAAGTTCTGTTAAAATACGCCTTACAGTAATATTTTCAGCACCGTATGAAGTTACCAATCTTTCAGCCGCTTCAATAATTTTTTCAGACATTTCGTCAGAAATCAAATCAAACTTTTTGGAATTCATAGAATACTCCTCAAATTTTTTAGCACATTACATACCATTCAAATTTTAGCATACACAAAAAATATTGTCAAGAATCTTTTGGTAACATAATTCAGCAATAGAAAACAGAGGTCAAAAACAACCTCTGTTAAAATCATTAAAATTTCACATCCTTTTTTAATTGAAATACCGGATAAGATAAAAAACAGGTATGTTTTCTAAAGCAACATACCTGTTTTTATTATTTTGTATAAACAACTCGTCCGCCAATAATATTTATTAAAATATTTATATCTTCGTCAAATATTACAACATCGGCATCCATACCTGCTTTAATGGCACCCTTGTTATCAAGATTTACTACCATTGCAGGAGTTTGTGTAATCATATATATTGCATCTTCTAAAGGAACTTCCGCCATATTAACCATATTTCTTACAAGTCTGTCGCAGAAAGCTACACTTCCTGCAAAAGCTGTACGGTCGGGAAGCTTTGCAACACCATCTTCAATAATAACAGGCAAACCGCCGTTTCTGCCACCCAATATACTTTCCGTACCCTCAGGCATACCTGCACCTCGCATAGAGTCTGTAATAAGACATGTCTTTTCAGGTCCTTTAATTTTGTAAACAAGCTTTAAAAGGTCGGCAGGAAGATGAACACCGTCTGCTATAATCTCTACTGTCATATCATCTAAAAGATAAGCCATTTCCACAATACCTGCATAACGGAAGGCATTTTTTCTGTGTACGATACTTGTAGCGGAATAAAGGTGTGTAACATGTGTAAAGCCGTTTTTAAAGGCTTCCTTTACACAGTCGCCGTTTGCGTCACTGTGTCCGATACAGGGAAGAATTCCCTTTGCTGTAAGTGTTTTTGCAAATTCCTCAGAGCCTTCCACTTCAGGAGCACCTGTCCAACGCATAATGCAGTCGGTAGCATTTAAAAACTCGCTGTATTCCTCTTTATCAAAATTTCTTATAAGATTTGGATCCTGAGCACCTGCCTGTGCAGGCGAAAAGTATGGACCTTCAAGGTGAAGCCCGGGCATATTTGCACCGTCATGCTCCATATCCTTTACCTTTTCAAAGGTTTTGATACAGCCCAAAGTGCTTTCTCTGCCTGCGGAGGTTATTGTAGGCAAAATTGTACCTGCACCGTGCTCTGCATGAGCCTTTGCAATAGCAAGATACCCTTCTACATCATTGTCCAGAAAGTCCCAATCTGCCGCACCATGAGTATGTATTTCAATAAATCCAGGGGAAACATACTTGCCTGTTGCATCAATTTCCTTATCAAAAGGCATTTCGTCCAAGGTTACGGCAATAATTTTGCCGTCTTCTATGTACACATCTTTTCTTTCAATTTTTCTGTCGGTTATAACATTACCGCCAAAAATTTTAGTAATCATTTATTATACCTCTTTAATGTAAATACTACTGTCATTGTCGCAGTACAAAACTGCATTGTCCTTTGTTCTTAAAATAGATGCAGGGCATTTTTCGGAAATTTCACCCAATACAGTATTTTTAACAGCCTCTGCCTTTGTGCTTGCTGGCACTACGCAGAAGTTGTATTTTGGTGATACAAGTGTGGGAATTGTAAGTGTAAGTGCACACTTTGGAACATCGTCAAGCTTTTCAAAGCAACCATCATTAACCTGCTGCATTCTGCAAACCTCGTCAAGCTCAACAATTTTAACAACTTCCTTGTCATTAAAATCTGCAACGTGAGGGTCGTTAAAAGCAATGTGACCGTTTTCGCCGATACCCATACATACAATGTCAACAGGATTTTCTGTAAGAAGCTTTGCATATCTGTCAGCCTCTGCCTGTGCATCTGTTGCCCCTGCGTTAATTAGGTTTACGGATTTAAAAGGTTTAAGGTCAAAAATGCCTCTCTTTAAAAAGTTGCTGAAGCACTGTGGTGCATCAGGTGCAAGCCCTATGTATTCATCCATATGGAAAGCATTGATTCTTTCCCATTCAATATCTGTCTTTTCGCAAAGGTGCAAAAGCATATCGTTCTGTGAAGGTGCAGCGGCAAAAATCATATTGATTTCATCTTTTTCTGCCAAAAGCTCCTTTATTGCAGCGGCGATATCATCAGCGGCACCGATACCCATTTTATCTCTTGTTTCATAAATTTTTACTTCCAACTTATCTTTTCTCATTCTAAATACCTCCCAAATTTATATTTAAATGATAATCTGCATTATAAAAAATGTCAATGTCAAAAAATCACTTCATATATTGCAAAATATGTATTTAAGATTCCATCTTTCTTTCAATTGCTATCTTATCTTTTTCCGAAGGCAAAAACCCAAAATAATTTGTATAATTCCTGAAAAATGTTCCGTAATCCAAAAAACCGCATTTCATATATACAGACGTAGGTTTTTCACCTGTGGAAATAAGCTTTTGTGCCTTTGAAAGCCGTTTCATATTTATGTATTTTTTTGGACTGATTTTCATATTCTCCATAAACAAATGATGCATATGACTTTTAGTGACACAAACCTCCATTGCAATATCATCTATGGTGATTGGTTCTGTATAGTGCCTGTTTATGTATTCAACTGCTTTGCTTATAATCGGATGGACGGAAATCTGATTAGTATTAAATTCCTCAAAAGGTTCTACATAAAGATTGAACAGAATCTCCTCTATGGTGTTTTTTACCAATATTTTCAAGTTTTCACCGCTGAACTTGCTGTAATAATAATCTATTTTATCAAAAAGCTTTATCATTCGTTCATTGCCGCTACAATTTATCAAATCAATTTCCTTGGGAAGTTTATGAAAAATGCCGTTAGCAAGCTCATTTTCGTTAAACAAAATATTATGCCTTTCATAAACCTCACTGCTGTCAATTTTTATTCGGTGAGGGATATTGGAACGGAAAATAACAAGACTGTCCTTTTGCAATTTATAGGTTTTATCGCCTATAATTGCCGAAGTATCACCGTTTTTCAAAAAAATGAATTCACAAATATCGTGGGTATGAAAATAAAAATTATTGTCATTTGGATTAGTTGATATGGAATGAGTGTGAGCCAGACAATCATCCTTATATTGTGATATAACTTTAATCAAAACCCCACCTCCTTTGTTTTATTTTAGCACAACTCTACATTTTTTGCAATATGTTTCCGTATTTTTTGTTATATACTTTTCAAAAAATATGGTTTATCATAAAGAAAAAACACTAAGGAGGTTTTTAATATGAGTAAATTAAATGTTGCCATTATCGGTCAGGGCAGAAGCGGACGTAACATCCACGGTACATTCTTCAAGTCTGATGTCAACACACTTTTTAATGTTGTTGCAGTTGTTGAAACAGACGAGGAAAGACGCAAAAGAGCATTGGAGGAATATCCCGGCTGCGAAGTATATTCTTGCTACACAGAGCTTTACGGCAGAAAGGATATTGACCTTGTTGTAAACGCATCAATGTCCAAAGACCACTACCGTATCGCAAAGGATTTGCTTGAAAACGGCTTTAATGTAGCAACCGAAAAGCCTTTTGCAAGAAACCGTTATGAATGCGACACCCTTATTAAAATAGCAAAGGAAAAAAATCTTAAGCTTGGTGTATTCCACCAGTCACTTTTTGCACCTTTCTTTGTTAATGCATGGGAAACTGCAAAAAGCGGAAAGCTTGGTGAAATCAAGCAGATTGACATTACATACAACGGTTTTTCAAGAAGATGGGACTGGCAGACTGCACAGGTTGAAATGGGCGGTAACATATACAACACAGGTCCGCACCCAATAGGCTACGGTTTGGCATTTTTAGACTTTGACCCGAATTTCAAGGTTGTATATTCAAGTCTTGACCATGTTTTGTCAAGCGGTGATTCTGACGACTATGCAAAAATTCTTATTACAGCACCAAACAAGCCACTTATTGACATTGAAGTAAACTCTAACGACGCTTACGCCGCACCTACAATTAAATTTTTAGGTTCAAAGGGTACTTTCAAATCATCTACAACAGAGTGGGAAATGACATATATTGTAGACGGTGAAAACCCTGAACAAAAGCTTATTTTAACACCACTCAAAAACGAAGAGGGTCTTCCTATATACTGCAAAGAAGAGCTTAAAAAGCACGTTGAAAACGGCGAAACAAAGGGCACGGCATTTGACACAGGCACAAAGCTTTTCTACGAAATGATGTATGAGGCAATAGTAAATAACAAAGAAATGGAAATCAAACCTGAATATGCCGCTATGGTTATAAGTGTTATTGAACAGGTACATGCTGAAAATCCGCTACCTGTAAAATTCTAAGGAGGATTAAAATGTATAAAATAGCTATACTTGGATGTGAAAATTCACACGCAAAAAACTTTTTAAATGTAATTAAAGAAAAAGAAAGGTTTTCAGATGTAGAGGTTATTGGTGTTTTCAGTGAAGATATGGAAGCCGCAAACAAACTAAAGGACGAATTTGGTGTAAATGTTGCAAAAAGCTACGACGAATTTGTGGGCAAAGTTGACGGTATTGTTATAACAGCACGTCACGGTGACAACCACTACAAATATGCAAAGCCATACATTGCATCAGGCATACCAATGTTTATAGATAAACCAATAACAATAACTGAAGAAGAAGCTGAAGAATTCAAAGCCGAGCTTATAAAAAACAATGTAAAAGTAACAGGGGGTTCAACACTTAAACACCCTGATGTTATAAAAGAATTCAAAGAAGCTGTTGCTGAAAAGACATATGGTGAAGTTTATGGCGGTATACTGCGTGCTCCCATAAATGTAGACAGTGTATACGGCAACTTCTACTTCTATTCACAGCACCTTGTTCAGATGGCAAGTGAAATTTTCGGTTATTATCCAAATTCCGTAATTACATTTAAAAACGGCAAGGTTTTAAACTGCACACTTCGTTATGACGAATATGACGTAAATCTGCAATATGTAGACCTTAACTACAAATACTTTGCAGGCATAAGCTGTGAAAATGACTATATACTTAAACCTCTTTCACCTGCAAATTGCTCCGAAAATGAATTTGCAGAATACTACACAATTCTTACAGGCGGTGAAATGGTACAGTCATATGACGAATTTTTTGCACCTGTTTACGTTATGAACGCAATTGACCGTTCTCTTGCAAGCGGCAAGGAAGAAACAATAAAGAGAGGTTAAAACCATGAATATAGCTTTTGCAGGTTTTAGACACTACCATATTATGACACTTTATAATATGGTAAAAGAAAATGACAAAGTAACTCTTACAGGATGCTTTGAAGAAAACAAAGATGCAAAAAAGGCCGCAGAGGATGATGGGGTAACCTTCAACTATAATTCTTACGAAGAAATTTTAACAGATAATAATGTTGAAGCTGTTGCAATAGGTGACTACTACGGCAAAAGAGGTGCAATGGTAATTGCCGCTCTTAAAGCAGGCAAGCACGTTATATGCGACAAGCCAATATGCACAGACCTTACAGAACTTGATGAAATCGAAAAGCTTTCAAAAGAAAATAATCTTCAGGTTTGTTGCATGTTTGATTTAAGATACCTTCCTCAAATTTCCAAAGTTTGCGAAATTGTAAAAAACGGTGACCTTGGTAAAATAGTAAACATTACATTTACAGGTCAGCATTGCCTTGACTACGGCAACCGTCCATGGTGGTATTTTGAAGAAGGAAAACATGGCGGTACAATAAATGATATTGCTATTCACGGCGTTGATTTGTTAAGATTTATAACAGGCAAAAATTTTACAAAGATAAACTGTGCAAAAACATGGAATGCCTTTGCAGACAAAGAGCCTGACTTTAAAGACTGCGGTCAGTTTATGGCTGAAATGGAAGGCGGTATTTCCGTTATGGCAGACGTTTCCTACGCCGCACCAAAATATAACAGCATTTTGCCTACATACTGGGATTTTTACATATGGGGAACAGACGGAATGTTAAGCTTCAACTATGCGTCCAACAAAATCCATGTATTTAAAAATACCGAGGAAATTATAGACTGTGCCGACATAAAAATTGATTACCTGAACGACTTTGTTCTTGAAATCAATGGTACAGAAACTATGATGAACACTCAGGATATTTTAAAATCCCAAAGACAGGTACTTGAAATTCAAAAAGCAGCTGAATAAAAAAATGCGAGGTGTAAAACATCAGTTTTCCACCTCGTTTTTACTTATAAGTAATATATGCTATATCCACTCTACGTCTTTTGTTTTATGAAACAACAGAAATTTTACTGCCTCCCGTTTTTTCCTTTGTGACTACAATCTGCTTATCAATACGTTCTTTAAGCTCGTTGACATGGGAAATAATACCCACAAGCCTGTTTCCTTCCGCAAGTGAAGAAAGGGCATTAATTGCATGAGCAAGTGATTCATCATCCAGTGACCCAAAGCCTTCGTCAACAAACATTGTATCAAGCTTTATTCCGCCTGCAGATGACTGAATTTCATCAGAAAGACCAAGTGCAAGTGAAAGGGACGCCTTAAAGGATTCACCGCCCGACAAAGTCTTTACACTTCGCTCCGTTCCGTTATAGTGGTCAATTACATCAAGTTCAAGACCGCTTTGACTACGGTTGTTTGTAGCTTCAATACGGCGTTTTAATTCATACTGACCGCCTGACATAATCATAAAACGAGTGTTTGCACGGTTTATAATACGGTCAAAATAATTCATCTGTATATAGGTTTCAAGCATTATTTTTTCTTTGCCCGAAAGGTTGCCGTTTGCGGTGTTGGAAAGGGTTTTTACCCACATCCATTCTTCTTCAACAGCTTTTATTTCATCGGATTTCCGTACAATATTTTCAAAGGAAAATGTATTTGCAGTCTTTCGTGAATGTACCATTTTTTGTAAGTGAAGTATTTTATCTTTTTGTTCTTTTAATTCTGCCTGTCTTTGTTCCTCACCTGTAACATCAAGTTCAGTACTGTGTGCAAGAAGTTTTTTGTTTTCCTCAATACGGCTGTTTATTGCAGTAATATTCTTTTCATTGGCATCAAAAGCTTCTTTTGCTTTAACAAGTGCATTTTCAAGTTCTGCTTTTTTTAATGTCATTTCAGCCTTAGCTTTCTCTGCCTTAAACTTACTTTCAAACATAAGGCTTTTGTTAAGTTCATCAATTCTCTTTGCAACGGCTTCAACAGTTGCTTTATTTTTGGCAATATTTTCACCCAAAAGAGAAATATCATTTTTTAAAGACTCAAGCACTTCCCTTTCTTCAGGCAAAATGGTTGTTATTTCAGCTTTACGTTTTTCATCTTTTTCAATTACCGCAAGCTTTTCCTTAACTGAATTATACACCAAAGAAATGTTGTTTCTTACATAGTCAAGGTCTTCACCGTCAAGTAATTCCTCCGACAACTTATCAACAGCAGTTTTTCTTTCTGTGACAATACCTTTTAATTGCCCCGCTTTCTGACTTGCTTCATTTTCATCCATCTGTGCTTTATCAACTTGTAGTTTTGCATCTTCAAGTTCCTGCTTTGTTGGAGCATTCGCGGATTTATCCGCAACATATGGGTGTGAGGTTGAGCCGCATACAGGGCAAGGCTTACCGACGGCAAGAGTTTCTGCAAGTATTCCTGCCTGCTCATCAAGGTATGCTTTATTTAAAGTTTCATATTCCGCCTTTTTATCGGCTGAAAATTGTGACTTTTGCTTGTAAACCTCCTGAGCCTTCTTAAGTTTTTCCTCCAAATCAAGAAGTTCTTTAATATTATTTGAAAGATTATCAAGTGCTGTAAGCTTTACAGTCAGTTCTTTTATTTGTGCCTCTATCTTTGCTTTGTCTGCACCTACATTTTCAAGTACTTTTAATTCAGCCTCAAATCCTCTTATTTTTTTTATTGATTTTTGCTGTTCAGCATTTTTAAGTTCCAAAGCTGATTCATCAGCCTTAACCGATGCGCTTATGTTAAGTAAATCACTTTTTTTGCTGTCAAGCTCATCATAACCCAAAAGTTCTGCATCTATTGCCGCTATTTTCTTTACAAGTTCATCTGTTTCGCCCTTTTTATCTTCTTCAATTTTTAGTTTTTCAGACAATACATCTTTGGAAGAAATTGCATATTCAAGCTCTGCCTGTGCTTTTTCAAGGGCATCTTTGGCAGTTTTTAAAGTCTGTGCCTGTGTAAGTATTTTTGTAATTTCCTCCAATTTGTTATCAAGGGCTTTTATTTCTTTATCATACTTTTCTTCACATTCCTTATCATTTTTAATAAGCTCTTGTAAAAGCTCAATAATTTCAAATATTTGAAGTTCATTATCCTTTGCCTTTTTAACCCTGATATACAGTACATCATCTTCATCGCACACAATACCGCTTATATACTGTTCAATACTATTTTTAATTACCTCGTATTCATGACCAAGCTTTCCCGATTCACTTTTAAGTTTTTCCTGCAAAACATAATAGTTCTGTGTTTTGAAAAGCTTCTGGAAAATTCTTTTTCTTTCATCGGTAGGTGCTAAAAGAAGATTTAAAAAGTCACCCTGTGCAATCATTGCAATCTGCGTAAACTGATTACGGTCAATACCCATAATTTCAATAATGGCACTGTTTACCTCCCTTAGCTTTGTTACAACTCTTCCGTCAGGATAGTGAAGCTCGGCATTAGCCTTTTCGGTTGTAAAACCCTCGCTTTTACTTTTAGGACGCATATATTCAGGATTTCTTTTTACATAGTAATCCTTACCTGCATACGAAAAGTACAGTTCTACTTCTGTTGGTGTTTCCGGCTCTGCATATTTTGAACGAAACATTGTAGAATCTCTGTTTGCCCCGCTTGCTTCACCGAAAAGGGCATATGTTATTGCATCAAATATGGTGGTTTTACCCGCACCCGTGTCACCGGTTATAAGGTAAAGTCCCTTTTGCCCCAATTTTTCAAGGTCAACCTCAACCCTGCCTGCGTATGGGCCGAAAGCGGACATTATTAATTTATTCGGTCTCATTTTTCTTCCTCCCATACTTCTGCAATAAGATTTTTAACAAATTCACTTTGCTCCTCATTCATGGGTTGATTATTCTGCTGTTCAAAAAATTCTGCAAAAAGCTCAAATGGTGATTTTTTCTCTACATCCTCTGCACCGTCAATATTCCTCATTGTTCTTGTACGTATGTTGTCATAGTCAAGCTTCATAAGATTATGATACACCACACGAAGTTTGCCTATTGCATCGGGAATGTCATCCTCATCTGTTAGAGTTATATGGGTATAATCCTCCTGATAGGTTGTATTCTCATAAAAGCTTTTAAGCATAATTTCATCATATTTTCCTTTAATTTCAACCATATCACGCATGGGCACAAGCGGAATAGTTTTTACGGCAAGTGAACCTTTTTCTTTTAGTTCAACCACAGTAACACTCTTATTATCCTTTGCTTCGGAAAAGGAATATTTAAGCGGTGTACCACAATATCTCACTTTTTCTGATTTGCAATTCTGCGGACGGTGAATATGACCTAAGGCAGTGTAGTCAAATACATCAAAAACAGATATGTCTACATTATCAGTACCACCAACCGATATTTCTTCGGATTCCGTGCGTTCTGCACCTGTTACAAACTGATGTGTTATCATTACATTACGGTCATCAGCATCAATATCAAATTTGTCAACAGCCACCTTTATAGCATCAGTATAAGAGGTTATTTCCGCATCCTCATTAAACCTGCGAACATGGGCAGGCTTAACAAAAGGAAGCATCCATACATTAATTTTGCCGTATTCGTCCTCAAGTGTAACAGGCCTTACGTTACCGTCATAAACAGGTGACATATATATTCCGCTGTTGGTCATAAGCCTTCCGCCAAAGGCTATGCGTTCTGCAGAATCGTGGTTTCCGCTTATAACAAACACATTAAGGTTTCTTTTTGACAATCGCACCAAAAAGTCATCAAAAAGTCCTACGGCCTCTGCTGACGGAACAGATTTGTCATACACATCTCCGGCAATTATTACAGCGTCAGGTTTTTCATCATCTATAACATTAATTATTTTTGTAAGTATGTATTCCTGGTCTTCAAGCATAGAATATTCATTTACTCTTTTGCCTATGTGAAGATCTGACAAATGTACAAATTTCATATTTCCCTCCGATGACCTATAAATAATATAAATTAATTTTATCATACATACTTTTTTTGTGCAATAAAAAAGCCCCATAGATTTTCTCTACGGTACTTTTTGTATGTTTTTCGGTTTTAAAACCGATTGTGATTTTCAAAAATAATCCTTACTGCTTGCACTAAACATTGTATTTTTAAGAATATTGTCCATATACCTTATTGAAAGCTTAATATATAATAAATGGTACATGAGGAAAAATAACGTGAAAAATCACGTTAGCCTCCGGCGGAATTTATTGCACCTCCGAAATTTTCGTGCCCAAAAGGCACGAAACGGTGATGTGCATAATTCCCACTTAACGCCTTATCTGCCCACGATAAGAAACGTGTATTATTTTTATTTACTATTTGTGGGCAGAAAGGCTATGGAAATTACGATGAAAAAAATTGATATTCACGCCCATGCAACCATGTGGGAAAACACACAAATTCGCCCCGGTATTGCAATGGCATCTCCGGAACAGATAAAAAATATTTATGACGAACTCGATATAGACAAAGGGTTTCTTTTACCTTTGATTAGTCCCGAATTCAGAACTTCCATACGGACAAATGAGGAAATGGAATATCTTGCGAACAAATATTCCGATACCTTCTATTGGTTTTGCAACCTAGACCCCCGAATGGGCGAAAACAGTCCCAAAACTGATTTTTCTCAGTTTATTGAATATTATAAAAACCGCGGTGCTGTAGGTGTAGGGGAACTTATGGCAAACTTGTATATTGATGACCCTCTTTTGGACAATCTCTTTTATCACTGTGGTGAGTGTGATATGCCTGTGA
This sequence comes from uncultured Clostridiaceae bacterium, assembly GCA_964573775.1. Taxonomy (GTDB): domain Bacteria; phylum Bacillota; class Clostridia; order Monoglobales; family Firm-18; genus CAZNKU01. The sequence continues at coordinate 557 of CAZNKU010000024.1, read as the reverse complement.
CAATTCATATATCAGAAAAAATAGGCAATTCTTACGGAATAGTGGACGATCTTGGGCTTCCAAGACTTGAAAAAATGTTAAAAAAATACCCAAAACTAAAAATAGCGGGCCATTCACAATGTTTCTGGAGTGAAATAGGTGATAATGTTAACGACGAAAACAGATGCGGATATCCTAAGGGAAAGGTGCAAAACGGCAGAGTTACAGAGCTTATGCGTGAATACCCCAACCTGTATTGTGACCTTTCTGCAGGAAGCGGATATGGTGCAATGTCAAGAGACCCTGAGTTTACATATAGATTTATTGAGGAATTTTCCGACAGGCTTATGTTTGGAACTGACATAGTTAGACCAAATCAAAAACCTCTTCTTTCATCCTGGTTGGACGAAGCATACGAAAACGGATGTATAACTGAAGAAAATTATTATAAGGTATGCAGAGGTAATGCTATAAAGCTTTATAAATTAAACATAAAATAAAAAAATGACCGCAAATGCGGTCATTTCAGACCGTCGAAAAAGTCGTTCTACCGCAAGTGATTTAATAATAATATTCAA